>CANKOW010000330.1 GCA_947484295.1 Alcaligenaceae bacterium | reverse complement strand
GTCGGGATGAGGCTAAATTAGCTAAACATGTGCAATGCGATGGCTGGGATGAGTTTCAAGCCGCGCTTGCGCGAGGCAAGGGCCTGATTCTGCTAGGCCCTCACTCAGGAAGCTTCGAACTACTCGGGGCCATCTACACCAGCAGATTTCCAGCCACCGTGCTGACCCGTCTGCCGAAACAGCCATGGTTGCATGACTGGATTATCAAAACCAGAACCAGAAAAAATCTCACCATGGCGCCGTCCAATCAATCAGGTCTGAGAACCTTGCTGAAAGCGCTGAAACGAGGCGAGACGGTCGGCATCCTGCCGGATCAGGTGCCGTTAATGGGTGAAGGCGTTTGGGCGCCCTTATTTGGCAAACCAGCGTACACCACAAAACTTGTGCAAAGATTGCAAAGCACCACGGGCGCGCCGATCTTTGTCGTAGCGGCGCAACGCAATGGCATCGGCAAGGGTTTTACAATCAGACACAAAGAAATCAAAGAACCCTTATCAGACGACATTGACCTGGCTGCCGCACAAATGAATCGGGCACTAGAGGACATGATCGTTTCGATGCCAGAGCAGTACCTGTGGGGCTATAACCGCTACCGTATCCCCCGGGGTAAGCCCAACGCAAAAGAGAGTACGTCGACAGGCAACAGGCCAGACTAACTTTGTGTGATCTCAAGCTTGGCCACGCCAAGCGCCAATGTTTTTGAGCCCACCTCGCGAAACTGAATCTGCGCTTGTGCGTCGAGGCCGCTGCCCGATAAACCAATAATCGTGCCTTCGCCGAAGCGTCCGTGTCGCACACCTTGGCCAATGCGAAACTGCTGCGCCCCAACTGTGACACCCGTGGTGACCGAGCGTGGCGCAACAGCAGCATGCGCCGCTGCGCCTTGGCGACCGTAGGTTGCACCACCAGCATCACCGCTTGATTTCCAGCGAGGTTCAGAATCAACAAAACCCTGCTTGGGCGTCAGCCACTTAAGATGCGCATCGGGCACTTCAGATAAAAACCGCGAACGCATCGCGTAACGCGCTTGACCATGCAACATGCGGCTTTGTGCCAAACTAAAATACAGCCGCTCGCGTGCGCGCGTGATCGCAACGTACATCAAACGTCGCTCTTCTTCGAGCCCTGATTGTTCGAGAATGCTGTTTTCGTGCGGAAACAGCCCTTCCTCTAAGCCGGTAATAAACACTGCGTCAAACTCAAGCCCCTTGGCTGCGTGCACCGTCATGAGCTGCACTGCGTCTTGGCCAGCTTGCGCCTGGTTATCACCCGCCTCAAGCGAGGCGTGCGACAAAAAGGCGGTTAGGGGCGACAAGCCACCGAAGCCGCCTTCAGTGAAGTCTGAATCCGCGGGCGTAACATCAAGAGCAGTCGTCTGCGTCTCAGACACAATCACAACACCTGCCGGCAACCCTGACACATTTGCCTCTGAGGCAAAAGCGGCCGCTGCAGACACGAGTTCGTTCAAGTTTTCGATTCGATCCGCACCTTCACGGTCTTGCTGATAGTGTTCGATTAAACCGCTGTGCGCGATTACATGTTCAACCATTTCTGGCAGGAGCAAGTCACGTGTTTCTTGGGCCAAACGTTGAATCAGCACCGCGAACTGGGCCAGGTTTGAGCCGCCCTTACCTGCCACACGTGCGACAGCACCCGACAAGCTGGTATCAAAAGCCTTTGCTTGATCACCCAGTTGCTCGAGGGTGCGCGCACCGATCCCACGAGGCGGAAAATTAACCACTCGCATGAACGAGGTGTCGTCATTGGGGTTGGCCATTAAACGCAAATAAGCTAGCGCGTGCTTGACCTCTTGACGCTCAAAAAAGCGCAAGCCCCCATAAACTTTGTAGGCGATACCCGACGAAAACAAACCATGTTCGATGACACGTGATTGCGCATTACTGCGGTAGAGCACGGCAATTTGACTGCGATCGCGCCCATCAGAGATTAAACCTCTGACCTCATCGACCAACCAGCGAGCCTCGAGCAAATCGGTTGGTTGCTCAACCACGCGTATCTGCTCGCCCTCGCCCTGCTCGGTCCAGAGGTTTTTACCCAAACGCCCGCTATTGTGACTAATCAGCGCGTTCGCAGAATCTAAGATGTGACCGAACGAGCGGTAGTTTTGCTCAAGACGAATGACCGTGCCATGCGCGTAGTCGCGCTCAAAGTCAGCCATGTTACCAACATTCGCCCCGCGAAACGCATAGATCGATTGATCATCGTCACCCACCGCAAACATGATCGCACCGCCACCAGCCAACAACGTGAGCCATTTGTATTGCAGCGTATTGGTATCTTGAAACTCATCTACCAACACATGGCGAAAACGGCGCTGGTAGTGCGAGCGAATCGGTTCGTTACGCGCCAGTAGTTCGTAGGCGCGTAATAACAACTCAGGAAAATCAACCACACCTTCGCGCTGGCATTGCGCCTCGTAAAGGGTATAGATTTCAATCATGCGCCGCCGAAAGCTGTCAAACGCCTCGACGTCGCCTGGGCGCTGACCGTCTTCTTTTGCACCATTGATAAAACGTTGTACATCGCGCGGTGGATATTTTTCATCATCGACCGCATTGGCTTTTAACAAGCGCTTAATCGCAGCGAGCTGATCGGCCGTGTCTAAAATTTGAAAAGATTGAGGCAAACCCGCGTCGCGGTGATGCGCTCTGAGCATCCGATTGCACAGACCGTGAAAGGTACCGATCCATAAGCCGCGAGGGTCAATCGGCAATAAGGCCGATACCCGGGATAACATTTCTCGCGCCGCTTTATTCGTAAAGGTAACCGCTAGCAGACCTTGGGGGCTGACCTGGCTGGTTTGAATCAACCAAGCCATGCGTGTGGTGAGCACACGCGTCTTTCCACTACCCGCACCCGCCAACACTAACGCATGCTGAGCCGCGAGCGTGACGGCTTCGCGCTGAGGTACGTTAAGTTTGTCGATCATGCCGCATAGCGGCGTAGGCGTAAGGCGAACTCTTCGAGGCTAGCGATGCCGCTGTGCTGAGCG
>CANKOW010000329.1 GCA_947484295.1 Alcaligenaceae bacterium | reverse complement strand
GCTAAGTTACCGCCAGACATCGCCACTCGGATGAGCGAGGCAGTCCGCGCTGCAATCGCTGATCCCGCCTCACGCGCACGCATTGAACGACAAGGGTTTCACCTCGCAGGCTCAACACCTGCTGAGCTGAATACCTTCGTGGCAAGTCAGCTCAAAGATTGGAAACAGGCGTTTGACGACGTAGGATTAAAGCCAGAGTAAGCGCCTTAATATTCTCGCCAATCTAAAAGACAAGGATATCGCCACGTCAAGAATCATACAAAGGTGTTACTGCGCAAGGAATCGTACAAAGGCGTTACCTCCCAACGGTTCAAACCGTATAGGTTGCGCCACCGTCAACAGGGATAAGCGCGCCCGTGACATGCCTAGACTGATCCGAAAGTAACCAAAGTGTTGCCTCGGCAACATCTTCGGGGGTGCCGGGGCGATTAAACGTTTGCGCGCTTCGATCCGACATAGAGCCAGTAGATTTCATCATCTGATCCAATCGGTCTGATGCAATCGGGCCCGGGGCAACGGTGTTGACACGAATACCAAAAGGCAAGAAGGCATCAGCAACCCCCTTATCCAGCAAATTCACCGCAGCGTTTGCACAGCCGCCGGGCAGATGCGTCGCCGTCGGTTGCTTACCACCACGACCCGACATATTCACGATCACGCCTTGTTTGCGTTCTGACATTGCGGGTAGAACCGCACGCATCGTACGCACGTAGCCTAGCAATTTTGAATTCAAGACAGCCATCCAAACATCATCGTCCAGACTCATTAGGGGGCCAAAATCCGAAATAGACGTTGAGTTCACTAAACCATCAATTTGGCCATGTTGCGTCAAAATCGCTTGCGCCGCCTCGTCAACATTTTTGCGACTCTTGATGTCGACCGTTAGAGCTTGTGCCCGCCCACCCGCAGCAATAATTTCTGTTTTTAGAGCTTCTAGCTTGTCTACGGAACGAGCTGAAACAACCACAACGGCACCCTCACCCGCCACACGGCGAGCAATTGCGGCGCCAATCGCCCCAGAGGCACCAACTACCCAAATTACTCTATCTTCCAATAGTCTTGTCATCGCTCCCACCTAGTTGTTATGTGTACCATCGTGCAATAATAAAGCATCAGAAAGGCCTCAACCGCTTTCACACTAAGGCCCACACGGAGACTTTTACTATGACCATGATCGGCACTGTCACTGAAGCATTCAACAACCGCCGCGAGCGGCCAATCCGTTCGGCACCTGGTGTAAGCGGTGGGCATATTTTCAGAAGCGATTTAATCCCTGAAACAGGCGATGCTGAATCTGACGCACCAAACTGCAAACTAATCGAGCAGCAGCCTCATGGCGTGCTGCAATCACACTTTCACATTGTCGATCAGTTTCAAATCATGGTGGCTGGTGACGGCCTATTAGGTAAACATCACGTCACGCCCTACACCGTACACTTTGCCGCCAAGCACACCGGCTATGGCCCCATCACTGCGGGCGAGCAGGGCTTACATTACATGGTGTTTAGATTAGGCAAAGACGCGGGCGCAGGATATTTGCCAGAGCAGCGCGGTGACATGAAAGACCTACCGCGTCGCCATGTGATGGGCGCGCCTGTCGGCTGTTTAAATGATGCCAAGCGCGCGGCCTTAGTGAGTACAGTCGAGCACAATGCCATTGCGATGCAAACCGATGGTTTGTGTGCCACGATATACCAAGCGCCTGCGCAGCAACCTATCGTTGCACCTGAACCGATTTCTGGACGCGGACAGTTTATTTATATCGCAGCAGGGTCCGCGGTCACGGATGGCCAAACGCACGAGGCCGGCACTGCAATTTTTATCTCGCCAACCGACCTACAAGCCACTCTGACAACCGGCCCCTTAGGTGCCGAGATTTTAGTCATGCAGTTTCCGAAAGCAACTCACTCAGCAACGCGATCGTCACTGTGATAACTGCAGATTAAACTCTTTGGCAACACGTTGCCATTTTGCAATTTCGGCACGTCTGAAGGTATCAAGCTCTTGCGGAGTCGAAGCAATGATCTCGCCATTAAATTCACCGATGCGGGCAATCACTGCGGGTTGTTTTAAGGCGTTTACAAAGGCTTGATTTAAGCGCGCAATGATGGCAGGAGGGGTTGCCGCCGGAGCATATATCGCGTTCCACTCGTAGCTTGCATAGCCTGGCACACCCGCCTCAGCAATCGTAGGAACGTCGGGATACACGGCAGTCCGTTTATCACTTCCTACCGCAATGACACGAAGTTTGCCCGCACGAACATGAGGCAACGAGGTACCGACCGTTGAGAACATCATCGTCACTTGGCCTGAGATCACATCGGTCAACGCCAACGAACCGCCTTTATAGTGCACAGCCTCGAGGTGCGTGCCCGCCAAGGCATTAAACAGGACACCGGCTAAGTGCTGCGCTCCGCCTGGGCCAGAGGATGCGTAATAGAGCGAGGGCTCTTTTTTCTTACCGGCGCTGATGACCTCGGCCACCGTCGTCAAGGGATTATCAGTGCGCACCACCAACACGTTGGGCACACGCTGGATAAAGGTAATCGGTGCAAAGTCTTTTAAGGTGTCGAATAACATCTTGGGTTGCACCGCCGGATTTTGCGAGTGATTCGCGGCATCGAGCATGATGGTGTAACCATCAGGTGCAGCTTTGGCAACGCTGGCACCACCGATCATGCCGCCTGCGCCACCACGATTTTCAACGACAACATTTTGGCCTAGGTCTTTTGACACCTCTGGGGCTAACATACGAGCCACCAAATCTGCAGTGCCGCCAGGCGGATAGGTCACCACTAAAGTCACCGGACGTTCGGGGTAAGCCGCGCTCACCGGAGCCATCGCTGCGCAAAGCGACAGCAAGACAATCCCCAGCACTTGCCGACTCAGACTGTGCATGTTTAACATCATGATTTCTCGATATTCAATGATTGAACGGCTCGCCTAATGATCGGTTGGCTCGCGCCTGAGCCTTGATTGCGAAGGCAGACTTACTAGATTGCAAAGGCAAGCTTACTATATTCTTGGTAACGTCT
>CANKOW010000328.1 GCA_947484295.1 Alcaligenaceae bacterium | reverse complement strand
GAAGAGCTGCAAATCACCCATATTCGGCGCAACAGTGCACTCTCACTCTCGGGCGGCGAGCGACGTCGGGTTGAGATCTCACGCGCGCTGGCTACGCGCCCGCGCTTTATTTTGCTCGATGAGCCCTTCGCCGGCGTCGATCCCATCGCCGTGATCGAAATTCAGCGCATCGTGCGGTTTCTGAGAAGCCGCGGCATTGGAGTCTTAATTACCGACCACAACGTACGCGAAACCTTAGGGATTTGCGACCGCGCCTACATTATCAGTGAGGGCAAAGTCCTCACCACTGGCAAGCCCGAAGACATCATTAATGACGCCTCTGTGCGCAAGGTTTACTTAGGCGAGCATTTCAAGATGTAATTGCCTTTTCAAGCATGAGCTTGCGCCCGCGCAACTCCGCTCAAAATATATGTCTTTTAAGTGACACAAGTGTGCCTTAGCCGCTTGATTTCTTGAGCGATCTGACTAAACTAAAACTGTTATCCACTCAACACTGAGGTCAGCCTAGACGTCCTTTTCGCGCATCCGCGCACCCCTTCGCTTTTTTGGAGAGTACGCTATGAACCTAAGCATTATTGGTCACCACTTAGACGTTACCCCTGCAATACGTGAATATATCCACAGTAAAACGGCACGCGTTTTGCGTCATTTCGACCATGTGATTGATATCCAAGTCATGCTCTCACTTGAGCCCTTGAAACATCGAGCTGAAATCACGCTACATGTCCGAGGTAAAGACATCCATTGCGAAGCCCTCGCCGAGAATCTCTATGCGGCAATCGACTTACTCGTCGATAAAATCGATCGCAAGATTATTCAACACAAAGATCGCACCCAAAATCACCATCACATCGCAGCCAAACGCCAGCTATTTGAAGCGGCTTAAGTCCTAGCGTGTAGTGGTTTTTGTTCTGCGCATAACAGCCCCATGTCAGCTCCTTCTGGCTTGGGGCAAAATTTTTAGTGCTCTAACGGCAGCCCTATCCTGAGTGCGGGGATTGGCGCGCCTGTCAAGCGATCTTTCGCGCTTCAAACACTGCGTCATATAATCAACGTATGAAACTTTTGACGCGTATCTTGCCTGTTGAAAATATTGTGCTTGAACTGGCGGTGACCAGTAAAAAGCGCGTGTTCGAACAAGCCGGCCTTTTGTTCGAGAACCGACACGGACTTGAGCGCGCCGCCGTCTACGAAAGTTTGTTTACGCGCGAGCGCTTGGGCTCAACAGGGCTAGGAGCCGGGATTGCCGTGCCCCATGGTCGCGTCAAAGGCCTCAAGCACTCGGTCGCGGCCTTTTTTAGGCTGGCTAAACCAATCGCCTTCGAGGCGCCTGACGGTCAGCCCGTCAGTCAACTTCTTTTTCTGTTGGCGCCAGAAAGCGCGGCGCAACAACATCTGGATATACTAGCTGAAGTCGCGCAATTGTTTTCAAATGACACCTTTCGTCTAACCCTAGCGCGCGAAACGGGTTCGACCGTGGTGCACCGGTTGCTGACCACGGGCTTAGCCTAAACACTCGCACGTCTAAACGCTGAACACTCGGAGCCGCTATGCTGACGGTGCAAGATCTAGTAAACGACAATCTTGAAGACATCCCGTTTAACTGGGTCGCAGGTCAGTCGGCGGCAGACCGTCGCATCCCAGATAACGGCATGGCCGCAGCCGACCTGATCGGTCACTTAAACCTGATTCACCCCTCGCGCATTCAAGTGTTTGGTCGCGAAGAAATGGCTTACTACACGCGCTTTGATACGCGCCGGCGTGTGCACCATCTCGAAGAGCTCTTAGCAGGCGGGGTGCCGGCGATTCTGATTGCTGATAGTTTAACGGCGACTGACGACCTCATTCAAGAGTGCGACCGCAATCATGTGCCGTTACTGTCGACCGCTGTACCCGCCGCACAACTCATCGACTTACTGCGGATTTATCTGACCCGCCGTCTGGCACCCGTTACCACTGTGCACGGCGTGTTTATGGATGTACTCGGTTTGGGCGTTTTGATTACCGGCGAATCTGGCTTGGGCAAAAGCGAATTAGCGCTCGAGTTGATTTCGCGCGGCCATGGTCTAGTCGCTGATGACGCGGTCGAGCTCTCGCGCACCTCGCCCCATGTGATTGATGGGCACTGCCCCACACTTTTGCAAAATATGCTTGAGGTGCGGGGTTTGGGTCTGCTCAATATACGTACGATTTTTGGCGAAACCTCGGTGCGTCGAAAAATGAAACTTAAGCTGATCGTGCATCTTGTTCGTGCAACGGCTCAAGATAAGTTTGAGCGCTTGCCGCTGCAAGACATGACGCAAGAGCTGTTGGGCTGTCCGATCCGCAAGGTCATGCTGCAAGTCGCTGCAGGGCGCAACTTGGCCGTGCTCGTCGAGGCGGCCGTACGCAACACGATTTTGAAATTACGCGGGATTGACACCCTTGCTGAGTTCATGGAACGCCAAGCCGCAGCCATTGCACAAGGTAATCGGTAAATGGGCGCGCTGAACGTCGTCTTGATCACGGGCATCTCTGGCTCGGGCAAATCAGTGGCGTTGCGTATGCTTGAAGACGCCGACTACACCTGTGTCGACAACCTACCGGTACGCTTTTTGCATGAATTTATTACGTCACGTCGCGACAACGCTGGCGAACGTATTGCGGTTGCAATCGACGCCCGCTCGGCTGATGAACTCGGCGAACTTCCTGAAATCATCACAGCGCTGCGTGCTGGCAATACACAATTACGCGTTGTCTTTCTTGAGGCGACTGATGAAACCCTGCTCCAGCGCTACGCTGAATCAAGGCGCCGCCATCCTCTTTCAGATCGCATGCGCAAAAAAGGTCAAGTCCTGTCGCTTGAAGACTGCATCACCCAAGAACGCGAGCTGTTAGATCCGCTGCGCAGCCAGGGGCAAGTCATCGATACCTCTGGGCTCACGCCCGGACAGCTCCGCGCGTGGGTTCGAGATTTAGTCCAGGCAGATCGCACCCCTTTAGTGCTCACCTTTGAATCTTTCGCTTTCAAACACGGTGTGCCACGCGATGCCGATATGGTCTTCGATGTGCGTTGCCTACCCAAT
>CANKOW010000327.1 GCA_947484295.1 Alcaligenaceae bacterium | reverse complement strand
TTCTTGCGCAAAAAGTAACGCAGTCTCTCGGCCAATCCCTGCGCCTGCGCCCGTAATGAGGGCGACCTTGCCACTTAAACGTCCCATGATAATCCCGAATAACAAATTAAATACCGAGGTAGGCGCGTTGAATCTCTGCGCTGTTGGCAAGTTCCGTTGCTAATCCATGCATAGCAACTTCTCCGCGTTCGAGGATGTAGGCGTAATGCGAAATTTCTAGAGCAATCTCAGCGTTTTGTTCAACCAAAAGAATCTCGACTCCTGCTTTCGCAATCGATTGAATGATCTCGGCGATGGTGTCGACAATCGCTGGCGCCAGACCAATGGTTGGCTCATCAAGCAGAAGCAACTTTGGGCCCGCCATGAGTGCTCGTGCAACCGCGACCATTTGCTGCTGCCCACCGCTCAGGCTGGCTGCGCGCACGTTTAGCTTTTCTCTTAAGGCAGGAAAATATTCCAACGTCTGTTCAAAATCGCGGGCGATTGCCACTTTGTCTGAGCGCTGGAAAGCACCCATCTGTAAGTTCTCTGTGACGGTCATGCTTTTAAAAAGACGTCGCCCCTCGGGCACTAATACCAGTCCCTGTTTGACCAAGACATCAGTCTCTGTGTGACGAATATTTTTTCCAAAAAGCTCGATGCCTGCGCTTTGCGAGGGGAGTAAACCAGTCAGTGCTTTCATCGTGGTTGATTTGCCCGAGCCGTTCGAGCCAATGATGGTCGTAATTTTTCCACGAGCGACTGAAAAACTTATGCTTTTGACGGCTGGCACAATCCCGTAATTCACAACGAGATCAGTGACCTTGAGTGCATAGTCGGTTGTCATGCGCGTTTACCTAGGTACGCAGAAATCACCGCGGGATTTTGCTTGATTTCTAACGGTGAGCCAGCGGCTAGAAAAATGCCATGATCAAGCACCACAATGCGATCGCAGATCTCCATGACGGCTTTCATATTGTGTTCAACCAACAAAATCGAAAGCTTAAATTCATCGCGAATTCGCCTAAAGGTCGCAAGTGCACCACCGACCTCAGTCTGATTTAAACCTGTAAGAGGTTCGTCTAAGCAGAGTAATTTTGGGCGTGTCGCAAAAGCGATGGCGATACTGACCCTGCGTTGTAAACCGTGCGGTAAATTGCCAGCGATGTCTTGCAGATGATCAGACAGGTTGAGTATCTCGGCGGTTTCGTGAACGCGGCGGACGCGCTCGCTCTTTACGCTGATCGTGCTGAAGGTCGCGATCAGGATATTGTCATAGACCGTCATATCCGTCAGAAGGCTGTCGTGTTGAAAGGTACGCACTAGACCCTTGTGACAGACTTGCGCAGTATTCATTTTTGAAATGTCTTCGCCTAAAAACTCGATACGGCCCTCAGACGCAGGGTAAAAACCACTCACGCAATTAAAGGTCGTACTTTTGCCGGCGCCGTTCGGTCCGATCAAACCAAGGATTTCGCCTTTTTGCACGTCAAAACTTAAATTTGATACAGCGGTTAAACCACCAAAACGACGAGTGAGTTTTTCGACTTTTAACAAGATCTCTGTTGTCATATTTTCGTCTCTCGCTCAGTGCTTAGCTGCGGCTTGAGGTTTCGGGGGCAGGCCTAAAAATTTTCTGATGATCCCGACCAAACCATCTGGCATCAGTAAGACAGCAATGACGATTGCCGCGCCATAGAAAATATGTTCGAACGGACCAAAACCCATCGCCACCTGAGCGAGTAAGGTCAAGACAGAGGCGCCCAAAATAGGGCCCGCAATATGCGATTCTCCGCCAACTTTAATATAAGCCAGCGTGTATACCGCTAATAAAAAGCTGAAGTCATCAGGGCTAATGACGTTATTGGCATGCGCGAGCAGGGCGCCACAGATACCCGCGACAAACGATGAGATCGCTAAACAACTGACTTTTGTTAAGTGAACATTGATCCCGACCGTCTGAACGATCGCATCATTATTACGAATGGCAACCAAGACTTTTCCAAAGTCGCTTTGCTCGATCTTGTAGAGCACAATTAAACTTAAAAGTACAACTGCAACGACAAACGTTGGGTAATAGTCAGTTAACAAAACGGGTGGGAACACCCCGAGCATTCCCGAGTTGCTGCCAATATAGTCAATCTGCGTGTAGACCATTCTTAGCACTTCGGTGAAGGCAAAGCTGATCAACATAAAATAAGGTCCCTTCGTGCGTAGCGTGATGTAGCCCACAATCAGACTCAGCAACGTTGCCGCCAGCGCTGCGCTGACTAAGGCTACGATAAATGGCAAACCGAGTTTTGTGGTGCAAACGCCGGCAACATAGGCGCCAACGCCTACGAAGCCAGCGATCGCAAAATTTAATTCACCAATCAATTGAACGAAGCGAAAGCTTGCCGCAAGCAAGATATTGATGGAAACCCAGATGACTAAGCTCGCAGCAAAGCCGGTACCCGCAAACAGACTGCCACCAAGAACGAGCAGGCTGAGGAGGGCGACATAAAGGATGGTTGAACCGCGCGCGTTACCCATTACCCATGATCCCTTTCGGACGAACTAGCAATACCAACATGGTAATGACAAACATTGCGAGCGTCGCAAGCGAGGGGTCAAAATAATAGCCACCTACACTTTCGATCACAGCGATTAAGATGCTGCCAATGATTGAACCTGGGATGCTACCCAAGCCTCCGATCACAATGGCGATAAAGCCTTTGATGAGAAAGTCGCTGCCAACATTCGCGCTAATGACGGTGACGGGCGCCAGAAGTGCACCCGCAATGGCGGCTAAAAAGGTTGCGATCAAAAATCCATACAGAGCAGTTTTTCGGTAAGGGATACCTTGAAGCATCGCAGCCTCATGGTCTTCTGAGACCGCACGCAAAGATTTGCCAAGTTTTGTTGCTGCAATGAGCCAACACATGGTGACTGCGACCAGCAAAGCGATCAGGGTGAGGACCAGTCTTTGGGTAGTGATGGCGCCTCCAAGAATACGCAAATTACCCTCGATCAGATCAGGCAATTTAATGGGAACGCCACCAAAGAACTCTAAAAACAAACCTTGTATCAAGAGAGAAAGCCCGACTGA
>CANKOW010000326.1 GCA_947484295.1 Alcaligenaceae bacterium | reverse complement strand
TACCGGGCACAGTGGGGGGCGCACCGGTTCAAAATATTGGCGCCTACGGTGTTGAGTTGTGTCAGCGTATTGCGTCGGTGACAGCTTGGCACGTCGCCACACAAAAGTATGTCACCCTCTCGCGCGCAGAATGCGAGTTCGCTTATCGCGACAGCGTTTTTAAACGTGCCAGACGTGGTGAGTGGCTGATTGTCTCAGTGCGCTTTGCCTTGCCCAAGGCGTGGCAGCCCGTGCTGACCTATCCCGATCTGGCCAAGCATCCGCAGCTTGCAGCGGCTTCACCGGCTGTGACAGCACAGGCCTCACACACAGCAACAGCACAGCCCGTCAGCGCACAGGTCGTACTAGACGCCGTCTGTGACATTCGTCGCCGCAAACTGCCAGACCCTGCAGTACTGGGCAATGCAGGCAGCTTTTTTAAAAATCCAGTGGTGTCTGCTGCACAACACGTGGCGCTGCAAGCGCGCTTTGATAAGCTTGTCGCTTATCCTCAAAAAGATGGAGGCTTTAAGCTCGCTGCTGGTTGGCTCATTGAACAGTGTGGCTTCAAGGGCCTGCGGTCAGGCGCAGTCGGGGTTCATGCCCAGCAGGCCTTGGTACTCGTCAACTATGGTGGCGCTCACGCAGCAGAGCTGCTCGCGTTGGCAAGCACGATTAGTCAGTCTGTCGAGAAAACGTTTGGTGTGCTGCTCGAGATTGAGCCGGTGGTTGTTTAGCCTAAAGACCAAGAACAGTCTGCATGTCAAACAAGCCCGCCTTTTTGTCTTTCAAAAAGCGTGCTGCACGAAGGCTGCCTTCGGCGTAGCCCGCGCGACTGCTTGAGCGGTGTGTGATTTCGATGCGTTCACCGATGCCGCAAAAATAGACAGTATGGTCACCCACGATGTCACCGCCGCGCACGACTGAAAATCCGATCGTGCCAGCTTCGCGCGGACCGGTGTGGCCCTCGCGTGTCCAGGTGGCGATGTCATCGAGGGGTTTGCCCCAAGCTTGCGCAATGGTTTCGCCCATCTTGAGCGCTGTACCCGACGGCGCATCAACTTTGTGGTGGTGATGGGCTTCAAAGACTTCGACGTCGTAGCCTGAGTTAAGAATACGCGCCGCCATGTCTAACAGTTTGAGGGTTGCGTTGACGCCAACACTCATATTTGGCGCAAACACCACACCGATTTTTTTTGCCGCCTGGGCGATGGCGGCTTTGCCCGCATCGTCAAAACCCGTCGTGCCAATCACCATGTTGACGCCATACCGCACGCAGGCCGCCAAGTGCAACAGCGAGCCCTCGGGCCGAGTGAAATCAATTAGGCAGTCGGCGTCTTTGAGCGCGGAAAGCTGGTCTGTGATGAGCACGCCGCTAGGCTTGCCTGAAAAGGCGCAGGCGTCTTGACCGATCATGGGCGAGCCGGCGACATCAAGCGCCGCAGCGAGGCAAAGATCGGTTGACTGAGACACCGACTCAATCAGCATACGGCCCATGCGGCCACTGGCTCCTGCTATTGCGATACGCATCATGTGACGGTTACCTGAAAAGATTAATCAGCGCAGTGGTACAGGCGCATCTTGTGGTGCGCCAGGTAAGGCCTGCGGGTCGCTGAGCGGTGGGCTGTTTGAGGTCTGCATTTGATCGATATTGACCCCAGGGATCAGTTGAACCGCGGCTGCGCCATCGTTGTTTAGACGCTCGTTATCAAGCTTAATTTGTTTATCTTCTCGCACCGTGATGCCGACTTCATCGCGCGCAATTTGAAATGGTTGCAGCTCAGGCTGTTCTTCGCCGCGCCAGCTTTCAAGCTGTGCGCCGTTAAAGAAAATTGTTAGCGTGCGCTCTTCGATTTTGCCCGTACCTGCGCGATAGAAATAGGGGTAATCCCAGCGATTACTGTGCAAGGCGCTTGTGAGCATCGGTGTGCCTAAGGCGTACCGTACTTGCTCGCGTGTCATGCCAGGGCGCAGCAGGCTGACTTGGTCTTTGGTGATCCAGTTGCCTTGTTGAACGCTGACTTTATACGGAAAGCCCCAACGGTTTGAACTGCAACCGGCCGCGGCTACGACCAACAGGGCGAGCGCCACGCCGGTGCGCAGGTGCAAAGCGAAAGTGTGTAACTTGACCACTGCAAACCTCTATCGGATAAACAACCAAAGACGGTATCATAAAGGTTTACGCGGTCAAACGTTGGTCTCACACACGATCTTGCGGGGTTTTTTTGGCGATTTTGCCATAAACGCGCGGGGATTCAGAGCTAAAACGAGGAATTGCCGATGTACACCGAAAACGACCCGAGCGATCTTAAAAATGTGGGCTTAAAGGCAACGTTTCCACGTCTAAAAATACTGGATATTTTTCGTAAATCCGGGGCGCGTCATCTTAGCGCTGAAGACGTTTATCGCGCATTAATTGGCGAGAACATCGATATTGGTCTCGCCACCGTGTATCGCGTACTAACGCAGTTTGAGCAGGCCGGTATCTTGGCGCGCAGTCAGTTTGATGGTGGCAAGGCAATTTTTGAACTGAATGATGGCGATCACCACGATCATCTGATTTGCACGCATTGTGGCAAGGTGGCTGAATTTACCGATGCCGATATCGAAAAGCGGCAACACAAGGTCGCGCGCGATAACGGCTTTATTTTAGAAAGCCATGCGATGGTGTTGTACGGGGTCTGTACCGCCTGCCACGGCACGGGTCGATAGTCGCCCCGTTGGGATGCGTGCGTTTTGATGAAGCCGGGCGTTGGTTAAGGCGTGTGCGCTCTGATGAGCCGGGCGTTAACTAAGGCTGTAATAATTCTTTTGCGTGTTCGCGCGTGGTGCTTGTAATTTTGATCCCCCCCAGCATCCGGGCGACTTCTTCGATGCGCTCGGACGGCGGCAGCAAAGCAATACTTGATTGCGTTTTGCCTTTAACATTTTGCTTGCTGACTTGAAAGTGTTGTTGCGCACGCGCAGCGACTTGAGGTAAGTGCGTCACGCAGAGTACTTGATGGCGTACGCCGAGTTCGCGTAATAAATTACCGACTACCTCGGCCACCGCTCCGCCAATGCCGCTATCGACCTCATCAAAAATCAGGGTAGGTACGCGCGC
>CANKOW010000325.1 GCA_947484295.1 Alcaligenaceae bacterium | reverse complement strand
TATACGGTTGATCTGGCGATGTTGCGCTTGTTTAAACCCGAGTTACCGCCCACGGTCAAAATTATCGGGATTGGGGGGCAGTTCATCCCCATCACCGACAATCAGATTTTTAAAAAAACCCTTTGAGCTTTGAGCTTAGACCCTCAAGCCTGGATCTGGCATCTTGAATCTGGCATCTTGAATCTTGAGTCTTAAGTCTTAAGTCTTGAATCTTGGCAATTACGGCTTGGCCACCCAGCCACCGCCGAGAGCCTTAAACAGATCCACACTGGCTTGCAGGCGAGCCGACCGGTTAATCACGAAGGCTAAGCTCGCCTCATTGGCAACCCGTTGCGATTCAAGCACGTTCAAAAAATCAACGTAGCCCGCTGCGTAACGTAGCGCGGCCAACTCTTGTGCCTTGGTCGAGGCCTGTACCTGCTGCTGCAAGTATTGCTCTGTCTGTAAGGTCTGTTGCACAGAGACTAATGCATCGCTGACTTCGCCAAACGCATTGCGAACAACCTTCACGTAACCGCCTAAGGCCTCTTGTTGTTGCGCCTTTGCATACTCTAGGCGCCCCTGCAGCAAGCCGCCCGAAAAAATAGGCTGCAGCAAGCCAATCCCTGCTGACCACACCGAACTTTGGCCGGATAAGAAAGAACCAAACGCCACACTTTGTGCGCCGAAGAGCCCTACGAGAGAAAAGGTTGGAAACAAACCGGCTGTCGCCACCCCAACCCGTGCATTGGCCGCCCTTAAATCTTGTTCGGCACGATTCACATCGGGTCGACTTTCTACGATCGTCGAGGGCAACCCCTCAGGCGGCAAAGGCGGCGCAGGCAATTGACGCACATCCCCTGCAGCAATCGTTAAATCAAGCTTGCCGGTCAATACACCTAATTGATTTTGCGCAATCGCGCGTTGGCGCGTGACTTCAGACAAGCTAGCCTGCGACGCCGCCAAGGCAGCTTTGCCTTGGTTAACGTCAATCGGTGAGACCAAACCACCTTGTAATTTTGCCTCAGCTACTTTGACCGACTCAGTGCGCGTACGCACAGAGTCATTAAGCACTGCCATCTGCGCGTCAAGCGAACGTAAGCGCAAATACAAAGTGGACACCAGTGCCGCAACCGTTAGGCTGACGCTATCTTTTTCATACTGACTGGCGGTTGCTACGGCCGTCGCTGATTCGATATTACGACGTACCCGCCCCCAGACGTCTAACTCATAGGATGTGAGCAGACCGACCTGCGAGGTGTTGGCCTGCACGCCAACACCCGACACCGAAACCGAAGGGCCCGACGTTGCACGGGTGCCACTCGCCGTCAAATTCAAAATGGGATACCGGGCAGCACCCGCTTGGACGGCGAGCGACTCAGTCATGCGAATACGAGCCAGCGCGACCTGAATATCGGCGTTGTCCTGACCCGCTGTCTGCACTAACTGATTAAGCGTTGCGTCACCAAAAAGGGTCCACCACTGCGCATTGACCTGCGCTTTCACGGCACCGCCTGCGGATGCGGATGTGGATGCCGATGCGGGTGCAGATGTTGCTGCGCCCAACTCAGGCGCGTTGTACCGTGCGGGCAGCGCAAGGTCTGGGCGTTGATAGTCGGGGCCAAGCAAGCACCCCGAGAGCGATAGCGAAACCACAGTCATCAGCAGCGAACACCGGGCGACACGCTGCCAAGACCTCGCGGCCAAGCGGCCTGCAAAGACATTTTCTTTAGGCATGTCAGACGCGACTGTCTTGCGCAATTGCAACATACGATTGGTCGTCAAAATAGGCTTCAAGATTTTTCACCCGTAGTTGGGACAGACGCGTCAGCGCCCGCTTGTACAGGGTCAGACGCTGAGGCCTGCTTAGTCTGCTTGCGCGACATCCAGGTAAAGAACATCGGTACAAAGATTGTGGCGATAAAGGTTGAAGCCAGCATGCCACCAAACACCCCTGTACCCATCGAACGGCGGGCTGCCGCCCCAGCGCCCGATGAAATCACCAATGGAAACACGCCCAGAATAAACGCGAGCGACGTCATCACAATCGGTCGAAATCTTTGCCGCGCCGCAGTCAAGGCTGCGTCGATGTTGCTCATGCCCTGCTGACGCTTTTGCGAAGCAAACTCGACAATCAAAATGGCATTTTTTGCTGATAGCCCGACCAGCACCACCAACCCAATCTGAAAATAAATATCATTTGGCATGCCGCGCACCCACACCGCGAGCAAGGCGCCGAAGAAAGCAAAGGGCACAGCCAGCAGCACCGCAAGCGGCAACGACCAGCGCTCATACTGCGCAGCCAAAATCAAAAACACCATCAAGATACCAAACACAAAGGCTACGGCTGATGTATTACCGGTGCGAAGTTGCTGATACGCCTGCCCCGCCCACGCCAACTCGTAGCCAGGCGGTAACGACGCATTCGCGACGTCTTGCACCAGTTGAATCGCCTCACCCGAGCTCACACCAGGGATTGCATTACCCAGCACTTTGGCCGCTAAAAATCCATTAAAGCGCTCGAGCTGCTCGGGCCCAACAATTTGCGTCACTTGAATCAACGCCGACACAGGCACCATGCTGCCGTTATCGGCGCGCACATAGATCTGCCCTAGATCGGTTGGTTGGGCGCGATATTGCGCATCAGCCTGTAGCTGCACCCGATAGGTTCGACCATTTAGATTAAAGTCATTGACATACAAGGTACCCATCGTTGCTTGCAGGCTTAGATACACGTCAGACACTGGGATCCCGAGCGACAACGCTTTAGCCTCATCGACCTCAACATACAACTGCGGGGCAGTCGGTCTGAAAAAAGTATTGATGCCCATAAGCTTGGGCTGGCGCCGCAGCGCATCAGTAAAGTTTGTAATCACCTCGGCCAGTTGTTGCGGAGACGGCTGAACTTTAGACTGCACGTAAAACTCAAAACCACCTGCCGAGCCCAAGCCTCGAATCGGTGGCGGATTAAAGACAAGTGCCATGCCGTCAGGCATGCCCATGCCTAGCCCTGTAAATTTTTTGGCGAGCTGCTCAGCACTTTCTGTACGTTGATCCCAGTCTTTGAGTGGGATAAAAATAGTGCCGGCATTTGTCTTGAGACCGCCGCC
>CANKOW010000324.1 GCA_947484295.1 Alcaligenaceae bacterium | reverse complement strand
CTGCTGATTGCCAAACTTTATTGTCTGATCCGCAGACCAGTGGTGGGTTGTTAGTTTGCTGTTCACCCGAGACCGTGCCTGAAGTGTTAGCGGTGTTTAGCCGACACGGATTTAATGATGCAGCCGTGATTGGCAACATTGGCGAGGCGCAAGCAACGCGTCTGTTGATCGAGTAATGCACAAGCTTTGGCAATTGGCGCTTGCCACAAAAATGACGCCTGCCTGTGCACCTGTGGCGCGGCGAGGCATGCTCACGGTTAGCGCTTGGCTTGCGCGGCTTGGCTGTTGTGTCGTGTTGGCATTGTTGCTGGCGCAGGTCTCGCTCGCTCAGCCCTTAGTGGTTGGCTCAAAGCGCTTTACCGAGTCGTATATTCTTGGCGAGATTGTCAGTCAAGTAGTCACCACAGCCGGCCACGATCGTGTCGTGCTGAAGTCTGGTATGGGTAATACCGGTATTTTGTTATCGGCTTTACGCAGCGGTGAAATCGACCTTTATCCTGAATACACCGGCACCATTACACGCGAGATTTTGAAAACTGAGCAGGTCTTATCGCTTGCAGAGATTAATGCGCGCCTCTTGCCTAGCGGGCTTCAAGCCGGTGTCTTGCTTGGCTTTGATAACTCGTATGTCTTGGCGGTTCGTCGTGACGTTGCCGAAAAATTGCAACTGCGTACTATTTCTGATTTAGCGAAGCACCCCAGCTTAGTTTTGGGCTTGTCGCATGAGTTCATTGGTCGTAGCGATGGCTGGAAGGGCTTAGCGAATAGATATCAATTGGGCAAACTCTCACCCAAGGGCTTAGATCACGGCCTGGCGTACGAGGCGATCAGGGCCCGACAAATCGATGTGATGGATGCCTATGGTACGGATTCAAAGTTGTTGCGGGATCGACTCGTCGTTTTGCAAGATGATTTGAATTTTTTCCCAACGTATGACGCACTTTTGTTGTACCGCTCAGATGTGCCAACTAAGTTTGCGAGCAGCTGGAAAGTACTGTCTGCTCTGCAGAATACAATTTCTCAACAGGCGATGGGCGAGTTAAACGCCCGGGCTGAAGTCGATGGTCAGCCTTTTGCTGTCGTCGCTCGCGATTTTTTACAACAGCAGGCTCGGGGGCAAGTGCAAGGGTCAGGGAAAGGTCAAGGTCAGGTTCAGGGTAAAACAAGCACAACTAGGGTAGAGGCCAGTGTGCCGCACACCGAGCGCCCTTCGGCTCAGCAGCCCTTTATACAGACGTTGTTTGGTCCTGATTTTTGGCGGTTGTGTGCGCAGCATCTGTTTTTAGTAGTGGTGTCTTTGCTCTTAGCGGTCGCGGTAGGAATCCCCTTGGGCGTGTTAAGTTTTTATTGGCCGGGGGTGGGGCAGATTGTATTGTCTGTCGCCAGTGTGATTCAAACGATCCCCTCGCTTGCGCTGTTAGCTTTTTTGATTTCTTTGTTTGGTTTAATCGGAACAATCCCGGCAATCGTGGCCTTGTTTTTATATGCGCTCTTGCCGATCATACAAAGTACGCATGCTGGGTTGAGCGAGATCTCGCCTTCAATGCGTCAAGCAGCGACTGCTCTGGGGCTTGGCGCTCGCGATCAACTCTGGTTTATTGAATTGCCTTTGGCGCGCACCATGATTTTGAGTGGCATCAAAGTGTCAGCGGTACTGAGTGTAGGTACGGCAACGATCGCCGCTTTTGTGGGGGCGGGCGGTTTTGGCGAACGTATTGCGCAAGGCCTAGCGTTAAATAATACGTCGATGCTCTTGGCTGGCGCAATACCCTCGGCGGGCTTGGCGTTATTGATGCAATACGGGTTTTATGTTTTTGAACGTCGATTGAATCGACACACCAATTAACGAGATGCGCTGACACCCACGTCGTTCGGGATGAGGTCAACGCTTTCAGGTCGCTTCGCTGCTGCTCAACGGGTCAGATTAACGCTTCCAGGTCGCTTCGCTGCTACCCAGCGGCCCAGAGGGCTGATCCCATTGCATGTTGACCCCTGATGCTTCGACGGGCCAGTGCAACCGACGCGCACTACCCCAGAAGGTGCTTTCAATTGCGGGGGACTGATCTGCCTCGGTTTCTTGTGCTAAAGCTTGATTGCTTTTTTCTGAGTGGTTAAGGGTTGTCATCAAAAGGGCGCCCGTTCGCGCAAGTGAGGCACGTGCGATGCTGCCCGTACCCGTTTGTAGTCGCATCTCAAGGCCGCGCAACGCAGCGGTAGCCAAGATATAGCCAGTCGCGTGATCAAGTGCCTGTACCGGTAAGGGTTTTGGTTTAGCGCTGCCTGCGAGTTGTTGGCCCGCGTGCGCAATGCCCATACTCATTTGCACCAGGCTATCAAAGCCGCGGCGATTCTTCCAAGGGCCAGTAAAGCCGTAAGCGTCTAGAGAGACATCCACTAAGCCTGGTCTGATTTTTTGTCGTTGCTCGGCATCGAGCCCTAAAGTTCCTAATGCATCGCTGCGATAGCCGTGCACAAGCACATCGGCCTCGCTCAGTAAGCTGATCCAACGTTCGCGTTCAGAGGCGTTGCGTAAATCAAGACGCGTGCAACGTTTACCGAGTGTCATTTCTGGTGCGAGTGTGGGCTCATCCCACCAAGGCGGATCGACCCGCAAGACCTCAGCCCCTAACCCCGCTAACATGCGAGTAGCCGAGGGCCCTGCCAACACGCGTGTCATATCAAGCACCTTGATTCCTTGCAAAGGACGACTGCGGTTGAATGACCACAGTGGCTGTGCGATCACCGCGCCAGGCTGCCAATGCAATAGGGGTTCGCGCAGTACGGCTTGACCGTGAGGATGTGCCAGCCAGTCTTGCCACGACCGCATCGTCGCGGCGCAGCCTCCCTCGGCTAAAACCTTGGCCTCAAGCGCGTCAGCTGACCAGATAGCCACGGCTTGAGTAATGTCAGCGCGCCCAGAGGGCGTAGTGAGTTTTAACGCACGTAGGGCTGCCGCGCGATGATGTGGAGCGTTGGTATGTAGCCGGATCCAGCCGTCACTTGTTTCATAATCGCCCATCACAAAATCTTCGGCAGACGAGAGCTTCCAACCAATGGGGCGCAACGAGTACGCAAACCAAAAAGAGGCGAGGCGACGGTCAACGGTGACGGTTTTTATCGAAGTGCTG
>CANKOW010000323.1 GCA_947484295.1 Alcaligenaceae bacterium | reverse complement strand
TCAGCGTGCAAAAGAATCCGATCTAGCCGTTGCGACCAAGCAAGTGCATGTGCAGTCTTTGATTGCCGCGTATCGCTCACTGGGTTCAAGATGGGCTGATCTCGACCCGCTTAAGCGTACCGATCGCCCAGCAATTCCCGAATTAGACCCTGCGTTTTATGGCTTAAACGAAGCCGACCTCGATCAGGTTTTTTCGGCGGCTAATACGTATTTTTCTAGCGCAAGCACCATGACCTTGCGCGATATTCTCAAGGCCTTGCGTGATACCTATTGTCGTTCGGTCGGCGTCGAGTTCATGCATGCGTCGGATCCTGCAGTCAAACGTTGGGTTCAAGAGCGCCTTGAGTCAACCTTGTCTGCTCCGCCGGTTTCAGCCGATGGTAAACGTAATCTGCTGCAGCAGCTAACCGAGGCCGAAGGCCTTGAGCGTTATTTGCATACAAAGTACGTTGGTCAAAAACGTTTTTCTCTCGAAGGTGGCGATAGCTTTATCGCCTCGATGGACGAGCTCGTTCAACATGCGGGTGAAGCTGGTGTACAAGAGATCGTGGTCGGCATGGCGCACCGCGGCCGTCTGAACTTGCTGGTCAACATCATGGGCAAGATGCCTGGCGATTTGTTTGCCGAATTCGAAGGCCATCACGCTGAGGGTTTAAGCGATGGTGATGTGAAATACCACAACGGTTTTTCAAGCGACCTTTCTACGCGCGGCGGCCCGATGCATCTGTCGCTTGCCTTTAACCCCTCGCACCTTGAAATCGTGAACCCAGTAGTTGAGGGTAGCGTGCGCGCGCGCCAAGAACGTCGCGGTGCGGATGGTTACAAGCAAGTGTTGCCTGTGCTGGTGCATGGCGACGCAGCGTTTGCCGGACAGGGTGTCGTCATGGAAACCCTCAACTTAGCCGAGACCCGGGGCTATGGCACGGGTGGCACGGTTCACCTGGTGATTAACAATCAGATCGGGTTTACCACTTCAGATCCGCGCGATACGCGTTCGACCCTCTATTGCACTGACGTGTCAAAGATGATCGAAGCTCCGGTGTTTCATGTCAACGGTGATGATCCTGAGGCGGTTGCGTTTACCACCCGTCTGGCGCTCGATTTCAGAATGAAATTTGGTCGCGACGTGGTCGTGGATATCGTGTGCTTCCGTAAACTCGGGCACAACGAACAAGATACTCCTTCACTCACGCAGCCTTTGATGTACAAGCGCATTGGCGCGCATCCCGGTACGCGTAAGCTCTACGCAGACAAACTGACTGCGCAGGGTGTGCTTAAAGAAGGCGAGGGCGATCAACTCGTTAAAGACTATCGCAAGTACATGGAAGACGGTCAACGCACGATCGAGCCTGTTCTGACGAACTACAAAAGTAAATACGCAATCGACTGGACACCTTTTTTAAGTGCAAAGTGGACAGATCAGGCCGATACGGCTGTGCCATTAGCTGAACTCAAAAGTATTGGCGAAGCACTGACGCAGACGCCTGCTGGGTTTGCGCCCCATGCGCTTGTGACAAAGTTGCTGAACGACCGTCGTGCCATGGCGCGTGGTGAGCAAAATCTTGACTGGGGGATGGGAGAGCATCTTGCCTTCGCAACCTTGGTCAAAGCTGGTTATGCCATCCGGATGACGGGTCAAGACTCTGGTCGTGGCACCTTTACCCACCGCCATGCAGTGTTGCATGATCAAAATCGCGAGCGTTGGGATGACGGTACTTATATTCCGTTGCAAAATGTCTCAGCTGGGCAGGCGCCGTTTACTGTGATTGACTCGGTCTTGTCCGAAGAAGCTGTGTTAGGTTTTGAGTACGGTTACTCGTGTGCAGATCCTAATACCCTCACGATCTGGGAAGCCCAGTTCGGCGACTTCGTCAATGGCGCGCAAGTCGTCATTGATCAGTTCATCGTATCAGGCGAGGCAAAGTGGGGCCGCCAGTCGGGCTTGACGCTGATGCTCCCACACGGATACGAAGGTCAAGGGCCCGAGCACTCATCCGCACGCATTGAGCGCTTCTTGCAACTGTGTGCTGACAACAATATTCAGGTTGTTCAGCCAACGACAGCCTCACAAATTTTCCATTTGTTGCGTCGTCAGATGGTGCGCAAGTTTCGTAAGCCACTTGTGATTTTGACGCCAAAGTCATTGCTGCGTAATAAAGATGCGGGCTCCCCTCTCAAAGAGCTGTCTTCTGGTCGGTTCCAGCCGATTATCCCTGAGCTCGACGAGCAGATTAAGGCTTCGTCGGTTAAGCGGGTCTTGGCGTGCTCGGGTAAGGTGTATTACGACCTCGTGCATGGTCGTGCTGATCGTAAAGACGAGTCGGTTGCGATCATTCGTGTCGAACAGCTGTACCCGTTTGCACACAAAACCTTTGAGGCCGAGCTGCGCAAGTATCCTAAGGCTACCGAGGTGGTGTGGGTGCAAGACGAGCCGCAAAATCAGGGTCCTTGGTTTTACGTGCAACATCATTTGTACCAAAACATGTCAGCGGGTCAAAAGCTAGGTTATGCCGGTCGCCCAGCTTCAGCCTCGCCCGCAGTCGGTTATTTGGCCAAGCATCAAGAACAGCAAAAGGCTCTGGTTGAGCAAGCCTTTGGCAAGTTCAAAGTGTTCATGCTGACTAAATAACTGTATCCAAGCGACTTTACCGAAATACTACAATCCCTCACGGAAAAAAAATGGCAATCACCGATGTAGTTGTGCCCCAACTGTCTGAGTCTGTATCTGAAGCAACCTTACTTACCTGGAAGAAAAAGCCTGGTGAGGCAGTCACCGCCGACGAAATTCTGATTGAAGTTGAAACCGACAAAGTGGTGCTAGAGGTACCGGCGCCTGCCTCAGGTGTGTTTGCCGAAATCGTACGCGCTGATGGCAGTATGGTGGCGTCGGGTGAGGTGATCGCTCGCATCGACACCGCAGGTAAAGCTGCAGTCGCGTCAACTGTGCCAGCACCGGCAGCCGTTGCTGCGCCAGTCGCAGCCGCACCTGTGGCAGCCTCCGTGGCGAGCGCTGGTGTCGCGTCACCGGCCGCCGCTAAAATTCTGGCCGAAAAAGGCGTTGCAGCATCAAACGTTGCGGGCTCAGGTCGCGACGGACGTATTACCAAAGGTGACGCCCTCGGTGCTTCGGCGCCTG
>CANKOW010000322.1 GCA_947484295.1 Alcaligenaceae bacterium | reverse complement strand
TATTAACTATTTGCTCGTTTTTCAAATCTTTTGTTGTATTGGAACCCTTATGTACCCAAAACTGTCGCTTTATATCAACGGTCAGTTCGTCTCAGAAGACGGTCGCGCCATGCAAGATGTGATTAACCCCGCCACCCAAGAGGTTCTGGGCAAACTGCCGCACGCTTCGCAGGCCGATCTAGACGCCGCATTGCACGCGGCTGAGAAAGCGTTTGCGACCTGGAAAAAGTCGTCGCCAATGGACCGCTCTGCCATTTTGCGAAAAGTCGGGCAGCTCACGCGCGACCGTGCGAAAGACATCGCGCGCAACATGACCCTTGATCAGGGTAAGCCTCTGGCAGAAGCTCTTGGCGAAGTTGTTGGATGCGCTGATCATTGTGACTGGCACGCCGAAGAGTGTCGCCGGATTTATGGCCGGGTAATCCTTCCCCGCAGCCCAGAAGTTCGTCAGTTTGCCCTGAAAGAGCCAATTGGCGTGTGTGTGGCGTTTACGCCCTGGAATTTTCCTTACAACCAAGCCATTCGCAAGATCTGCGCGGCGATCGGCGCTGGTTGCACCATCATTCTGAAAGGGCCAGAAGATTCACCGAGCGCCGTCATGGCAATTGCTCAAATGTTCCACGATGCGGGCTTACCGCCAGGAGTGCTGAATTTAGTATGGGGTGAACCAGCAAAGGTGTCTGATTACCTGATTCGCTCACCTATTTCACGCAAAGTGTCGTTTACCGGTTCGGTGCCTGTGGGCAAGATGTTGGCAGCACTAGCCGGTGCACACATGAAACGCGCAACAATGGAACTCGGTGGGCATTCGCCGGTGTTAGTGTTTGAAGACGCTGACGTTGATCGTGCCGCAACCATGTTGGCCAAGTTCAAGATCCGTAATGCCGGTCAAGTGTGTGTATCGCCAACACGCTTTTATGTACACAAAAAGGTTTACGATAATTTCTTGGCAAAATTCACCGACGTGCTGAAGTCGATTAAAGTCGGCAATGGTCTAGACGACGGTGTTGAGATGGGCCCGCTCGCTCACGAGCGTCGCGTACCCGCCATCGCTCGCTTCGTCGAAGATGCACGCAAGCGTGGAGCACAAATTGTGATGGGCGGCGATGCCGTCGCCGGCAAAGGGTTTTTCTTTCCACCAACAGTGATCACCGGGCTTCAGGATGATGCGCTATTGATGACCGAAGAGCCCTTTGGCCCGATCGCACCCGTTGTGCCGTTTAGTGACACCGATGAAGTCATCAGACGCGCCAACAGCCTGCCCTTTGGTCTGTCGTCTTACGTGTTCACCAACTCACTGCAAACCGCCACGAAGGTATCGAACGCGATTGAGGCCGGGATGGTTAACATCAATCACTTCGGCAGTGCTTTACCAGAGACCCCGTTTGGCGGAATCAAGGATAGCGGCATCGGCAGTGAAGGTGGTACCGAAACCTTTGACGGCTATCTGGTCACAAAGTTTGTAACGCAAGTTTAAAACTTAACGCTAGCGTTCAATGAAGCCCTACCCTAAAGAGTGGGGCTGACTTGCGCGCAGTGGTACTCAAATAAAAAAGCGACGAATTGAACTGACCCCATAAAGTTGGACAGTTTAAGTTGCTAGTGTACTAAGGGACTGATTCCTGTATTGAACGGGGCTCAGTCCTTTTAGTTTTAGCTTGATGCGATCGTTGTTGTAATAATGAATATATTCCTTTAGACCCTTGTTCAGCTCTTCATAACTACTGAACTTATTCAAGTAAAAGAATTCGCTTTTAAGCGTACCGAAGAAGCTTTCCATCGTCGCATTATCCAAACAATTACCTTTTCTAGACATACTCTGGGTGATTTGGCGCTGCTTAAGCATTTTCCTAAAAGTAGGCATTTGGTATTGCCAGCCTTGGTCTGAGTGAATGATCGGTGTGTCCTGAGGGGCAAGCTTGGTAATCGCCTGTTGAAGCATTGAACCCACCATTTCAAATATTGGCCTCCTCGAGGTTTCGAAGGCAACGATTTCTCCGTTATAGAGATCTAAAACGGGCGATAAATATAGTTTTTCACCGGCAACATTAAATTCTGTCACGTCGGTAACCCATTTCTGGTTGATTTGTTGCGCATTGAACTGGCGGGCCAGTATATTTGGGGCTGCAACCCCCATAGCCCCTCTGTAAGACCTGTACTTCTTGGGCCTGACGAGCGATCTGAGTCCAAGCTGATTCATTAAGCGTTGAACAGTTTTATGATTAACATGCTTGCCCATCTGCACCAGGGTTGCGGTTATGCGCCGATAGCCATATCGCCCCTTGTGGCGATCAAAGACTTCACGAATCGAGTCCTTGATCTGCTGATATTTATCGACCGATTCACGCGCCTTTTGTTGATAGTAAAAGGTACTACGCGCTAACCCTGCTAATTTAAGTAATGCTTCAATAGGGTATAGATGCCTTAGTTCAAGCACTATTTCTGCTTTTTGAGCTGCACTTGCTGCTCTGCTTGGACTAAGGCTCTCAGCTTTTTTAGATATGCATTCTCCATGCGTAGTTGATGCACCTCTTCGAGCAAGTCTTCACGACTACGCGAGGCATCATCTGCAGGCGAATTGATTCTCTTGGGCGATGAAGAGTCACTCATACGTCGCGGTCTACCTTTAGGTCGGGGGGTTAAAGCCTCTAGACCATGCTGATCATAACCGCGCTTCCATACCCCGATTTGGGCGGGACTTCGAATATCAAATAATGCAGCGGCTTGTTCTTGAGACGATTCGTCGAGGCGCATACGCTCAAGAACCATTAATTTGAACTCAGCGCTGTACACGACATATTTCGTTTGCAATCCAGAAATGCCATGCTGTTGATACGCGGATACCCATCTGCGTATCAAAGAATGTTCTAACCTATGTTCTCGGGCAATAAACTTTAAGCCGTCAGTACCAGACAAATATTGTTGAACTAACGATAGCTTAAACTGCTCTGAATACTTACTCATGAAAAAACCCCAAAAGGCTGGACGGGTGTCCAACTTTATGGGGTCAGTTCACGCAAGTCGTTTTTTTTCAGACAAACAACGGATACTTATTTACGCTTAGGAACAGAGCGCGAAGTCGCACCTTGATACAACTGGCGAGGACGACCAATTTTGTACTCTGGATCAGAAATCATC
>CANKOW010000321.1 GCA_947484295.1 Alcaligenaceae bacterium | reverse complement strand
CGTTCGGCCACCCGGCGCATCTCGCGTACGGTCTCGACTGAGCGCATTTCAAGTAGTACCCCGGCCTCGGGCAAATTAGGCGTGATCAGTGTTGCTAAGGGCAGTAACTGCTCGCGTAGGGCTCCGATGGCTTTTTGTTCTAGTAGTAAATCGCCACTTTTTGAAACCATGACGGGATCTAACACCAAGTGAACGGGTTTGAAGTGCCCAAGGCGGTCTGCCACTACCTCAATGATGCCGGTTTGCCCGAGCATCCCTAGCTTGACCGCATGAATGTCGACGTCGGCAAAAAGGGTGTCAATTTGTGCTCGCACAAATTGTGGGTCGATGGGCGAGATGTCGGTCACAGCCTGCGTGTTTTGCGCGGTGAGTGCAGCCACTACGGCGCAGCCGTAGGCGCCCAACGCACTCATTGCTTTGATGTCGGCCAAAATGCCGGCACCGCCTGAGGGATCCATGCCCGCAATCGTCAACGTGTTGGGGATGACGCGTACGGCGTCGTCGTTGCTCATGTCTTTGCGTTTGGAGCGATGGGGGCGATCAAGCCCGTTGTGGGCGAGCTTGGTGCTGCTTGATAGGTTTTGCGCGGCACACGTCCGGCCCGAAAAGCCTCGCGGCCCGCCTCAACGGCTTTTTTCATGGCGCTGGCCATCAGCACTGGGTGCTGCGCGCCAGCGATCGCCGTGTTCATGAGTACGCCATCGCAGCCAAGCTCCATGGCAATGGCAGCATCTGATGCGGTACCCACCCCAGCATCGACTAAAACGGGAACCTTAGCCTGATCGATAATCAGGCGCAGGTTCCATGGGTTGAGGATGCCCATCCCCGATCCAATCAATGAGGCTAAGGGCATGACCGCAACGCAGCCGATCTCTTCGAGCATGCGGCACTGAATCGGGTCGTCGGTGCAATACACCATCACATGAAAACCGTCTGCGACCAAGGTCTTGGCAGCTGCAAGTGTTTCGGGCATATTCGGAAACAAGGTATGCGGGTCGCCGAGTACTTCTAGTTTGACTAAGGTGTGCCCATCCAAGAGCTCACGCGCTAACCTGAGCGTGCGCACCGCTTCGTCGGCCGAATAACACCCCGCCGTATTGGGCAACAAGGTGAATTGGCTGGGGGGCAAATACTCAAGCAAGCTCGGCTCGCCCGCCGTTTGGCCGATGTTGGTGCGGCGAATCGCAACGGTAATAATTTGCGCACCGCTGGCATCAATTGCCTCGCGCGTTTGGGCAAAATCTTTGTATTTTCCGGTGCCCACGAGCAGGCGCGAATGGTAGGATTTACCGGCAATGACGAGGGGATCAGACGACTCTGTTTTCATATTTTTTCGTAAAATTAGCGCGCAGCGATGTGTGATGAATTTGTCGCAATCGCTACAGTTTAGCGTGACTCGCGCGCGGGTTGTGACCGTATCTAGTCTGTGCTATTTGCGACTTTGCTCGATGAGTTCACAAATAGGCTCGGCTGCCTCGATCAAGCGTGGGCCAGACCGAAATACGGCATCCGCATCGATCATAAACACTCGGCCGAGTCGGGCTGCTGGCAGGCCGGCCGTCTGCCAAAGATTGACCCCGGCGCTATCCACGACGGGTACGGATCCAGCGCCCGTGCGAGCGATCAGTACTAACTCAGGTGCCTGCGCGACAAGCTGTGCCACGCTGGGTTTGGTCGCCCCGCCGCTATCCTCGGCGACGATGTTGCTGCCTGCGCACAGCGCAATGACGTCTGACAAGAGATTTTCGCGCGTTAAGGCGTTGTCAGGCTCAGAACCTGCTTGCAGCAAAACACGCACGATGCGCTTGCCGGCAGACGCTCGGGCCAAGGTGTCTAATTTTTGGCGGAGGGCTTCAGCACGCGCGTGCGCGACGCCGGCGGTACCCAACAGTACCCCAAAGGTTTCGACACTATCGGCAATTTCGACGAGCGAGGTGGGCGTGCTGATAAACACGGGCACGTTCAAAGGCATCTGCGGGCCGAGTTCAGCGGCAAGCCAGCCAAAGATTAAATCTGGCTTGTAGGCCGCAATACGGGCGGGATCGGGCGCGCGTTGATCACCGAGCTTGGGCAGCCCGAGGGCCTGTGCCGGAAAATTACTTCCCTCGGTGGTGGCCACAAGTTTATCGCCGCCGCCCGCGGCAAACACTAATTCAGTGATGTGAGGCGAAAGCGAAATGACCCGGCGGGCCGGGCCCTTGAGCAAGACCGCCCGACCACTGTCGTCGATGACCTCGATTTCAGACGCATTGGCGACAAACGCCAACAGGCAACACGCCAAAAAACTAGCCCGACAAAAAAAAGCGCGCATCACACCGTTCGCCCAACAAACACTCGATGCCTGATGCTACATCCGCCACGCCAAGTTGACAAACACATTCGAGCCCAGCGTGTTGTAGCCTTGAATGAGGGTGTATTGCTTAGCAAAAACGTTGTTCCAGCGCACTTGAACCTCAGCCCCTGAGGGCAGGGGGTAGCTGCCCATCAGGTTAAGCAAACTATAGCCTCCTAGCGTGCCGCCTGACATCGTGTCTTTGCGTTCGCTGCTCACGTACCATTCAGCAGTCAAGCGGGCGCGCCAGACGGCTTGGTCTAGTGCGAGCTTGGCAACTTGTTGCGCACGCTGGGGCAACAAGGCGCCGGTCTCGGCGTTGCGCGGGTCAAGCCAGTTCAGGCTGCCCCGCACTTGAGTGTCGCTATTGATGCGATGTGAACCAAACAGACTGATACCTTGAATCAGCGCCTGTCCGACGTTGATCGGCGCGTAGGGCGAGTACACATCGCCAGGTACCACCGGTTGATTAAGGATTAAGTTCGTGATCTCGTTACGATACGCGACCAAACTTAATTGCGTTTTTTCAGTTGAGTATTTCAACCCCATCTCGATATTGCGTGATTTCTCGGGTTGCAATAACGGATTGCCAGCGTAGAAAGGCGTGACAGGCCAGTAGAGCTCATTGAAATTTGGTGCACGAAAGCCCGTGTTTGCACCCACTGTGGCTCGCCACTGTGGTGTCAGCGACAGCCCGTACACCAGGCTGCCTGTCACAAAGTTACCGTACTGCGAATTGTTGTCGTTACGCACACTCGCTTGCACCGACTGTGGGCCCCAAGTGCCTCGATAAATACCGAAAAGCGAGTTGGTATACCTTGAGGTTTGTTGATAGTTCACAT
>CANKOW010000320.1 GCA_947484295.1 Alcaligenaceae bacterium | reverse complement strand
TCTTGGCCTCTTGGCCGCGATGCCGGCTTTAAATACAGAGGTACACCGCTTGACCACCATCCGAGGCAGTATCCCCCAGGCGGGGCAACTGATACAGGGCTGTCGTTTTGAAGCGCGTTGCGATTTTGCTCAAGAGAGCTGTCGCGTTCACGCCCCTGCGCTCAAGACGATCGCTGTCGGACACGCCTTAGCCTGCACACGAAAGCTGGCAGCATGACACCACTTTTGAATGTGACGGGTTTGCAGCGCCATTTTTTTGTTGAAGGAAAAAACGAATGGCTTGCCGATAAAAAAATATTGCGTGCTGTTGACGGCGTCACACTGAGTGTGCAGCGAGGCAAGACATTAGGGATCGTCGGTGAGTCGGGTTGCGGCAAATCGACGATGGCTAAACTCGTGCTGGGCTTGATTCCGGCGACTGCCGGCACAGTTGAGTTTGACGGCAAGCCGGTCACCGCACAGCGCAATCGAGCGTGGCGCGCCGCTCGCCGCCATATGCAAATGGTGTATCAAGACCCTCTTGGTGCGCTTGACCGGCGTCTGACCGCTCTTGAGCAGGTCACTGAGCCCTTGCTGATCCACGAGAACAACGGCGAGATCAAACCGGCCGTTGCGGCGCAAACGATGATGCGCGCCGTCGGTCTGACCGACAACTTATTTACGCGCTATCCACATGAACTATCGGGTGGGCAGCGTCAGCGCGTCGTCTTGGCACGCGCCTTAGTGCTCAAGCCGAGCCTGTTGGTGTGCGATGAGCCTATTTCTGCGCTCGACGTTTCAGTGCAGGCACAGGTCATTAATTTGCTAGACGATTTACGTCAGCAGATGAATCTCACAATGCTGTTTATCAGTCATGATCTACGCGTTGTCCGTCATATTTGCGATGAAGTTGCCGTCATGTATTTAGGTCGCATCATCGAACAAGGTTCTGCAAAAGAGGTGCTATCCCATCCTGCCCACCCTTACACCCGAGCCCTGATTTCAGCGGTGTCGACGCCTGGTGCGAAACACGCCACCGCAGGTTCGGGTCGCATTATCCTGAAGGGCGAGCCGCCAAATCCCGTCGATGTCCCCACCGGTTGTAGTTTTCATCCGCGTTGTGCAATGGCGACTGCCCATTGCAAAACAAGCGCGCCTGCGGTGACACGTCTTGGTGAATCACATACTGTGAGTTGCCATCTTCACACCATGATTCATCACGGTTCGGGCAGCTAAACATGGGTCGATACATGCTCTCTCGCAGTTTACGTGCGTTGCTGACTATTTTTCTAGTGGTTGGTTTTGCCTTTACGATCTTGCGCTTATCGGGCGACCCGGCGATGATGATTTTATCGGCGGATGCCCCACCCGAAGCTATCGCCGCTTTTCGCGAAAGCTGGGGGCTTGACGCACCCCTTTGGCAACAGTTTTGGGGATACTTACTCAATATATTCAACGGTAACTTTGGCGTTTCGATGCGCGATGCCAGCCCGGCGATGGGGCTTGTGCTTGAGGCGATCCCGGCCACGCTTGCCCTCGCACTGCCAGCATTTGCTCTCAATCTGTTAATTGGTATCCCCGCAGGAATCTTCGCTGCCCTCCACCGAAACTCTTGGATGGATCGTCTGGTCATGAGTTTTTCTGTTGCCGGTCATACCTTGCCTAGCTTCGTACTGGGTTTGTTATTGGTACTCATTTTTGCGGTCAGCCTTGGTTGGCTACCAAGCGGGGGGTTTAGCGGTTTCGAGCATGCAGTATTACCGGTTTTGACCTTGACCGTCGGTGGCGCGGCAGTGCTGGCGCGTTACACACGATCGTCAATGTTAGAAGTCTTAGGCCAACCCTATATTCGGGCCGCCTCTGCTAAAGGCCTACGCTGGTCACAAGTTGTGATTCGCCATGCCCTGCCTAACGCCGCGTTGCCAATCATCACGATCGCCGGACTCATGTTTGGAGGACTCATCGCGGGCGCAGTGGTGGTCGAAAGCGTGTTTTCTTGGCCAGGAGTGGGTCGACTGACTGTTTCTGCAGTTGGTAATCGTGATCTGGCTGTGGTGCAAGCGGCCTTGTTACTTATCACAGTCAGTATGGTCGCCACCAACTTGCTCGTCGATGCGATCTACTGCTTGTTCGATCCGCGCTTACGCGCCAGCGCTGGTGCACATCAATAGTTGCCAGTAAAAATTGATCCTTTCACTCCAAAAAAAATTATCCACCATGGCAGTCTCAGCGCCTTCACTTCCCACTACCTCACGTCATTATTTTTGGCAAGAATACCCGCCACTCGTCCTTGTAGCGATTGCCTGGATCCTTGGGATCTTCATCATTGCGGCATTGGCAGACCTCATCGCACCCTACACCTACACATCGCTTGACCTAAAGGCGCGGCTGCAACCACCCCTTGGGTTGGGCGGTACGGCCCAGCACTTACTGGGCACCGATGAACTGGGTCGCGACGTTCTTTCGAGACTATTGATCTCGGTGCAAGTGAGCCTGTTGATCGCCTTTGCCAGCACCTTGATGTCAGCTTTTATTGGACTTGCCTTAGGATTTTTAGCTGCACACTTTAAAGGTTGGCTTGAACAGATCGTACTCACGCTCATTGATTTTCAAGCATCGATCCCTTTCATGATCATTGCCCTGGCAGTGCTAGCCTTCTTTGGCAATACGCTTGTGCTTTTTATTTGTTTGATGGGCTGCCACGGTTGGGAACGCAGCGCACGTATTACACGCAGCCTAACGATCGCGGCTAATGAGCAAGGCTATGCCAATGCAGTGCATGCACTGGGCGCGAGTTCTTGGCGGGTTTATTTTCGCCATATTTTGCCTAATATCGCCAGCACGCTGATCGTCAGCATGACGCTTACCTTTCCTGAAGTGATTTTGCTTGAATCAGGACTCTCTTTTTTGGGCTTAGGCGTACAGCCCCCAATGACGAGCCTAGGTAATATGGTGGGCTATGGCCGTGAATATTTACAAACTGCCCCCTGGATTTTGCTCGCTCCGAGTTGTGTCATCGTGTTGACGACCTTCTCGATCAGTCTGACCGGCGACTGGTTGCGTGACAAGCTTGACCCCACTCTGCGCTGACTTACTTCTTACGGATTCATTTCATGACAACTAAACAAAAAAATGTCTTATTGATTGTGGTTGACCAGTGGCGCGGTGATACGCTCAAAAATCTTGGGCATCCAGTTATTCAAACTCCAAATATCGAAGCCTTAGCGAGCGAAGGTGTGACCTTCTCC
>CANKOW010000319.1 GCA_947484295.1 Alcaligenaceae bacterium | reverse complement strand
TCGACAATATTGATATGTGTGCCGTCATACTCAACCGCGCAGTTCTTTGAAAGAATCGTGATGCCACGCTCTTTTTCAAGATCGTTTGAATCCATGACGCGTTCGGTCATTTTTTCATTTGAACGAAAGGTGCCCGATTGACGCAAAAGCTGGTCAACCAATGTTGTTTTGCCGTGGTCAACGTGGGCGATGATGGCAACGTTACGCAATGCGCGTGACATACAAATCCTTTAATGAGCCTGCACAGGCTCAATGCCTGCCGGTAATTCGTGAATAGAACCGGGTGTAACCACACTCGGCGAAACTGCGGTTTTTGCTGCCGGAACAAGTCCAACAGGTAAATCACTCATGGCAATCACATGCGACTCAGGGTCGGTCATTGTTTGTAGCGTTTCAAGCTCTACAGCACCTTCCAGTAAAAACGGGCCAACCTGCGTGCGTCGTAATGCTGACAAGTGCCCATAACAACCAAGCGCCCGGCCAATATCTTGCGCAAGCGTCCGGATGTAAGTGCCTTTTGTACAGTGCACCTGAACTTGCGCCGACAGCGGTGAAAATGCTAGCAGATCAATGTTACGAATCGTAATTTCGCGCGGTTCGCGCTCAAGCACGATGCCCTGGCGTGCATATTCATAAAGAGGTTTACCGTCGCGTTTAAGCGCAGAGATCATCGGCGGGATCTGCATTTGTGTACCCAGAAACGTCTGCAAGACCGCCTCTAAAGCCTCTTGGGTGATCCCTGTAAAGCCCTCAGCGGCTTGGTTCACCACCACCCCGGTTAAATCACCTGAGTCGGTCTCTTGACCAAACGCAATTGTTGCTAAGTAACCTTTATCGGCGCTTAACATCGCGCCAGAAATCTTGGTCGCACGACCCATACAGCACACCAACAAACCCGTCGCAAATGGGTCAAGAGTCCCCGTGTGCCCGGCCTTCTGGGCGTCGAGCGCCCGTTTGGCGCGCTGCAAGGCGTGATTGCTAGACAAACCCACTGGCTTATCTAGCAACAAGACTCCATCGAGCACACGCCCGTGTCGTTTAGCCATCGTCAGATTCCAAAATGAGACGATAGCCTTACGGCTTGTCTTCAGGCTCGTCAGGGACACCCGCGTACTGACCCGGCATGTTGGCCAGATCAATCAGAGCTGACATCGCAATGCCACGCTTAAGCTGAGGGTCATGAAAAAATTTCAAATTCGGGACAGTATGAATATGCAGCAGCTTGTACAACTGTGAATAAAACCAACCGGCTTTTTCGTTCAAGAGTTTAGCGGCCACTTCTGGCTCGGCACCCAACACTGTGAAATACACCTTGGCATGGGCGTAATCAGCCGTCAACTCGATGCCAGACAGCGTTATCAAACCCGCGCGACTCATATCGATTTCGCGCTGAATAATAATGGCCAGATCCTTTTGGATCTGGTCAGCCAGGCGCAAATTGCGACCCGGCGCGGTTTTCTGCTTGTGACGCGTCATTCAGGTATCAAAGTGAACGAGCAACTTCTCTGATTTCAAAGATCTCAAGCTGGTCTCCGACCTGAAGGTCGTTGTTACCGCGCAAGGTGATCCCGCAATCAAAACCCGACTTAACTTCTTTGGCATCGTCTTTAAAGCGACGTAAAGAATCAAGCCAACCGGCCCAATGCACAACGTTATTACGTAACAAACGCACTTGTGAGTCGCGACGCACCACGCCATCTACCACCATACAACCAGCCACTGTGCCGATACGAGAGATCGTGTAGACCTCGCGAATATCGACTAAGCCGATCACTTCTTCGCGTTTTTCTGGCGCCAACATGCCCGACATTGCAGACTTGATCTCATCAACCGCGTCATAAATAATGTTGTAGTAACGGATATCAATGCCGTTAGACTCTGCAAGCTTTTTAGTACTTGCGTCAGCGCGAACGTTAAAACCAATCAGCACAGCGCCCGAAGCAATCGCCAGATTCACGTCACTCTCAGAGATACTACCCACCGCGGCATGAACCACCTGGACACGCACTTCGTCGGTAGAGAGTTTGACCAGCGACGTGACAAGGGCCTCTTGCGAACCTTGTACATCGGTCTTGACGATAAGTGACAGATTCTGTGAACCCTCGGCCGCGTTGTCAAACATAGACTCGAGCTTAGCTGCTTGCTGGCGCGCCAGTTTGACATCACGAAACTTACCCTGACGAAACAGTGCAATCTCACGGGCGCGACGCTCGTCAGCCAAGGTCATGAGTTCGTCACCCGCAACAGGCACCTCTGTGAGGCCTTGAATTTCGACTGGCATCGAAGGGCCTGCCGACTGGATGGGTTTACCATTTTCGTCAAGCATGGCACGCACGCGACCGTAGCTTGAGCCTGCCAACACCACATCACCACGACGTAGCGTGCCACTTTGAACCAGAATCGTTGCAACTGGACCGCGACCTTTATCCAGACGCGCTTCAATCACAAGCCCTTTTGCTGGCGCCTCAATTGCGGCTTTCAACTCAAGCACTTCAGCTTGCAACAATACGTTTTCTAACAAATCGTCGATGCCCTGCCCAGTTTTAGCGGACACAGAAATAAAGGGCACATCACCGCCATATTCTTCAGGTACGACTTGCTCAACAACAAGTTCTTGCTTGACGCGCTCGGCATTTGCTTCGGGCTTATCAATTTTATTGACGGCCACCACCAAGGGCACACCCGCTGCCTTGGCGTGATGAATCGCTTCTTTTGTTTGTGGCATGACACCGTCATCGGCAGCCACCACCAAAATCACAATATCAGTTGCCTTTGCACCACGGGCGCGCATTGCCGTAAACGCTTCATGACCTGGTGTGTCTAAGAACGTCACCATACCGCGCTCAGTTTGCACGTGATACGCACCGATATGTTGCGTAATACCACCGGCCTCGCCCGAGGCAACTTTGGCACGACGGATGTAATCGAGCAGAGATGTTTTACCGTGGTCGACGTGTCCCATTACTGTTACGACAGGCGCACGAGGAGAGAGGACCACATCAGTGTGTGGAGCATCTTCATCAAGGAAAGCCTCGGGATCATCTAATTTAGCGGCAATCGCGTTATGGCCGAGCTCTTGCACCACGATCATGGCGGTTTCTTGATCAAGCACTTGGTTGATCGTGACCATCTGCCCAAGCTGCATCAGATGCTTAATGACCTCACCGGCTTTCACTGACATCTTGTGTGCCAAATCGGCCACGCTAATCGTTTCGGGCACGTGAATTTCGCGCGCGATGAATTCGATCGGTGCGGGTTCGCGTT
>CANKOW010000318.1 GCA_947484295.1 Alcaligenaceae bacterium | reverse complement strand
TCCATGCCTTCTTTGCGACCACCAATACAAAAGAAACGATCGCCTGAGCCGGTTAAGACGATGACGCGCGTGCGCGTTTCGCGGCGAATCTCGTTGATGCAGTCGCGAATTTCATGACACATTTTGGCGGTGAACATGTTGCCGTCTTCAGGGCGATTGATTGTGATCGTGCCCACTGGGCCGTCTTCTTCATAAAGGATTTCGTCAAATGTCATAAAAGTCTCGTTGTCTGTCCGTAAGTTTTTATTTGACTGTCTCGGCAACTGTCTCTAGACAAGTGCCTTGGTTAGTTTTTGATAGTGCGATGTGCCCTTAGCAGGCTAGCCATTGTAGCTAGACAAACTTGGTCTGTAGCGAGTCGACCACCTGGGCTATTCATTCACGATTTTGGCCTGTTGAAGCTGTGCGATTTGAGCTGGGCTGAGCTTGAGCCGTTCGCGCAAAATTGCTTCCGTGTCCTCTCCTAGTGTGGGCGGTGCTTTACGGTGCACGTGGTGCTTGCCATCGATAGTAATGCCTAGCCCCACTTGGGGTACCTCGCCATAACCAGAATCACTCTTATAAAAAAATTCTTTAGTCAAAAGATCTTGGTCTTTTGTGACCTCGTCCACCCGATTGATGGGGCCTGCGGGGATCCGGTTCTTGGCAAACAGCGCTAACCATTCGTCGCGCGGTTTGGTGGCAAGCACCGCTGAGATACGCGCCACGATTGCAGGGCGGTGAGTGCGACGTCCGGCATTGCCTGCGTAAGCGGGCGTTTCAGCAAAGGCAGGGTCACCGACCGCCTGCCAAAAACGTTTCCAGATCGCGTCGTTACCCAGCCCAAGCGAGAGCTGTGCGTCGGCTGTGTTGAACACCTGATAAATGGCGATGACTGAGTCTTTGCCCCCCGAGCGGCGCGGCACCTCATCAGAGCCCAGATAGGCGACCACGCGCGGCGCGGTAAAGCGAGTCATGGTGGAAAGCATTGAGATGTCGATGCTAGAGCCCTTGCCCGTGCGGGCGCGGCCATGAATGGCAGCCATGACGGCCATGGCCAGATCTTGTCCAGCCAGCATATCGGCGGCGGGTGTACCCACTTTTTGAGGATCGCTTTCGCTTTCGCCGGTCAGATCCATGATCCCTGAGTAGCCTTCGGCAATCAAATCGTAGCAGGGGTGATCGCTGCGACTGCCGGTTAAACCAAAACCCGTCAGGCTGGCATGAATGAGGCGCGGAAACCGTTCTTGGAGCTTGGCAAAGTTCAAGCCTAATTTGTCTTGAACACGTGGTGTCATGTTGAGCACCAGTACGTCTGTGGTTTCAAGCAACGACAGCAAGATCTCTAGGCCTTCAGGTTGACTGATATCAAGGGCCATACTGTGTTTATTGCGATTGACGCTTAAAAACCAGAGCGAGGCGCCGTTCAAAAAGGGTGGGCCCCACTGGCGAGCATCGTCGCCTGTGCCGGGCTTTTCGATTTTGAGTACGGTGGCACCAAAATCGGCTAATAGTTGGGTGGCGTAGGGGCCGGCGACCGAGGTGCTGAGATCCAGGACTTGAATCCCCTCAAAATGCGCAAAACCTTGAGCGGCCTGTACGTGGGGCAAGTGTTGATAAGGCAGAGTCATCGCGGACATTATCCTAAGGTGAAGCCGGTTACGTCGTAAAGTCGGTACAGCCGACATCTGAATGATCAGTCTCTTTACGCTTCTTGTTAATATCGAACGTAATCATAACGAATCGACGCTCACTCAGACTGTGAGACGATGAGTCGCAATTATCGGAGACCCGCATGGCCAAACCTGTTAAATCCCTTCTGAAAGGCGTCTTTGCCCTACTGTTGCTGCCGACGCTGGGCGCCTTACCGACGGCCTATTCACAGTCGACTAACGACAAACCGCTTAACGTCGTGATCCCTTTTGCACCAGGTGGGGGCACAGATGTGCTCACCCGCATGGTGATGCCCAAGGTGGCGGATAAGCTTGGCGTGACTGCTGTGATTGAAAACCGCCCTGGTGCTGCGGGGGCAATTGGCGCGCAGTTCGTTGCCCGTGCGAACCCCGACGGTAAGACGTTATTGGTGGGTTCGGTCTCTGAAATTGGTATCAATCCGAGTATTTATCCAAAGCTTGCTTACAGTGTTGAGCGTGATTTTGTGGCTCTCACAGCCTTGGCAGCAGCGCCCATGGTGCTGGTGGTGCATCCCTCTTCACAAATCAAGGTGGCCGCAGATCTTGTTAGGTTGGCAAAAGAAAACCCAGGAAAAATTAATTTTGGTTCAGCAGGTACCGGTTCGGGTGCCCATATGGCGGCCGAGCTGTTTATTTTTGAGACCAAAATCAAACTCACACATGTGCCCTACAAAGGGACGGGTGCCGTGACTGCAGACATGCTTGGTCAACAGCGTGACATGGTGCTGTTTGCCCCCTTGCCAGCGGTGGCGGGTATCGTGCGCTCGGGCCAACTTAAAGCGATTGCGTTGACTGGCAAACAGCGCTCGTCGGCCATGCCTGACGTGCCCACGTTTATCGAGGCAGGTATCCCTGGGTTTGATATGGACTATTGGTATGGCTTGATGGCTCCGGCGGGTACGCCAGAGTTGGCACGCAACGCATTACATCTGGCGGTGCTTGAGGTGCTAAGCCGGCCAGAGATGATCGCTGATTTGTCAAAGCAGGGCTTGGTCCCAACCATCACAACTGAAAAAGAGTTCGCCGCGTTTGTGCGAGAGGATATGGCGAAGTGGGCGCAGGTTGTGAAGGCCGCTGATATCAAGGCTGATCAGTAAGCTAGCCTTGAAAGTGCGCCGCGGCTCGGCCCGCGATGCGACCAGAAATAAACGCCCAACCTAAGTGGTGGCCATGACCTTCAAGCAATAGGCCGCCTTGACCCGCTGAACCAGCGGCATACAGACCGGGGATCACCTGTCCGTCGGTGCGCAAGACTTCAAGCTTGTCGGTGATCTTTAACCCACCATCGGTAAAGACGACATAACTTTTGATGGGGCCCAGCGCATAAAACGGCCCTAGCGAAATGGTGGGGCGGGCACCGCGGTCGTGTTGGTTGTAATGCGCGATCGTTTCAAACAGTGCCTGCCCAGCGACCCCCATGCTCGCCGCTAGTTCTTCGAGCGTTGGCGCGCAATGAAAGATGTCTGGCCGGTTGCGCCGGTAATCGTCAATGTAGGCATAGGCTACGCCGGGTGCGGTCGAGATGTAATACGGCCAAGCCGAAAACTTTTTGGCGACCACGCTATCCATGACAATCCAGCCAATCCGCTCAGGCTGCTT
>CANKOW010000317.1 GCA_947484295.1 Alcaligenaceae bacterium | reverse complement strand
CTCGACCGTGTAGTGCCGGCCGTGTGCTGCGATGACGCGTCCCTGCGTGCGTTCGGTCATGACGCGAGCAGATGGCGGATACGAATGGAGGCGGGCGGGTGGCTGTCATAAAACGCAGAATGGATCGGGTCTGGTGTCAACGTTGAAGCGTTGTCATCTACCAACTTGACCAAGGCTGAAACCAGTTGTTCGGCCGAGCTCTGTTGGGTGGCAAATTGATCGGCTTGAAATTCGTCTTTGCGAGAAAACCAGCTAAACAAGGGTGTTAACGCGAAAGTGAAAACAGGGATCACCATAAAAAAGAGCAATAAAGCCATGCCATCGTTACGACCGCCAAGCTGAGGGATCACGCCCAAGTCTGTGTAAAACCAAGCCTGTTGTGCAATCCAGCCCAAAATCGCAAAGAAGAATAAGGCACCTGCAAAACTGAACACGATCCGCTTCAGGATGTGCTTGTGTTTAAAGTGGCCAAGTTCGTGCGCGAGCACCGCGATGATCTCGTCGGGGGTTAGGCGCGCCAACAGGGTGTCGAAAAACACGATGCGACGCGCTTTGCCAAACCCTGTGAAATACGCATTGCCGTGGGCCGAGCGTTTTGAGCCATCCATGACAAACAAACCATTCAGCGCAAAGCCGCAACGGTCTGCCAGCGACCGGATACTGCTTGCCAGCGTTTCGTCAGTGAGTGGTGTGAATTTATTAAAGAAGGGTGCGATCCAGGTCGGAAAAATAAACAGCACTAGCAGGTTAAAACCTGACCAAAGCCCCCAAGCCCAAAGCCACCAGTAGGTGCCGGCTTCGGCCATCAGCCATAAAACCGCAGCGAGTAGGGGTAGCCCCAAGACCAAGCCTAGCAAAAGCCCTTTGAGCATATCGCCAACAAATAACCCCGGCGTCATGCGATTAAAGCCAAATTTTGCTTCAAGCTTAAATTGACGATAAATCGAAAAGGGCAGGCCAATCACACCCAGTAACACGCTCACTACAACAATTAACAAAACTTGCCTGAGTAAATCGTGGGTGACCAGTGAACTGACCCATAGGTCAAGGATTTGCAAGCCACCTAGCAAGGTTAAACCCACCAAGACCGCGGCATCAAACACTAACTCAAACATGCCCAGCCGCACCCGAGCCGTAGTGTAGTCTGCCGCCTTTTGGTGGCTTTCTAAGCCAATACGCGTCGCGAACTCGGTAGGCACTTCAGCGCGATGCGACAGCACATGTCGGATTTGACGATTAGCGAGCCATAAACGCACACCAACCATGCCAAGCAAAAAAACAACAAATAAAAGTGTCAGCATAAGACCTGTTGGCCGCGAGGCCGTCTGTGAGAAAATCATGGTTTCATCGGATTGATTATATGGCTAACACGCGCGCGCAGGCTGCAACCAAGCAAACGACCAAGTCTCATCCAAACGAATTTCGCTTGGTGTGGCTCGATATGGAAATGACCGGGCTTGATCCCGAAAAAGAACGCGTCATTGAGGTTGCTGTGGTCATTACCGAGCCTGACCTGACCGTGGTGGCCGAGGGCCCAGTGTTAGTCGTCCACCAGCCTGACAGTCTGCTCGATGCCATGGACAGCTGGAACAAATCCACCCATGGCAAAAGCGGCCTGATTGATCGCGTGAAAGCTTCGACGCTAACTGAGTCTGACGCTGAAAACCAGTTGATCGCCTTTATGGCGCAATACGTACCTGCGGGTAAGTCACCACTCTGTGGCAACACGGTGAGTCAAGACCGGCGGTTTATGTTTAATTACATGCCCAAGCTCGAGCAATTTTTTCATTACCGCACGATTGATGTCAGCACACTAAAAGAGCTTGCGCGGCGCTGGAAACCCGAGTTACTAAAAGGCTTTGAAAAGCGCAGCAAGCACGAGGCGCTGGCAGATATTTATGAGTCGATTGATGAGCTGAAGTATTACCGCGAACACTTTATCAAGATCTAGTCGAGTGCTCAGCTAGGTGTGCGCTTGGGGTCCTGAGTGGTGGGCTCACGGGTTTAAGCAGCCGCCGTTGCACGGGTCTCGTCGGGCACACTCAACGCACGAAGTTTTTTGCGGATCATCATCCAATACAAACAATGCAGCAGTGCCGTTGAGATTGCAAGCCCGATAGTGGCCATCAGCCACATGCTGCCCGCACCAACGGGCGACCCCGCCAGCAGTTGATTACGTACCGGCTCGATCAAGCTTTTGCCGGGACCAAACCCCATCCACCAGCCACCAAACAAGCCAACAACCATCAGGGCAAGCGTTTGCAAAAGCATGGGTACAAAAGCGATTTTATGGGCTCGCAGCAAATAGCTGTTAATACACTGCATCGCATCAACGATATGGAAGAAGGGCAGTAAAACGAGCAGCGATAACGCGACGCTGGCGACGGCGGCGTTATTGGTATAAGCGGCCACGATGAACTCGCGACCAAAGTACAGCAGCAGTGCGGTGACGATTGCGCCACATAGACCAACCACCAGCCCCATCATGCTGGTTCGGTGCGCCTGATACATCTGCTGAGCGCCAATCGCTTGCGCGGTAAGAGCCGCTGTGGCCACGCCAATCGACATCGGCATCATGTAGGCTAGCGCCGCTAAATTAGACATCACTTGGTGCCCACCGATGGCTGCAATACCCTCTTGCGCCACGAGCAACGACATAAACGTAAATGCGCAGACCTCAACGAGGTAAGAGCCGCCCATGGGTAGGCCGAGCTTTAAGATTGAGCCGATACTTTTTAAATCTGGCATACCCAGCGTTAAGTGAAATCGTCGATAAAAAGGCTGGCGAAACACCATCCAAAGACCAAGCGCGAGTGTGATCCAAAAGACGATGGCAGAAGCGATTCCGGCCCCGGTCGCACCCAGCGCAGGCAAGCCCCAGTTACCAAAAATCAAGAGCCAGTTCAAAAACGCTTTGAGTGCGATACCGATCAGGTTCAGCGTCATGACGTGTTTGGGGCGGGATACGGCGTTGGCCAAGCCATAAATCGTGCGAAACATCAGCGCAGCGGGTAGGCCGAACGTTAATGCCCAAAGGTAGTGATGCACGCTTGTGCGTACCTCGGGCGCGATTTCGCCCGAGAAGCTCAACCAGACATCCGGAAAAAGCATCACCAAGCCGCCGACGACCGACAGGAGTAGCGACACCCAGAGGCCTTGTCCCCAAACCTGCCCGATCTTTTTAAATTCGCCAGCACCGAAGTGTTGGGCCTGTATCGGAATCAAGGCGTGCATGACGCCGATCAAGCCGATAAAGACCGAGATGTAGATGGCGATTGAAAGCGCCAT
>CANKOW010000316.1 GCA_947484295.1 Alcaligenaceae bacterium | reverse complement strand
GCTCAATCGCCCACTTTCAGCCTACATCGAAGACGCCACGCGTTCGGGTGTAAGGGTTCATCTGTGCAGCACGGCAATGCGCGATCGAGGTTTAGATCCAGAAGCAATGATCGAGGGTTGCCAAAGCGTACTTGGCATGGTCTCGATGCTAGAGCGGCTGGCTCAGGCCGATACGACCGTGCTCACGTACTGAGGTCAGCGCGTGTTTGCGCAGGCAGTTGCTTAGCAATGTTCCAAAATGCTGGTAAAAACGCCTCTGCGACAAGTAAGGGCTGGTGTGCGCGCACGAAGACTGAGCGGCGGGCAAAGACCCGCGCGGGCGAGGTCGGGCCGGCTTGAGCGAGTGGCTGCGGTGGTACACCAAACGCGAGAGGTGATAAGGGCTGCAACGGTGTAGAAAAACTGAGTGGCGCCAGTCGATACAACGGCATACCCAGCCTGACAGTCGTAAATTCAAACTCCGAGCGTGCGATTGCGCGGTCGAGATACAAAATATCGGCTAACGGACGGTTGCGCAGGCGCCTAATCGCTTGCCAGTGACCGTGCGCAGCCTTAAGCGGGGTCACGCTTCGGGCCACCACACAGTCCACCCCTAAGAGCGACATGCACACTTCACGCTGCCAAAGCGCGTGCCCGATGGGCAGTGCTAGCCTTGCCGCCTCTTCTTGACCGGCGCGACACACTTTTTCTGACAGCACGCGCAACGTCAATACGCCGAGCGCGCGGAGCCCCTGGGTGAGTGCCCCCGGTCGCGTCAGCCAGTGACGCTGAAGCCCTGACACACAGGGTGCAGGTCCATCCATCCAGCGGTTGAGTCTGCTTATTTTCTGCATAGTTGTATTATCGCAAGTTATGGAAAAAGTACGTATTTCAAAACTCATGGCCGAACAAGGTCTGTGCTCACGCCGCGAAGCCGACAGCTACATCGAGCGCGGTTGGGTTAAGGTGGATGGCGTCGTGGTGACATTGGGCGAGCGTGCTTTGCCCACGCAAACCATTACGCTTGAGCGGTCTGCCGCGGTGCAGCAAACCTCGCGCGTGACGATGTTGATTCACAAGCCAATGGGCTATGTGTCGGGGCAGGCTGAAGATGGCTACACCCCCGCTGTGGCGCTCATCGGCCCACAAAGCCGGGCGCTGTCTGATCGTAGTCCGCAGCGCTTTGAGCGCTCGCAGCTACGTGGGTTAGCGGTGGCTGGTCGTTTGGATATCGATTCAACCGGCTTACTCGTGATGACGCAAGACGGTCGCGTGGCGCGTCAGTTAATTGGCGACGACACCGAAATCGACAAAGAATATCTGGTGCGCGTGCAGGGGCGCTTAGCACCCGCCAAACTTGAACTGCTCAACGAGGGTTTGTCGCTCGACGGTAAAAAACTCAAGCGTGCACAGGTTCGTTGGCAAAATGATGATCAGTTGCAGTTTATTTTGAACGAGGGCAAAAAGCGCCAGATTCGCCGCATGTGCGAAATGGTCGGCTTAAAAGTGCTGGGGCTTAAGCGAGTGCGCATTGGTCAGGTGCGCCTAGCTGACCTGCCCGTTGGGCAGTGGCGCTATCTGCGCGCCGATGAGACGTTCTAAACAAATCGCTCAGACCGCAAGATTGAGAGAAGAGGCCCACTCGGCTGTGTGATGCCTCCAGAGAAGGCGTCTGCTGAGCAGTGTTGCGCCTTGTGAGGCAGTTCTTAGTGCTCAAGAAAGTCAAGTTTATACGCTGCACGGGCGTCTTGCCCCAGCACCTTGACCAACCACGGTAAGCTTTCTTTTAGGGCTGCGTTGAGCGTGTAGGGAGGGTTGACGACAAACATGCCGCTGCCATGTAAGCCCAAGCCATCCTCTGAGGGTTTGTGCACACTCAGGCTGGCGTACAACCAGTTCTTTGCACCCGCGCGCTCAAGTTGACGGGGCAGCTCTTGTGCCTCGCGGCGTTGAATCTGAGGGCACCAGACCGCATAGCAGCCGGTCGGAAACCGAATCATCGCGTCTTTAATCGTATCCATCACGTGCCGGTAGTCTTTTTTGTCTTCATACGAGGGATCCATCAACACGATTGCACGCCGGCTAGGTGGTGGGATGTGTCCTTTGAGTCCGGCAAAACCATCGCTTTCATAAAGGGTAGTTTGCTTCAGCGTTTGCGACCCGCGTTGTTCAAGATTCATGGTCAAAATGTCGGCTTCGCTCGGGTGCATTTCAAACAAGCGCAATTTATCCTGGCTGCGGCACGCCTCAAGCGCGATCCACGGCGACCCCGGATACAACCGGAGTTCGCCATCCGGATTCAGATTACGAATGACCTCAAGGTAGGCCTCAACCATTGGTGGGCCCGCTTTTTTGATTTCCCAGAGTTTGCCAATGCCTGAGGCAAACTCACCGTTTTTTTGTGCCCAATCGCCCTGCAGATCGTAAAGCCCAGCACCCGCGTGCAAATCAATAAACGAGTACGGCACCTCTTTTTGATTGAAATATTGCAGGATATGCACCAGCACGAGGTGTTTCAGTAAATCCGCATGATTGCCAGCGTGAAAGCCATGGCGATAACTAAACAAATCGTTCTCCGTGATCAGGCCAAGCGCCCGAGGTTTTATCTGGATAAAACAGGTAAGAAGCCTCGTACCTGAGTTTTACTCGCTTTTTATTTAGGGTCAATCAAGTCAAGGGCATCGGTAATGACCGAATCAACGCCCCACCGTAAAAGCGTCGCCGCACGGGTGGGGTCATTGACTGTCCAGGCCGCTACGCGAAAGCCGGCGGCGTGTATCTCGTTGACCAGCGACTCTGTGAGTGACAGATGATGCAGATGAACCGATACACAGCCCAGTTGCGCGAGTGTCTCACGCCAGTTTGTGTCTAGTTGTTTTGTAATCCAGCCGCGCAGCAAGTTTGGGGCTGCTTTTTGAGCTGCCTCGAGAGCTGTAAGCGAAAATGACGACAGCAAGGGCGGCACTGCGGCGCCTTGCCAGTCATGTGCGACCTGTTGGGCAATCGCTGCGCCGGTCAGCGTCTCAAGACCTGGTGTAGGCTTGATTTCGATATTGCTGGCCATATTTTGAGCCAGCGTGTACTTGGCGATTGCTTCAAGCGTAGGGATGGGTTCGCCACGAAAAGCAACAGCGAACCAGCTGCCGGCGTCTAACGTCGCTAAGGCAGCGTAGGGGTGGTCAGCGGCGCGGCCAAGGCCATTGGTGGTGCGCTCAAGATTAGCGTCGTGCAGCAAGATGGCGACCTGATCCTGACTGAGTTTGGCGTCAAATTCGACCATTTTGTAGCCAAAGCTGGCACCCACACGCATGGCCGCCAGCG
>CANKOW010000315.1 GCA_947484295.1 Alcaligenaceae bacterium | reverse complement strand
TATCCGGGTGCCACCGAAGAAGATTGCGTGCCGGTGCTTGAACGCGTGTCGGGCTTAGTCTTTAACAAAGATTTCTTCGCCGGCTACAGCCCCGAGCGTATCAACCCCGGTGACAAAGAGCACCGCGTCAGTACGATTAAAAAAGTGACTTCGGGCTCGACACCTGAGATCGCGGCTTTGGTTGATCAAATCTACCGAGAGATCATTGTCGCGGGCACGCATTGCGCGCCTAGTATCCGAGTGGCTGAAGCCGCCAAGGTAATTGAAAACACGCAGCGAGATGTCAACATCGCCCTGATCAACGAATTGGCGCTAATTTTTAACAAGCTGGGTATTGATACCGAAGCGGTCTTGCAGGCGGCCGGCACCAAATGGAATTTTCTACCCTTTCGCCCCGGCTTGGTGGGCGGGCATTGCATTGGTGTGGATCCCTACTATCTCACGCATAAAGCCCAATCGATTGGCTACCACCCCGAAATCATTTTGGCAGGAAGGCGTTTAAATGACGGCATGGGTAGCTATGTTGTCTCGCAACTTGTGAAGTTGATGACGCGCCAGCGTATCCACGTGCAAGGCGCACGCGTATTAGTGATGGGCTTGGCCTTTAAAGAAAATTGCCCCGACCTGCGTAATACGCGCGTGGTGGATATCGTCAAAGAGCTTCATGAGTACAACGTTGAGGTCGACGTATACGACCCTTGGGTGTCGGCGCAAGAGGCGCAGCATGAATACGGTTTCGCACCCGTGCAAACATTACAAGCCGGTCGCTACGATGCGATCATTATTGCCGTTGCGCACAAACAATTTATTGAGATGGGCGCACCGGCGCTTCGCGCGTTGGGTAAGCCCGAGCACGTCTTGTACGATCTCAAATATATTTTGCCGGCTGAGCAATCAGACTTGCGTTTATGACACAAGCGCCCGACATGCGTTACCCGCAAGTGCAGGCGCAACTGCTCGCCACACCGCGCAGCTGGCTCGTGACAGGGTGTGCTGGTTTTATTGGTTCGAATCTGATCGAAGCCTTGCTTAAGCTTGAACAGCGTGTCGTGGGCCTTGATAATTTCGCAACAGGCTATCAACACAACCTTGACGAAGTGCGGGCAAGCGTTAGCGCAAAGCAGTGGTCAAATTTTCGGTTTATTCAAGGTGATACCCGCGAGACGGCAACCTGCGTAAGGGCTGTGGTCGGCGCAGAGTTTGTGCTGCATCAGGCCGCCCTTGGGTCGGTGCCGCGTTCGCTCGCCGATCCAATCACCACAAACGACGTCAACATCTCGGGTTTTTTAAATATGTTGGTCGCGGCGCGCGATGCTGGCGTGCAGTCTTTTGTGTACGCAGCCTCAAGTTCAACCTATGGTGACCACCCAGCCTTGCCTAAAGTTGAGGATCAGATCGGCAAGCCGTTATCGCCTTATGCCGTCACAAAATATGTTAACGAGTTGTATGCAGATGTCTTTGCACGCTCTTACGGCGTCAAGACGATTGGCCTGCGCTACTTTAATGTGTTTGGTAAACGGCAAGATCCTGAAGGTGCTTACGCAGCGGTGATCCCCAAGTGGATTGCCGCGATGCTCTCCGGTGAGGCTGTGTCGGTGAACGGCGATGGCGAAACGAGTCGCGATTTTTGTTTTGTGGATAACGCGGTGCAAGCGAATATTTTGGCTGCCATGGCTGCCGCTGAGGGAACTAATCAGGTCTACAACGTTGCCGTCAACGCGCGAACCAGCTTGAACGTCTTGCATCAACATATTGTCTCAACGCTTGCTGAAAACAATGTGTCATATACCTTAGCGCCAAGCTACCGAGATTTTAGAGCGGGTGACGTGCGACATTCGCAGGCCGATATCTCGAAGGCACAGCATCTGCTAGGGTATCAACCCACCCATACAATCCTCCAAGGCCTGCAAGCTGCAATGCCTTGGTACCTTGAGTTTTGCGCTAAGTCGCGAGCGTCTTAGCGCGTGACTTAGTCACTTGAGTTTCGCGCGAAGTCGACAGCGTCTTAGGTTGCGCCTCAGGCTTCGGGTGGTTGACCGCGAGCGATACGCTCTTCGCGACGGCGCTCGTAGGCATGGCTGTCGTCAGCACTCGTTGCTAAACGGCGAATCCAGTGCGCGGTTGACGGATCAAAAGCGCTGACAGCCGATTCGCTGTCTTCGGCGTCGAGGATTTTTTCGATATCAACTGCTAGCTTTTTGCCAAACTCAACACCCCATTGATCAAAGGGGTTGATGCCCCACAAGACGCCTTCGGTGAAGACCTTGTGTTCATACAGTGCCAAGAGCGATCCAAGCTGCTTGGCGTCGAGCAGGGGCAGCACGATTAGGGTCGAAGGGCGTCCGCCCGGATGCACCCGATGCTGAGCAAGTTGCGCCGCCAGCACCGGATCTTTTTCAGTTTGACTGACCGTTGCAAGCGCTTGCTCAAAAGACTTACCTTCGCGCAGTGCTGCGCGTTGTGCCAAGCAGTTGGCGATCAGCAATCTGTGATGACGGGTGTGTTGATGGTCGGGTTTGGCACACAACACAAAATCAACCGGAGCCCCTTTGCCATCTTGATGTAACCACTGAAAAAACGTGTGTTGGCTATCAGTGCCTGGCATGCCAAACACGGCAGGGCTGCTAGGTACGTCAAGTGTGCTGCCATCGAGCTGGGTCGCTTTACCAAGGGATTCCATTTCAAGTTGTTGCAGCCATGGCACCAGTTGACGCAAGCGCGCGTCATATGGGCATAGCGCAAACGAGGCATAGCCCAGCACGCTGCAGTTGGCCACGGCACTTAAGGCCATTTGCACGGGTGCATTGCGCGCGATGGGCGCATTCAAAAAGTGCTCGTCCATCTCGGCTGCGCCGCGGCGCATATCGTTTAAGGCGTTCAGGCCAAGCCCTAAAGCAATCGGCAGGCCAATCGATGACCACAGTGAATAGCGGCCTCCGACCCAATCCCAAAATTTAAAAATGCGATCTTCACGAATACCATAGGCCAGCGCCGCTGCCGGATTGGCCGTAACCGCCACAAAGTGTTCGAGCGGAATACTGACACCGTTGACTTCAAACCATTCAATGGCCCGCGCCGCATTGGCCAAAGACTCGGTCGTGGTGAACGATTTGGAAGAAACAATCACGAGCGTATCAAGAGGATCGAGCCCATCGAGCGCGCCGGTGATGGCGTGTGCATCAACGTTTGAGGCAAAACGAATCGTGCGCCGGCCTGCAACGCCCGAAAGCGCCTCAACGGCGAGCCTTGGCCCCCAGTCACTGCCGCCGATACCAAGATGCACGACGTTACGGTACAGATTTTG
>CANKOW010000314.1 GCA_947484295.1 Alcaligenaceae bacterium | reverse complement strand
GTCGCGACCACCGCACGCAGCCCGATCGCTCCTGAGGTGCCACCCATTAGCGATACAGTAAAGGGTTACGACCTACGCCCTTGGTGGGGCTTGGCAGGCCCTGCTGGCTTGCCTCAACCCGTGATCGACAAACTTTACAAAGCCACGATGACGATCTTGGAAGACCCAGCTACACAAAAACGTTTTATTGAACTCGGTTTGATCATCACCCCGATGAATACAAAAGACTTCAATGCGTTTACCGTGACAGAACTTGCTAAGTGGACAAAGATCGTTAAAGACTCTGGCGCAACAGCGAACTAAGCGTTTAATCGTCAGAGCCCAACGCTGGGGGCGAAGGTTCGCCTCCAGCACGTCGCATCGTTTTGATTTTCTTTACGACTCATTCCGTTGCGATCCTCTTTACGATTCATGCTTCAAAAGATTTTTGAATGACAACGAAAACGACTCACGCCCTTTTGCCGACTACCGTAGTGGGTAGCTATCCTCAGCCCGCTTGGCTAGTTAACCACGCACTGCTTGCCCAAGGAGTGCCGCGCACCCGCTTGCGCGAACTATGGCGCGTTGCCCCCGAGCAGCTTCAGGCCGCGCAAGACGACGCTACCAAGCTTGCCATTCAAGAGATGGAGCGCGCCGGCATCGACATCATTACTGATGGCGAGATCAGGCGCGAAAGCTATTCAAACCGCTTTGCTAATTCATTGGCTGGTATTGACGACCAAAACCCGGCTGTGATTCGTTCGCAGAACGGACTTGAAACGCTGATACCCCGCGTAGTCGGCAAGATCACTCGCGTGCATTCTGTTGAGGTCGAAGACTTTAAGTTTTTAAAACAGCACACCGACCGCTTAACCAAGGTGACACTTCCTGGTCCGTTCACCATGGGCCAGCAAGCCAAAGACGAGTTCTATCGCGACGAAGAAGCCATGGTGATGGACTTTGCTGCCGCCGTGAATGCCGAGGCACTTGCGTTGCAAGCCGCCGGCGCGGACTTCATTCAACTTGACGAGCCCTGGTTGCGCCACGACCCTGAGGCCGCTAAACGCTATGCCGTCAAAGCCATCAATCGCGCCTTGCAGGGGGTTAGCGTGCCCACAATTGTGCACCTATGCTTTGGTTATGCAGCTGTGGTCAAGGGGCAAAAGCCAACAGGCTATTCATTTTTGCCCGGCCTCGGTGATTCAATTGCCACGCAGATTTCGATTGAAGCTGCGCAGCCAAAGCTCGACCTTGGCGTGCTCGCAGATTTGACCGGTAAAAAAATTATGTTGGGTGTGTTGGACTTAGGCAATCAGCACATTGAAACGGCCGAGCAAGTAGCAGTTCGCATCCGAGCAGGCTTGAAATATGTCAAAGCTGAACAACTAATCCCTGCACCAGACTGCGGCATGAAATATCTGCCCCGCGAAGTCGCTTACGGAAAACTCTGCGCGCTGAGCCAAGGCGCACAGCTCGTGCGCGCGGAGCTTGGTGCCGCCTAAAGCAGACACTACTGACGTTAAGGTTGACTCGACTGCGGCGAAAAAAGTGTTTTGAAGAGAAAGTGAATTGTTTGCCCATCGGCTGAACCGGCAGAGTTTTAAGGAGAACGACTTGAAAAAAAATATTCAAAGAATGTCGCAACAAATTCACGTCAATCGCATCGCTTCAATCGCGCTTGTGGGTTTGATCGCCTTACTTAGCGCAGCAACAGGCGTTCACGCACAAGCAGATTACCCGAACCGACCCATCAAAGTTGTTGTGCCGTACACCGCCGGCGGCAACGTTGACATTACCGCGCGGGTCTACTCAAAGAAATTGTCTGAGCATCTTGGGCAACAAGTGATTGTTGAAAACCGGCCAGGTGCCAGCACGATCATCGGCAGTCAGTCTGTCGCAAAAAGTACGCCAGACGGCTATACGCTGCTAATTACCGGCACCATTACTTCAGCGCACACTTTGAATCCGGGCTTATTTGCTACCCTGCCCTACGACACCAACAAAGATTTTGCACCGATCAGTCTGTTAACACAACTGTCCTTATTCGTCGTGGTGCATCCCTCTTTACCGGTAAATACTCTGCAAGAACTCATTGCGTTTGCGAAAGCAAAGCCCAAGCAGATCAACGTGGCCACTGGGGGCAGCGGCGGCTCGGCAAATTTAGCCGTCGAACTATTAACAATGGCCTCGGGCGCTCAATTCACTGCAATTCATTACAAAGGTAACGCGCCCGGCCTGGCAGATACCGTGGCGGGGCAAACCTCAATGATGATCGAGACTACCTCGACCGCATTGCCTCATATAAAAGGTGGCAAGTTACGCGCGTTAGCGGTCACCAGCAATAAGCGCTCAGCGCTACTGCCTGACGTACCGACGGTTGCCGAGTCAGGCTACCCAGGGTACGACGTAACGCTTAAACTTGGCATGCTTGCGCCCGCCGGCACGCCACGGGCCATCGTCGATAAGCTCGCCGCCGAGGTCGCTTTAATCGCTCGCGACCCGGCCACGCAAAAACTCTTTGCTGAGCAGGGCTCTGAAGCCATCAGTAGCACCCCACAGGCATTTGCCGCAGAGATTGAGGCAGACATCATCAAATGGACTGCGCTGTTGAAACTGAACGGGATCAAGGCCGAGTAGCTTGCAGTGCAGATAATAGATTTATAAAACTCGTATAGAGAGGCAACTATGCTACATGACACATCGCATCACGAAACACCCGCTAACGGGCTGAGTCAGGCGAGCCTGTGGGCAACGATGCTCATCCTGTTTGGCCCGTCAGCACTGACGCTTTGGTGGGTGATACACCAAGCGTCTTCGTAAGCCGTTTACTCGGGCGCTGTATCTTTGCAAACACAGCACTCATATTCGCAAAAGCTTGGGGCTTGAGCCCTATCACTTCGCGAATAGCGAACTCATGTTCGCAAAAGCCTTGAACTCGATCGCGTTGCCCGACGGATCCATGAAAAACATGGTTGATTGCTCGCCGACCTCGCCTTTGAAGCGGGTGTAGGGCTCGATTACAAACGTTGTACCGACCGCTTTGAGTTTTGTGGCCATGACTTCCCATTGAGGGATCGACAACACCGCCCCAAAATGACGCACGGGTACTTGATGATCATCGACCGCGCTCGTTTGCTTGTGTCCGCATTCGTCAGGCGCTAAGTGCGCAACGATTTGATGTCCGTAAAAATCAAAATCGACCCAGTCTGATGCACTACGACCCTCGCCACAGCCCAAAACGCCAACGTAAAACTGGCGCGCCTCTTCGATATCGCGCACCGGAAAAGCCAAATGAAAGGGGGGCATTGATGCAGCTTGTACAGACATTTTTAAAACCTC
>CANKOW010000313.1 GCA_947484295.1 Alcaligenaceae bacterium | reverse complement strand
TTGGTTTGGTTGTCGCATCGATATTTTGGGTTTTCGGTGGGGTTTCGGCGGCGCTGTCATCGTTGGCAGGTTCGGCTGCGTACTTAGTGCCGAATGGTGTCTTTGCGTTGAGATTGTGGGTGGCCACCTATCGCCCAGGCGGCGCAAGCCCCGAAGTGTTTTTGATAGGTGAAATATTAAAAGTTGGTGCAGCGGTTGGTTTGCTGTGGCTGATCGCTCACCTAGGTGGTGAGCAGGTAAATTGGCTAGCGGTGCTCGTGAGTTTAACTGCTACGCTAAAAGGCTATATCGTGTTGATGATGTTTAAGGGCTCTAGGGCCAAGTGAATTCAAAGTAGAGATTAATATGGCTGCTGAAAGTAGCGCTTCTCCCCAAGCTGAATATATTCAGCATCATTTGGTGCATTACAACAACATCGGCGAAAAGCAGTCGTTAATTGCCGATTTCAACGTTATCAATTACGACACCATTTTTTGGTCGTTTGCGATGGGGTTGCTTGCCTTATTTGTCATGTGGCTGGCGGCGCGTCGGGCTTCTGCAGGGGTTCCTGGCCGTTTGCAAAGTGCGGTCGAAATGCTGATAGATATGGTTGATCAACAGGCGCGCAGCATTGTGCCAAGCGAAACAACACGCAAATTTGTATCGCCCTTGGCCTTGACAATATTTGTTTGGATCATTTTGATGAATGCACTCGACTTGGTGCCAGTCGATTTGCCTCATTACGTTTTTCACCTTCTGGGGATTGGTCTACAGGTCACTGATCCACTGCATTACCACCGCATCTTACCTACAGCCGATTTGAACGCTCCGATGGGCATGGCCTTGGGTGTACTGCTTTTGATGTTTTATTACGGCATCAAGATTAAACATCCTTTGGGCTTTGTGAAAGAGCTTTTCACGGCGCCCTTTCATGGCCACGGCGTGATGGTGCTGATTCTTGCGCCCGCAAATTTTTTGCTCAATCTCGTTGAGTACGCGGCAAAATCTGTGTCTCTAGGGATGCGGTTGTTCGGTAATATGTTTGCCGGCGAACTGGTGTTTATGCTGATCGCGCTGCTGGGTGGCGCTTGAACTGGCTGGAACGCAATGAGTATAGGTTTAGGCGTTGGCCACATTCTGGCCGGCTCAGTATGGGCACTGTTTCATATTTTGATTGTGTTGTTGCAAGCATTTATCTTCATGATGCTCACGCTGGTGTATATCGGCCAGGCTCACGAAGGGCACTAAAACTGCTTGGTCTCCCCAAAAGAGGCTATGTGGCGTGTGATTTGTAGTGATTTACTTACTTTAATTTTTTATTTCTTTAAATTTACTTAGATTTTAATCAAGGAGTTTTCATGACTAACGTCGCTATGGTAGCGCTGGCTTGCGCATTTATTATCGGTTTGGGTGCTTTGGGCGCCTGCATCGGCATCGGAATGATGGGTGGCAAGTACCTCGAAGCTTCAGCACGTCAGCCAGAACTGATGAACGCGCTTCAGACCAAAATGTTCCTGTTGGCTGGTTTGATTGACGCCGCATTTTTGATTGGCGTGGGTATTGCCATGTTGTTCGCATTTGCAAACCCATTCAAGTAATGCGCTTGTTGGTTCGATCTGTTGTTAGATCGAATACACACGCCGTCGTCGTTTTGACTGGCGGTATATTGATCCAGTTCTGTGCGGCAGTACGCCGCTAGAACATAAGATGTAATAGGGAAACGACCGTGAATCTGAACGCGACGATCTTTTTCCAGATGATCGTGTTCTTTGTTTTAGCGTGGGTCACGATGAAGTTCATCTGGCCCCCTCTGACAAAGGCAATCGACGAGCGACGCCAAAAAATCGCTGAAGGCTTGGCTGCTGCCGAAAAAGGCAAAGCAGACCTAGCCCAAGCGCAGGCGCGCGTGAGTTTGATCGAAGCATCTGCGAAAACTAGCCTTCATGCGCGCATGACGGATGCAGAAAAGCATGCCACCCAGATCATTGAGCAGGCTCGTGCCGAGGCTGAAGTCGAGCGTGCGCGGATTTTGGCGCAGGCGAAACAAGACGCTGCTCAAGAGGTGATGCGTGCTCGCGATGCACTGCGCAATGACGTGGCCAATTTGGCTGTGAAAGGCGCTGAGCAAATCCTCAAGCGCGAAGTTAACGCAAGCGCCCACGCCGAGCTGCTTACACAGCTTAAGGCTCAGCTTTAAACCGAGGACGTTATGGCAGAACTCTCTACTGTTGCCCGCCCGTACTCCGAGGCTTTGTTCGCTGTTGCAAAAGCAGACAAGGGCGGTTTGACTGCGTGGGCCGAGCAGGTGCAGCGTTTAGCGTATGTGGCAACTCAGCCTGACGTGCGAGTGGCGATGCCAGATCCTCGTTTGAGTGATGAGCAACGTGCCAGCATTTTTTTAAGCATGGTTCAGCCCGCAGTGGACAAGTATTTTGAAAATTTTGTTGCGCTGTTGGTGTCGAACGATCGCTTATTGCTGTTGCCGCAAATTGCCGAGCAGTTTGAAGCCCTTAAAGATACAGCTGAAGGTGTTGCGCAAGCTAACATTACCAGTGCTTTTCCGATGTCTGAAGACCAGGTTTCACAGCTTATTGCGCTGTTAGAGCCTAAATTCGGACTCAAGCTCAAGCCCCACGTGACTGTGGATGCCGCCTTAATTGGTGGTGTTCGCGTGCAGGTGGGTGACCAAGTACTCGACACATCCGTGCAAGCCCAGTTAGTACGCATGCGCGACACGCTGGCGGCTTAACGTCAGTCAAAAGATTCTAGGAGTCTGAACATGCAACTCAATCCATCAGAGATTAGCGAAATTCTCAAGAGCCGAATCGAAGGTCTGGGCACTTCGTCCGACATTCGCACACAGGGAACGGTCGTTTCCGTCACCGACGGCATCACCCGTATCCATGGTCTGTCAGACGCGATGCAAGGTGAAATGCTTGAGTTTCCAAACAATGTGTTTGGTTTGGCTTTGAACCTCGAACGCGACTCTGTAGGCGCCGTTATCTTGGGCGACTACACGGGTATTTCTGAAGGCGATCCAGTCAAGACGACGGGTCGTATTCTTGAGGTTCCCATTGGTCCCGAACTGTTAGGTCGCGTGGTGAACGCCTTGGGTGTGCCAATTGATGGTAAAGGCCCAGTCAATGCGAAAGAAACCGACATCATCGAAAAAGTTGCACCAGGCGTAATTGCACGTCAGTCTGTATCGCAACCAATGCAAACGGGCTTGAAGTCGATTGACGCCATGGTGCCAATCGGACGCGGTCAGCGTGAATTGATCATTGGCGATCGTCAAACTGGTAAGACTGCTGTTGCCGTTGATGCGATCATCAATCAAAAAGGTAAAAACGTTAA
>CANKOW010000312.1 GCA_947484295.1 Alcaligenaceae bacterium | reverse complement strand
TGAACGCGCAGCAGGCCCATGAACTCGGGATTGTTCTCGAAGTGACCCCTCAGGGCCGCACCCTCGACCGTGCGCATCAAATGGCAGCTTGTCTGGCTCAGGCTGCTCCTGCTGCGCTTGCCATGACTAAGCGTGCGTTTAAGGTCTCGTTAAATATCAGCTTATATTCGATGATGGATATTGAGTCCTCGGCCCAAGCCGTCGCACGTACGACGCAGTGGCATGCCGATGCTGTCCAACGATTTTTAACAAAACAACCTGCCGCATTTCAATGGCCCAAGGCGTTAGATTAAGCGTGTTCGAGACCTCGCGTCAGTTGGGTCGGATCCCAGTGATTGCAGTGCGCGGTGAAAACGGTGTCGAGCAGACTGCCTTTCTTAAAAAGCTCTTGGCGCACGCTTCGATGCGCGACTCTGTGGTGTTGACCGATAGCGTGCATCGTGATGTTGCGCTGGGGTTTGACCGGATTGAGGCCTTTGTCTGGGCGCCCGCGGCAAGCGCAGAGGGCTGTTTGTGTTGTGGTTTAAATAGTGGCTTGGGCGATGCATTACGGTCACTTTTTTTGCGTGTACTCACTAAACGCGCGAAGCCGATCGATCGCGTGTTCATTGATGCCGCCAGCTTGGCCGTTGAGCAAATTGCCTTCACCTTGAAACATGCGCCTTTTTTGGGGCAACGCTATCTTTATCAGGCGACCCTGACGGTGACAGGGCAGTGGATTGTGATGGCTAATCAGGTTGGCGCTGGGTGCGGACAGCGCTGTGATTTTGACGAAAACAACATTTTGAAGCCGATTTAGTGGTTTTTTGTTGTCAGGTTGTCGGTATCTTGCACTCAGACTTGAAGGGCTAGGCTAAGTTACGGTACACTCAAGACGTTCATCTAAGCGTTTAGACTCTGGGTGACGTGCATTGCTTAGCTCGGCTCGCCAAGATCTAGACCTTAATGAGCGCGATTCAGGGTATGCGGCCAAACACGCTCGGCGTGTGGCAGTGGTTTCGATCACACCGTTTCATTTTCAAAGATTTATCTATTTGTGGCCTAGCGCATTGCTGCGTGCGTCGTATTAGATGATCCTCATGGTCTTAGTCGACACATGAGCGCCTCTACTAAAGATTTAAATACCGTGTTCATGTGGCGCGAAGATACTGGCTGTTAAGCAAGTGCTCTAGCGAAAGACGATGAATCTGTGCACCAAGCAGCGATTCAGTCGACAGCGAGTCTGTGCATTGCGTAGTGGATGGTGAGTCGTTGAATGACTCAGTCAGGGTTGAACAGGAAAGAAATGAATTTAATTCGTAACGTACAAAATAAAACTGGCCGAGCGCAAAAAGCGATCGACCAGTTGTATTTGGTTGCGGGGGCAGGATTTGAACCTACGACCTTCGGGTTATGAGCCCGACGAGCTGCCAGACTGCTCCACCCCGCGTCTGAGACAGGAGTTTAGCGTAGTTCACGCTTTAGGACAAGTCAGCGCAAGAATGCGCGATAAGGACACTGAATCATTATGAATGACCCGCACGAAAAACAAGTTGATGAAGACGCGAATGCAAATGCACACGCAAGTGCGAGTGCCGAAGAGATAGCCGAAGATACTCTCACCCTTGCGCTCGACGCAGAAGTATCGTTTGCCGAGGCGCCGCTCTCTGCGCAGGCAGGGCAAGATGAACAAGACGCGCATCAACAAAAACAAAGATTGATACAAGCTGGCGTTGTTCTTGAGGCAGCCTTGCTGTGTGCTTCGGCGCCAATGCCTTTATATGAGCTGCGCAAGTTATTTGAAGTAGATGGCGACGAATTCACCAATGTGCAAATCGTGCAAGCGCTTGAACAGTTGCAACAGGCTTGGCTTGAGCGCGGCATGGAGCTCGCCGAGCTCGCGAGTGGTTGGCGTTTTCAAAGTCGAGCGTCAATGCAGCGTCATCTCGAGCGACTGAGCCCCGAGCGTGCGCCAAAATATTCGCGTGCTGTGATGGAGACCCTTGCGATCATCTCGTGGCGTCAACCCGTGACACGTGGTGACATCGAGGATATTCGCGGCGTGACAGTCTCTTCACAAATTATCAAGACGCTTGAAGATCGTGGTTGGATCGAAGTCATTGGCCACCGTGATGGGCCGGGTCGCCCCGGCTTGCTGGGCACGACCAAACAGTTCTTGGATGATTTGGGCTTGCGAGCACTCGATGAGCTACCTGCCTTAGGCGCAGCCGAGATTACTGAAGCACTGCAATCTCTGACGCTCGAAGGGCAGACCTTGGGCCTAGAGCCCAAGTCTGGCGACTTGCTTGACCAAGCGACAGAAGAACACACCTCGGTAGAAGACGAAGCTTCAGCACAAGCCGACGCTTCAGCACAAGACGAAGCTTCAACAGAAGACCACGCTGCTGCTGCACTGCCCCCAATTGATGAAGAGCCTGTTGCTCATGCTCAGCCCTCACAAACTATTACTTTTCCCTCGGAGTCCAAGTGACGAATACCAATCCTGAACAACCCGTGCATGCGCCGATTGAGGCTACTGCCACCGCTGCGTCGGACCAGTCCGTGCAGCCCGACGCGGCCGCGCAAGACGGGCAGGGCGAGGCGAGCGGTAAACCTCGTGGTCGCAAATTGCGCACGCCGTTTCGTCGTCGTCGCAGCGAGTCCGCCACGGGTGAGGCTGAGCCAGAGTCTGGTGCGCCACCGCGCAAACCACGCAGCAAGGCGTTTGAGCCCAATGCGGTCGAAGAGGTTATCGATCCGCGTGATGTGGTTGAAATCGGTGACCCAATCGAGTTTGAAAAAGAAGCAGATCAAGCGCTGTCGTATTTGACTGGCGCCGAGCGCAGTGAACAGCGCTTGAATAAATACCTGAACAGCGATCTCTTGATGCCTAAGTTGCACAAGGTGTTGGCTGATGCAGGGGTCGGTTCGCGTCGTGAAATGGAAGAATTAATTATCGCTGGCCGAGTTTCGGTCAATGGTGAGCCCGCGCACATCGGTCAACGTGTTGGCGCGAACGATCTCGTGCGCGTGAACGGAAAGCCAGTCACCCGCAGCAGCACCCGCAAACCGCCCCGTGTCATTTTGTATCACAAGCCTGCTGGCGAAATTGTCAGTCATGACGATCCAGACGGGCGCGCGAATGTTTTCTCACGTCTGCCCAAGATGAAGGTGGGCAAATGGTTATCGATCGGGCGTCTTGACCTGAACACTGAGGGTTTGTTGATTTTTACCACCTCGGGCGATCTAAGTAATCGCCTGTTGCACCCGCGCTACGGTAATGAGCGAGAGTATGCCGTTCGCGTGCTTGGAGAATTGGGACCAGAACAGCGGCAGACGCTGCTTGACGGCGTGACGCTTGAAGACGGCCCG
>CANKOW010000311.1 GCA_947484295.1 Alcaligenaceae bacterium | reverse complement strand
GATCGAAAGCTGTGGAGCTTTGCTCACGTCTCTCCGCGGTTTAGGGTGCTGGTTGGGGTACGGTGATTTCGTCTCTCAGGGCTACTTGCGCTATCTGACCGGCGTCGAGGCCTTAACGGGTCTGATCCTCATCACCTAGTCGGCATTTTTTTGTTTATCGAAATGCAAAAATATTGGACGGATGCGAAACGCTATGACAAATAAGACTTTTCTACAAAGATCGCAATACGGGTCGATGACGCTTGGCATTGCGCTGGCCTGTTGTTTGAGCGGACTACCCGCGGCACGCGCCCAACAAAGCGCAGTACCCCATGCCGTGATAGTTGCTCAACAAAGCGTAACGCCTAAGGTCAGCGGTAGTGCTCAACCAAGCGGACTTCCCAAACTTATCAAATTTGTGGTTCCGTTTGCGCCAGGCGGCAGCAACGACGTCTATGCACGTGCCTTAGCGCAAAAATTAGCGGTCAAACTATCTAATACAGTTGTTGTTGAAAATAAGCCGGGCGCTGGAGGTAGTATCGGTTCAGATCTAGTTGCACGTGCTGAACCCGATGGCTCAAGTTTGTTATTGATCTCGACGTCATTCGCGACCAATGCTGCTATACGCAATAACCTGCCGTTTGATCCAATCACCTCGTTTAAGGCCGTCGCCCTCGTTGCGAAGGGCGCGATGGTGTTGATTGTTGGTAGCAAGACCCCTTATCAAAGCGTCGCACAACTGATTGCCGCAACCAAAGATATCAATAACACAGTTAACTATAGCTCGGCCGGAATGGGCTCGATCGGGCAATTGAGTGTCGAGCACTTTAAGTCGCTTTCAAGCACTCAGGCGTTGCACGTGCCGTATCAGGGTATCAGCGTGGCGGTCACCAACATGATTGGGGGCAACATTGACTATATGATTACGACGCTCGCCTCGGTCGGTGGCCAACTGAAGGCGGATTTGGTGCGGCCAATTGGCGTGACTTCGCTTGAACGTTCAAAATTTTTTCCGGGTGTAGCGGCAATTGCCGAAACCTTGCCAGGGTACGAGGTTGACGTTTGGTGGGTGGTCTTTGCGCCGGCCAAAACACCTGATTCAGTGGTCAACGGTTTAAACGAAGCCATTCGTAGTGTGAGCGCCGAGCCCGATATGCTCGCTTTGTTTGCTAAAGAAGGTGCTGAGCCTACAACGCTCACCCCGCTGCAAACGGCCGAATATGTCAAGCATGAGGTCGAACGCTGGAAACAAGTTGCGCGAACGGGGCGCATTCAGGTCAACTAGAAAAAAATGAAACATGGAGCTAAAAAATGAGTAAAGAACAGACCATTTTGCAGACATTTTCTGAGCTTTTTTGTAAGACTCAGTTTAAAGACGTACCTCCTGAGGTCGTGCATAAAGCCAAGCTGTTAACGATCGATTTAATTGGCGTGTCGATCGCTGGTTTGAAGATGGATTTTCCGCGGATGATGCTCGATTATCTTTCAAGCCTACGGGGCACTGAGGACGCGACTTTGTTTGGTTTTAAAGAGAAGGTGCCTGCCATTCATGCTGCCTTAGGGAATGGCGTCACCGCGCATGCCTTGGATATGGATGATGGCTATCGCTTTGGCGGTGTGCATGCAGGCGTCGCAGTGATTCCGGCTGCCTTGGCCTATGCTGAGACGCAACAGGCTGACGGAAAGTCTTTTTTGTTAGCGATGGTTCTGGGCTATGACGTCGTCAACCGCGTGTCAAAGGCGATGAATCCGTCACATTTGAATCGTGGCTTTCATACGACGGGTACGCTCGGTGTGTTGGGTGCAGCGGCGGCTTGCGGTGTACTGGCAAAGTTAAATAAAGAGCAACTGACAAGCGCGATGGGTATCGCGAGTTTGCAGGGCGCTGGCTTGTTACAAATTTTGGTCGAAGGTGCAATGGTGAAGCCGTTGCATCCGGGTAAGGCTGCGATGGCTGGTGTGCTGTCTGTTGATTTAGCCAAGCGCGGTGCGAAGGGCCCGATTGCTGTACTTGAGGGCGAAAAAGGTCTCTTCAAGGCGATGGCAGATGAAATGCATCTTGAGACTCTGTTTGAAGGGCTTGGCCAGCATTTTTATTTGGCTGATCAATATATTAAGTTGCATGCGGCCTGTCGTCATATTCATCCGGCGGCCGACGGTGTCTTGGCGGTAATGAAAGATAAGAAGTTGGCTTTTGCTGATATTGAAAGCGTAGACGTGGCGACCTATCCGGTGGCGGTGAGTTTTTGTGGCGCGACTGAGATGCCTGATACCGCCGAGGGGGCTAAGTTTAGTATCAAGTACTCGGTGGCGATGGCAGCCTACTACGGTGACGTTGGCGAAGATCGATACGTGCCGTCTGTCGTCGCGAACCCCGAGATTCAGAGCTTGGCCTCGCGCATTACGTCAAGGCTCGATGACGGTTGGGCCAAGGCTTACCCCAGCCAGCGTGGCGCTTCGATGGTGATCAAAAGTAAGGCGGGCGCCGTGCACAAAGTCGATGTCCCCTTGGCAAAGGGCGAACCTGAAAACCCGGCCTCAGACGAAGACATCATTGCCAAGTTTCGTCATAACGCTGAGGGGCAAGATCCGCAGCTAGTTGAGGCGATTCTTTCGCTCTTGCTCTCGTTTGAAAATCATTCGGTGGCTGAGTTGGCTGATCTGATGAGGCAACTGCAACGTTGATGTTGTGAATAACAAATGACAGCACCTTCTGCACGACCACAGCCTGAGTCGCTTAAAGACCTATTTTTTTCTTTTACTCTTTTAGCCATTCAAGGCTTCGGTGGCGTGCTCGCCTACATGGAGCGCGAATTAGTTGAGCGTAAAAAATGGCTCACGCGGGCTGAGTTTGTTGAAGAGTGGGCGGTTGCCCGTACGATGCCCGGGCCACCCGCTTTAAATTTAAGCATCATGGTGGGGTCGCGCTATTTTGGTTTACGCGGCGCCATCGTATCGGTTGCCGGTATGTTTTTTCTTCCCTCATTTACGATCGCTCTGATGGCGTTGGCCTATGCGCGCTTTGGTGCTGATCCTCATGTCATCGATGCCTTACGCGGCATGGGGGCGGTCGCTGCGGGGTTGTTTATTGCCACAGGGCTCAAACTGTTGACCGCGTTGAAAACCAATCCACTAGGCGTGCCGGTGTGTTTGGTGCTGGCCTGCTTGAGCTTTGTGGGTGTTGCTTTGCTGCATTGGCGCTTGGTCTATGTCATGTTGGGCTTAGGCGGGTTAGGCTATGTTTTGACCTTCATTAAGCTGCGGGGCAAATCATGAACGCGCCCTTAAGTTTTGTGATGCAGTGGACAGATTGGTTTGATTTGTTAACGCACTTCTTTTTGTTTTCGGTGAGTTCGATTGGTGGCCCGTTGGTGTTGTTGCCCGAGATTCAT
>CANKOW010000310.1 GCA_947484295.1 Alcaligenaceae bacterium | reverse complement strand
TTGTTTGGCATTGTGTTTGAAGGCCATCCTGATCTGCGTCGTATTCTGACTGATTATGGTTTTATCGGTCATCCGTTTCGCAAAGATTTTCCGGTGTATGGCAACGTCGAAATGCGTTACGACCCTGAGCAAGGCCGTGTGGTGTATCAACCCGTTACGATCGAACCGCGAGAGATTATTCCGCGTGTGATTCGTGAAGACGGCTACGGAATAGGGCGTTAATCATGGCTGAAATCAAAAACTACACACTCAACTTTGGTCCACAGCATCCCGCTGCGCACGGTGTGCTGCGCTTGGTGCTTGAGTTAGATGGCGAGGTCATCCAGCGCGCTGATCCGCACATCGGTTTGTTGCATCGTGCCACTGAAAAATTAGCCGAGCACCGCACGTTTTTGCAAGCTTTGCCTTACATGGATCGTCTGGATTACGTCTCGATGATGTGTAACGAGCACGCCTATGTGCTGGCAATTGAAAAGCTGATGGGTGTTACGCCGCCTTTGCGTGCGCAGTACATCCGCGTGATGTTCGACGAAATCACGCGCTTGCTCAATCACTTGATGTCGCTGGGTTCGCACGCGCTTGACGTGGGTGCCATGGCGGTATTTTTGTACGCGTTTCGCGAGCGCGAAGATTTGATGGATTGCTACGAAGCGGTGTCGGGTGCGCGTTTGCACGCGGCCTACTATCGCCCAGGTGGTGTTTATCGTGATTTGCCCGATGCAATGCCCCAGTACGGTAAAACCAGCCAGTACCGCAGCGCTAAAGATTTTAAGATCATGAACGATGCCCGTTCGGGTTCACTGCTTGATTTTATTGAAGATTTTACCAAGCGGTTTCCGGCTTGCGTAGATGAATACGAAACGCTGTTAACCGATAACCGTATCTGGAAGCAACGTTTAGTCGGTATCGGTGTGGTTGACCCTGAGCGTGCGAAGGCGCTGGGCTTTAGCGGCCCGATGTTGCGCGGTTCTGGCGTGGCTTGGGATCTGCGCAAAATGCAGCCCTACGAGGTCTACGATCGCTTGCAGTTTGATATACCCGTCGGTGTCAATGGCGATTCGTATGATCGTTACTTAGTGCGCGTGGCTGAGATGCGCGAAAGTAATCGCATCATTCAACAGTGTGTGCAGTGGCTGCGTAGCAACCCTGGGCCTGTGATGCTCGATAACCACAAGGTTTCGCCACCACAGCGCACCGGCATGAAGTCAAACATGGAAGAGCTCATCCATCACTTCAAGCTGTTTACTGAAGGTTTTAGCGTGCCAGCGGGCGAGGCCTATGCTGCGATCGAGCATCCTAAGGGCGAGTTTGGTATTTACATGGTGTCTGACGGCGCCAACAAGCCTTACCGTTTAAAAATTCGTGCGCCTGGCTTTGTGCATTTACAGGCACTCGACGAAATGTCGCGTGGACACATGATTGCTGATGCTGTGACCATCATTGGTACCCAAGATATTGTTTTTGGCGAGATCGACCGCTAATCGTTGCCACATCGCTCATACCGGATTTTAAACATGCTGCTCTCTGAACAGGCTTACAAAAGAATTGACCGCGAGATCGCCAAGTACCCGGCCGATCAAAAGCAGTCTGCCATCATGGCGTCGCTTGCGATTGCGCAAGACGAGCAGGGCTGGGTGTCGCCCGAAGTGATTCAAGACGTTGCTGACTATCTTGGTCAACCCGCCATTGCGGTGCAAGAAAATGCGACTTTTTACAATATGTTTGACGTTCGCCCGGTGGGCAAGTTCAAGTTAGCGGTGTGTACGAACTTGCCGTGCGCGCTGCGCGAGGGCGACTTTACGGCCGCCTATCTTAAGAAAAAGCTCGGGATCGGTTTTCGTGAAACAACGCCTGACGGATTATTTACCTTGATTGAAGGCGAGTGCATGGGCGCCTGTGGCGATTCACCGGTGCTGATCGTGAACAACAAACATATGTGTGTGCGGATGGTCCCTGAAAAAATTGATGCGATGCTTGGCGAGTTGGCTGATGCTGCGCGTGGAGAAGCTGAATGAGTGCAGTGATGTCTGAAAGCGTGAGCGCTATTCTTCAAAAGTATTCGCAAGGTTTGGTGGCAGCACCCGACAATGATTTGCCCAACTCGATGGGGTTACATGGGCGTCATTTAGGGCCACAAATCATGCAGGGCCTCGGTAGCAATAACTGGCGTCTGGCCGATTACGTGAAGCGCGGCGGCTATGAAGCGTTGCGTAAGATTTTGACGCAAGGCATGACCCAAGAAGAAGTCATTGCTGAGGTTAAGGCCTCAGGGTTACGTGGTCGTGGCGGTGCAGGTTTTCCGACTGGATTGAAGTGGAGCTTCATGCCCCGCACGTTTCCAGGCCAAAAATATTTGGTTTGCAATTCTGACGAAGGCGAGCCGGGCACCTTTAAAGATCGGGATATTTTGCGCTTGAATCCGCACAGCGTGATTGAAGGCATGGCCATTGCGGCTTACGCGATGGGTATCTCAGTTGGCTATAACTATATCCACGGCGAAATCTTTGAGGTGTACGACCGCTTCGAAGAGGCGTTGGATGAAGCACGCGCCGCGGGCATGCTCGGCAATAATATTTTAGGTTCGCCATTTAACTTTCAGTTGCATGCGTTTCATGGCTACGGCGCCTATATTTGCGGCGAAGAAACAGCTTTGCTTGAATCGCTTGAAGGTAAAAAAGGTCAGCCACGTTTCAAACCGCCGTTTCCGGCAAGCTTTGGTTTGTACGGCAAGCCCACAACCATCAACAACACTGAGACCTTTGCCGCCGTACCCTGGATCATCCGTAATGGCGGCCCAGCATATCTTGAGGTTGGCAAGCCTAACAACGGTGGCACCAAATTATTTTCGATTACCGGTGACGTCGAACGTCCCGGCAACTACGAAATCCCCTTGGGTACACCTTTTTCAAAGTTGTTAGAACTTGCAGGCGGGATGCGCGGTGGCTCAACGCTTAAAGCGGTGATCCCTGGTGGCTCAAGTGCGCCGGTGATCCCAGGTAACATCATGATGGACACCACGATGGATTACGACGCGATCGCAAAGGCCGGCTCGATGCTGGGTTCGGGCGCCGTGATTGTGATGAACGATACGCGCTGCATGGTTAAGTCTTTGCTGCGTTTATCGTATTTTTATTTTGAAGAAAGCTGCGGCCAGTGCACCCCCTGTCGCGAAGGTACGGGTTGGCTCTACCGCATGGTGAACCGCATCGAGCATGGCCAGGGTCGCCCTGAAGATCTCGATTTGCTGGATTCGGTTGCTGGCAACATCATGGGGCGCACTATTTGCGCCTTGGGTGATGCTGCGGCGATGCCAGTGCGTGGTTTCTTGAAGCATTATCGCGACGAATTTGCGTACCACATTGAGCATAAGCGCTGTGTGGTGGCCCCCTATCTTTAAGGTCTGGACAAAGTTATGGTTGAGTTAACCATCGACGGCAAGAAAGTCGAAGTGCAAGA
>CANKOW010000309.1 GCA_947484295.1 Alcaligenaceae bacterium | reverse complement strand
TCGGCGGTGCCGCTTCGTGCACCGCACGCACGACTTGCTCGTACTGTTGCGGCCCCGTCACGGCCAGCACGCTGGGGTGCACCGCACGAATCACCGACTCATCGACCCCCATACAGCCGGTCACAATGACACGACCGTTTTCGGCGATGGCCTCGCCAATCGCATCTAAGGACTCGGCTTTGGCACTATCAATAAAGCCGCAAGTATTGACCACCACGACGTCGGCGTTGTTGTAGTCGGGAACAATGACATAGCCTTCGGTACGCAGTTGTGTGAGGATGCGCTCTGAGTCGACAAGCGCTTTAGGGCAACCGAGACTAACAAAACCGACTTTGGGAGAGGACATGGCACGTCACCTGGCAGGCCGCAGCCCACATGAAAGAGAGCGAGATTTTAACCGCGATCGACGCGAACCCCTACAATCAACCTATGACACAAGCTGCCCCCGCACTCTCTGATAGTTTATTGGCCGCCGCGCGCGCCATCGGTGCTGTTGAAACCGGACAGTCGTTGACTGAAGCCTTGCTCGACGTTCGACCCGAATTACGCCCTTCTGCGCAGTCCTTAAGCTTTTATGCCATGCGGCACTGGGGCCAGGCGATGGCGTTGCGCCGGCTGCTACTTGATCGCGTGCCGCCAAATCCCACCGTCTTTGCGCTGTTGGGCTTAAGCCTCTTGCTGCTCGAGGTCGCGCTGAGCGACCCTGCTGAGCGTGACCCCACCGCACCCACTTACACGGCGCATACCTTGGTGGATCAGGCGGTAGAGGCCACGCAAGGGCAGCGCGATACGCTGAATTTCAAAGGCTTAGTCAACGCTATCTTGCGCCGCTTTCAGCGCGAGCGTGCCGCGTTGCTGTCGCAGCTCGCACAAGACCTTGAAGCCCAGTACAACCACCCTAAGTGGTGGATTGAAGCGCTGCAAACGGCTTACCCACAAGATTGGCAGCGCCTGCTTGAGACGGCCAATGTGCATCCGCCGTTAACACTGCGGGTCAACCTGCGGGCAACCACGCGCGAGGCCGTCGCGCTGGCCTTTACCGACGCCGGCATCGCTGCAAAGCCTTTCGGTGTGGCTGGCTTAGTACTCGATGTGCCACGGCCGATTGCTGCGTTGCCGGGCTACGCGCAGGGTTGGTGGTCGGTGCAAGATGCAGGCGCACAACTTGCCGCTCCCTTGCTTGACTTGAAAGACGGCATGCGTGTGTTGGATGCGTGCGCGGCCCCGGGCGGCAAAACCGCACACATGCTTGAACTCGCTGCACTCAAACTCACTGCGCTCGACATCGATAACGCAAGGATGGGCCGCGTTGAGCAAAATCTTGAACGCTTAGGTTTACTCAATGATGATGTTGAGCTGATCGCCGAAAGCGCGATGCGTGCGCATACGTGGTGGGACGGCAAGCCCTTTGACGCGATACTGGCCGACGTGCCCTGCACGGCCTCGGGCATTGTGCGTCGCCATCCTGACATACGTTGGTTGCGTCGCGTCACAGATCTTAAGCCGACTGCAAAATTACAACGAGAAATTTTGGATTCACTCTGGAGTTTAGTTGCGCCCGGAGGTAAATTATTACTGGTGACGTGTTCGATTTTTCCGCAAGAGTGTGAGGCGCAGGCACAGGCCTTTTTAAAGCGCCATGCTCAGGCGGTGCGATTGCCTGCACCGGGCCAGTTGTTGCCGTGCCTCGCCGATGCCGAACACCCGGCAGGGCAAGATGGTTTCTTTTATGCTTTGTTTTCTAGGCAGGCTTAGGCGTTCACCACACGATGACAACTTGGGCGATTTTGTGGTGTAGAGGTAAGCGAGGCCTGCTGGGCATCCTCGCGGCCTTGCTGTGCATGGCTGTTAGTTTCAGCCATGCGGCAGAGCCTCGTATCGAGCGCATCGAACCCTTGATTACTGAGGGGCAGTTGACGCTTGATCTTGACCTGACCTTTGAACTTGGCCGGGTCGTGACCGAAGCCGCCGAGCGCGGTGTACCGCTTTATTTCACCTTTGATTTAAAAATCACGTCGCCCAGATGGTGGTGGTTTGACCGCGTTTTGGTCGAGGCGACATTGACGCGCCGTTTGACTTATAACGCGTTGACGCAACAGTGGCGTGTGACAACAGGGGATTTGTTTTTGCCAGTGAAGTCCCTCAACGACGCTTTAGCGGTGCTTAGGCAAGTGCGTGGTTGGCCTGTGGCGCCCTCTGATCGGTTTGATAAAAACCAGCGTTATGACGGGCGCATCAGAATGCGTCTTGATGCGTCGCAGCTTGCCCGGCCCCTTCAGCTTGAGGCCGCAGCCAATCGTAGCGCGTGGTCGATTGCAAGCCCCTGGGCGCCCTTTGATTTTTCGATTCAGCAGGCGGGGCCTGCCAAATGACAACGCTGTTCTGCCTGGTCGGTGTGAGCGCTCCGTTTAAAGCACCCGCGGTGCGGCGCGTATGAACAGATTACTTCGTGTGGCGTTATTTATTGGGATCAGCAGCGGCGCGGGCTTGTTTGGCTTGCTGGCCTGGTCAACGGGCAACGCTTCGCGAGTGGCGCAGTATCAAGGTTTGTTGTTGTGGCTGAACGGGGCGCTTGCGCTTGCGTTATTTGTCTGGGTCGTGGCGCTTACGATACGCCTGCTGTTACAGCTGCGTAGTGGTTTGTTTGGCGCGCGTCTAACCGCGCGCTTTGCGTTGGCGTTTGCATTAATTGGTGTGTTGCCAGGCACCTTAATTTATGGTGTGTCTCTGCAGTTTATGGCGCGCTCGATCGAGTCGTGGTTCAACGTGCGGGTCGATACCGCACTCGAATCAGGCTTGGCACTGGCGCGAGCGGCGCTCGATTCACAGCTCGCCGAGCTCGAGGCGCGTGCCCGCGTGATGACCCCCGAGCTCAACGCCACACCCGATCCAGAAGTCGCAGGCGTGTTGGCGCGGTTACGCGAGTCCAGTGGCCCGGTCGATGCAATGGTGTTTAGTGGCAGTGGGCGTGTGATCGCCTTTTCGAGCGATAAGCTCGGCGCGCTGTCACCCGTGCCTCCGCCCGCTGCCATTTTGAATCAGCTGAGGGTCACGCGTGGCTATTCAAATGCCGACACGGGCGACAGTTTGGCAGGCGGGCCCGTTGATCCCGGTCTGCAGCTGAGGGTGATTGTGGCGCTGGCAGCACCAGAACGCACTGAAAGCTTACTCGGCGTAAACGTTGAGTCTCGCTGGCTGCAATTGGTGCAACCTGTGTCCGAAAAAATTGCTCGCAACGCGAGCGAAGTGCAACTGGGCAATCGTGACTATCAAGAACTGGCCTTGTCTCGGCAAAGCTTACGCAACTTGTTTGGTGTGACGCTGACCCTGGCGCTTTTGTTGGCGGTGTTTGCTGCAATCGCCGTAGCCTTGTACTTATCCAAAAAATTAGTCAGCCCTCTCTTGGCCTTAGCCTCGGGCACGCAGGCCGTGAGCGTGGGCGACTATCGTGCGTTACCCGAGCCGCCCTCTAACGACGAAGTGGG
>CANKOW010000308.1 GCA_947484295.1 Alcaligenaceae bacterium | reverse complement strand
GCGTCGACAAATTTTCAGTTTTTTAAAGCGTACATGTTTGCAGCTGTCGTCTATCTTTGCTTGGTCTCTGTCATTGTTCTAGTCGCTCGACAAATCGAAAAACGATTCTTGATTCCTAGTTAATTCGCCCTCAGGTACCCTGAGGAGAAGGCATCTTTGCGCCAACATGCGCAGTGTCTCGTTTTTTGGCGAGCTCGCACTGGCGCTGTCGCTCGCGAGCCCCGCTCTTTTGCAACTCGGTGGTTTTATTGATGCAGCGAGGGCAACTCACACCCTCTTCGTAAAGCGGCGATTCGGTTGCGCCATCGGGTAGGGGTTGGCGACAGCAACGACACAAGGGGCGCGAGGTTTGCTGCAACCCATGGCCAACTGAGACACGCTCGTCAAACACAAAACATTCGCCCTCCCAGAGGCTTTGCTCAGGCGGGACGGTTTCGAGGTATTTAAGAATGCCCCCCTCAAGGTGGTAGACCTCGTCAAAACCCTTGGTACGCATCAGTGCGGTAGATTTTTCACAACGAATCCCACCGGTACAAAACATCGCAACTTTAGGCTTTTTACCGGTGCGGGCTTCAAGCGCCGTCGCCTGATCCACCCAAGAAGGCAACTCAGAGAATGTGCCGATATTGGGGTCAAGGGCGCCCTTAAAGGTACCTAGCTCGACCTCGTAGTCGTTTCGCGTATCAATCACCACCACCTCTGGGTCGCTGATGAGTGCGTTCCAGTCTTGCGGTTTCACGTACGTGCCAGCCATGTGGGTAGGACTAATGCCCGGCACACCCATGGTGACAATCTCTTTTTTGATACGAATTTTCATGCGACGAAAAGGCGGGTTATTCGCCCAGGCTTCTTTGTGATGCAGATCGGCAAAGGCTGGATCTGAACGCAAATCTGCCAATACTGCCCGAATATCGAGCTCGGCCCCAGCCAAAGTGCTGTTGATACCCTCGCGCGCCAACAGAATGAGGCCTTTGACATTACGCGCTTCACATAACTCAAGCAAAGGCAGCCTGCGTTGCTCAAAATCGGGTAAATCAACAAATTTATAGAAAGCGGCGGTCAGAAATTGTTTAGTCAGCATTCGTTCAGATAGGTAGTGTGCAAAAAAGGTACCGGCAAAAAAAGGTCAGGCGTTAAAGATTACGACACCACCATCGTAGTGCCGAACTACCGCTCCTGTATTGATAAAACGCAAGCCTCTTCCACGCGATACGCTCTGATTATAGGGGCTGGCTTAGCCTCTAGCTCTCAACCATTGGGCGGTTGCGCGCGAGACCCTAGCGCTTGGGCGAGCTCAGCCCGAGCCCTGCCCCTGCAAGCAAGTCATTAATTACCCGTTAAGCGCTTAACAAACGAGGCCGCGTAAGAAGGCGAACGAAAGAGCAAAACAGGGTCATCGGTAGGCGCAATTCCGTCACCCATGACCAACGGATCGAAGTTAATTTTTTCGCAGTCAGCGCCTTTTTGTAGCGTAGCCGAGGTCAGCGTGAGTACCCCCGCCTGAATGATTTTACGTTCAGCCGGCCAATAAACCGTTGGATTATTTTGCACGTCCGAGGCCTCACCAATCGTGAGCATCATGTTCCAATGAACCGGTCCTTTTTTGGTTTTGGCGATCAGATCGTCATCCAAGAAGCGGGCTGGCATCGTGCCCATCTCTGCATCGGTAAGACGCTTAACACCGTCTTCAGGAACAAAGTGCCAACGCACCAAAGTAGTTTGATTGTTTGCGTTGATAAATTTAAAAGTATGAATACTAAAAAAATCACTGTTCGCGTAACTAACCGGCGGATTATTTTTGGACATGAACTCGCCTAGCGGCTTGGTATCGGGATGAGTCGCTCTAAATTGCTTTTGTTTTTCTGGGTCAGGCTTACCCGTTGCTGGATCAGCCATGTTAGACAGCAAGGCCGCGTAAAACGTTTGAGGTGTCGCCGCACCAAACACCGGTACATTTAGCATGGTGAAGTGCTGTAGGTTATTGCCCGGTAGGTTGAATTGCAGTGCCAAACCACGAGGGCTTTTAGCCGTATCTGGTGCTTTGGGGTTGCCGCCTGGTAACGAAAAGCGCCCAACCACAGGGATGGCGGCGCCCGAAAACAACGCTGAGCGTGTGTGAGCTTGCGCCTCTTTCGACCCAACAAAAGAGCCACCCACACAGACGCCGATAATATGATTACGTCTCTCGCCAGGGAACACGCCATTGATTTTTTCGAGGGCAGTGATAACTTGGTCGGCTGTTGGGGCTTGTTGCGCAGCAACATTGAACGTACAGAATACCGTAACAAGGGCTGTTGCCAAAATTTTTGCTTGCATGATGTCAGATCTCAAAATATGGATTAACAAAGGATTCAGCTTTTACAGTTCAGTGGCGTGATCTCGACAAAAACCTGCATGCGCCATGCTGCCTTATTTTCTAAGACTTGCGCGCTACCTTAGACGCCTTTCGCGCGTCAAGTATTACAAACTGAGCACCTCTGTTCATCCTGGCATGCATAATCACCACCAACTAGCTATACGAGGATTTTTTACAGTTATCATTGCAGTATAAAAATAGGAAATCCTGACTTTCCAAACGAGACAAAGCGTATGAAAATTACACCGATCGGCACCGACTTTGCCGCTAAGATTACAGACATCGACCTGCGTCAACCTCTGAACCCAGAGCAAATCCACACCATCAACCACACGATGGATCGCTACACGGTCGTGGTGTTTCCAAAACAAGAACTCGACGACGATCAACAGGTTGCCTTCGCGCGTAGCTTGGGGCCACTTGAAGAAACGCGTGCGGTGGTAGATGTGCACAAGCAGCGCCTCGCCTATAACCAGATGAACGACATTTCAAATCTGGATGTGGACGGCTCAATTTTGGCTGCAGACGATCGCCGGCGTATGTTTAATTTAGGCAATGCACTGTGGCACACGGATAGCAGCTTTAAAGCCACCCCAGCTAAATATTCAATGTTGCATGCGCGCGTGATTCCGCCCGAAGGTGGAAATACTGAGTTTGCCGACATGCGCGCGGCCTGGGATCGACTTCCTGCCAAAACTAAGGCATTCATCGCTCCCTTGGTCTGCGATCACTCTTTAATCTACTCACGTGCGCAGCTTGGCTTTGAGGCATTCAATGAGCAAGAAAAAATTAACTATGCCCCTGTTCCGCAGCGTTTGGTGCGAAAACACCCAGGCTCTGGGCGCCAGTCAATTTATTTAGCGTCACATATTGGAGTCGTACACGGCATGCCACGGCCAGAAGGCATGGTCTTGATTAGGGACTTAATTGAAGAGGCCACGCGGCGTGAGTTTGTGTACAGCCATGTCTGGAGTCAATTCGATCTGGTCATGTGGGATAACCGCTGCAGCATGCATCGTGCACGCCCTTATGATGACAAAATCTACAAACGCGACATGCGTCGCATGACCTTGACTGACAGCGCTCCTACACTTGAACAACCAGCCTAACCGCCTTGCAAGACTCAATTTGAAAG
>CANKOW010000307.1 GCA_947484295.1 Alcaligenaceae bacterium | reverse complement strand
TGTCATTTTTTTCATTTGACTCTTTGACGGCCCTGTTAATAAGGTAAATATGCAGATATCGAAGTTTAAGTTGGGCCTGACCGGCGGGATTGGTTCGGGTAAAACACAGGTGGCTAACTTGCTGGCCGGTTGGGGGGCATCGGTGATCGATACCGATCTGATTGCCCACAGCTTGACGGCCCCGGCGGGCCAAGCCATCGAACCCATTCGACAGATGTTTGGCGCTGAAGTGCTAGAGCCCTCTGGCGCACTCAACCGTGCCCGTATGCGCGAATTAGTGTTCGCTGACCCAGCGCGACGGGTTGAGCTTGAGGCGATTTTGCACCCCCTGATCGCGCAGGCGGTGCGCCAAGAGGCAGAGCAAGCGCAGGGCCTCTACGTCGTATTTGTAGTGCCCTTATTGGTTGAGTCGGGCCGCTGGCGCCAGCAAATCGACCGCTTGTGCGTGGTAGATTGCGATCAGTTGACTCAAATTGAACGGGTGCAGTCTCGAAGCGGTCTCGAGCTGGCCACGATTCAAAAAATTCTGGCCGCTCAGGCAACCCGCGAGCAACGATTGGCTGTGGCAGACGATGTGATTGACAACTCAAAGGCGGTTACCATGAGCGACCTTGAGAAACAAGTATTGGTGTTGCACCAAGGCTGGTGTAATCTTGCACAAGTTGCGTTAAAACTCGTACCCTAACTGGGCGAAAATTCGCCTAAATAGATGCAAATATTGTGATTCTGTTTGAATATCCTTTCAATGAACGCGTTCGGGCGCTGCTGCGCCTTGAGTCGTTATTTGATCGCATGATATTTTTTGCAGGCCTGAGTGATGCCCGTCAGCATCAGGTGGCGCTATCGGCGTTGTTTGACTTGTTAGACGCCACCGAGCGTACAGACATTAAAGGTAGCGTTTTACAAGACCTTGAACGCCAGCGCATGGTGCTGGTCGGTTTAAAAGATCACCCTGGCGTGGATACAAAAACGCTAACAAACATGTTGGCAGAAATTGAAAAAGCGGCGGCGAATCTCAATGCGAGTGGTCGTACGGGTCACACGCTGCGCGAGAACGAATGGCTGACCAGCTTGCGCGGTCGGCTTGTGGTGCCGGGTGGTGGCACTCAGGTAGACATGCCGTCGTTTCATTCCTGGCAAAGCTTGCCTGATGGGCGGCGCCAAGCCGACTTGCAACGCTGGATCTCAACCTTGATCCCAGTACAGATCGGAATTTCTATCGTCCTGCGGCTGCTGCGCGAATCGGGCGAGACAATCAAGGCGGTGGCGCCTCAAGGGGCTTATCAGCAAATGTTAGCGGGTAAAACGTATCAACTTTTGCGGGTTTGGATTGACGACGCTGCCGGCGTGTTTCCTGAAATTAGTGCTAATAAGTATATGGTCTGGATCCGTTACTCGGCTCAGCAGGGTGATCAGCGGCCACATGCTGTGGCGCAAGATGTTGCCTTCAAAATGACCCTTTGCGCCCTGTAGAGTCGCCTGGAAACTCTAATGCTTGAACGTTTGTCAAGGCGCCCTTTAATTAGGTCGCCGCTCGTTTGGATAAGTTGTGCAGTCTTGGTAGCGTTCGCAGTCTGGTGGTGGATGCCTGCAACTGTTACAGCTGCCAAGAAGGGGCCGCCGGCTGGCTTCGTGCCGTCCGTGCCAGTTAAAACCGACGTTGCCAAGGTTCAAGATTTAGATATTTATTTACGTGGTCTTGGCACAGTCACGGCTTTCAATACTGTCACGGTGCGTAGCCGCGTGCAGGGCGAATTGATCGAGGTCTTGTTCAAAGAGGGCGAACAAGTCAAAGAGGATCAGTTGCTCGCCAAGATCGACCCTCGCTCGTTTGAGGTGGCCCTTCAGCAGGCGCTCGGCCAACAACAACAAAACGAATCGCAATATCAAAACGCCAAGCGTGATTTACAGCGCTATCAAACTTTACGTAAGCAGGATTCGATTGCACCGCAAATGCTGGACACCCAATTGGCATTGGTCAGCAAGTTTGAAGGCCAAATTAAAAGCGATCTGGCTGCAGTCAACAGTGCGCGGCTGCAGCTCGATTACACCCGCATCACAGCACCGATTGCGGGTCGGCTAGGCCTGCGGCGAGTCGATGCAGGCAATTTGATTAACGCCAATGACCCAGTGGGTTTGGTGGTGATCACTCAGACGCAGCCGATAACTGTGTTGTTTACACTGGCCGAAAACGATTTGCCTGCCGTGCGTGGGCCTTTGCTCGCCGGAAAAACTCTTGCTGTCGAGGCCTACGATCGCTCGGATCAAGTGCGTCTGGCTCAAGGCGAGTTAACGACGATCGATAATCAAATCGATGTGTCAACGGGTACGGTCAAACTCAAGGCGCGCTTTAGTAATGAAACCGATGCCTTGTTTCCTAACCAGTTTGTGAACGTGCGGATGCGGGTCAATACCATAAAGGACGCGTTGACGATTCCGGCGGGAGCCTTGCAGCAGGGCAATCAGGGTGCCTTTGTCTACGTGATTTTGCCCGACGATACCGTGGCGTTACGCATGGTAAAAACAGGGGCACGTAGCGGCGATCGTGTGGCGATCCTCGAAGGCGTGCAAGCCGATGAGCGCGTCGTACTTGAAGGCACCGATCGTTTACGCGCAGGCGCAAAAGTACGTGTGGTGGGCAGCCCCGACACTGCCGGCAACCGCGTGCCCGCAGCAGGCGGGCGCAACGCGGGGGGCGTACCAAATAATCAGAGTGCCGGTCGGCCAGCCACCACGACGGCGCCGCCTCGCCCGTGAACCTGTCGCGGCCGTTCATTGTTCGGCCTGTTGCCACCACGCTTGCTATGGTGGCGTTGTTTTTGTCTGGGCTGATTGCCTACCGCTGGCTACCGGTCTCGTCCCTGCCCGAAGTCGATTACCCCACCATTCAAGCGACCACCTTCTACCCTGGCGCCAGCCCCGATGTCATGGCCGCGCTCGTGACCTCGCCGCTCGAACGACAGTTTGGGCAAATGCCGGGGTTAAGGCAGATGTCGTCTAGTAGCGCGTCAGGCACTTCTGTGATCACGCTGCAATTCGCCTTGTCATTACCCCTCGATGTCGCCGAACAACAGGTGCAGGCTGCGATCAACGCTGCGAGTAATTTATTGCCACGCGAATTACCGGCGCCGCCCGTCTATAACAAAGTCAATCCGGCAGACGCCGCAGTACTGACCTTAGCAGTGACTTCGCCCACCGTGCCTTTGCCTCAAATCCGCGATTTGGTCGACACCCGCATGGCGCAGAAGATCGCCCAGGTGGCTGGCGTGGGCTTGGTGACCGTAGCGGGTGGGCAGCGGCCTTCAATGCGCATACAAGCCAATCCGCAGGCGTTGGCCGCGTACGGTTTGACCTTGGCAGACGTGCGCGCGGCGATCGTGGGCGCCAATGTTAATCAGCCTAAAGGGACCTTGGATGGCACGGTGCGCTCGACCACCATCAATGCCAATGATCAGCTTAAAAATCCACTTGAGTATATGAACTTGGTGGTGTCTTA
>CANKOW010000306.1 GCA_947484295.1 Alcaligenaceae bacterium | reverse complement strand
CGCTGCGCAAATCGTCTTCAAAGCCGTTAATCAAGTCGGTAAATCAGACCCTGAAGCCATTCGCAATGCCATCGAAAATATCTCTGGCATTGAAGCGGTTTCAGCCACACCCGCTAAACCCTTCAGCGCAACGGATCACGAGTGCCTTGACTACGAAAATGTCTTCTTGGGCGTCTGGACTAATGGCGTTGTGACCCGTTTGAAATACTAAGATGGAGCTCGGCAACCTGATCCAGGTGCTGTCGGGCGGCCTGGCGATGGGGGCGATTTACGTCCTCGTCGCGCTTGGCCTCTACATCACCCACCTCACGACCCATCGCGTTAACTTCGGGCAAGGCGACTTTTTAATGGTCGGGGCATTTTTGCTCTTGCTGTTTCGTAAACTCGACATCCCACTTGGCTTAGCCGTTGTGGCGGTTCTGGTGATTCTTGCCGTGATGGGCTGGCTGTTAGATCGCGTCGCGATCCGCCCGCTTGATCGCAAAAAAGATACCTTGATTGGTGCTTATTCGTGGATGCTGACCACCGCAGGCGTTGCTTTGATCCTGCAAAACGTGATCGAACTTGGCTTTGGCAAAACTTCACAATATTCAGCCCCTTTGTTTAGCTCAAAGCGTGACGAAGTTGTGCAGGTCTTGGGTGCAGGGTTATTTGTAGAAGAAATTTTAGTGATTGTGGCCGCAGTGTTAATTGTCGGTCTCTTTTACGGCTTCATGTTTCATTCGCGCTGGGGCAAGGCGATTCAGGCCGTTGCGTTTAATCCAGAGGCGGCCATGCTGCTGGGCATCCATACCAATCGCGTCAAGGTTGGTGTGTTTGTGATTGCTTCGATCTTAGCTGCGGTCGCCGGTGTGCTGATCGGCCCGATCGTGACCATCAACCCACAAATGGGTTTGGTCTTGACGATCAAAGCCTTGATCGTGGCGGCAATTGGCGGCTTTGCGAACCCGGTTGGTATCTTGATTGGTGGGATTTTGTTTGGCGTGTTCGAATCGATTTCAAATTATGTTGATTCTGGCTTTGGTGACTTATACCCCCTGCTGGCGGCGTTAATCATTATTGCGATCAAACCTTCTGGTCTGTTTTCAGAAAGGAGCGCAGATGTCAGATAACACTCTGCAAGCGCGCACGTTGCAAGCGCGGCCCTCAAACCGTTTGCCCTACGCGATTGCGATCGCGATATTTTTGTTATTGCCCTGGCTGCCGGTCAACGGGTTCTATATCTTTTTAGCGCAAACGTTTTTCTATACCGCGATTTCCGTCACGGGTTTGAATCTGTTGTTGGGTTTATCTGGCCAAATGTCGATTGGCCAGGCGGGCTTTTATGCGCTGGGGGCCTATGGCTCTGCCCTGACCTCACTTAAGTTGGGTTGGCCTGTCCCTTTGTCGATTACCTTTGGCGTCTTGATTGCAGCCATCGGTGGTGGCTTAGTTGGCGTCTTTGCGTTGCGTACCCGTGGTTTGTATTTAGCCATGACCACGCTCGCCGTTGGCTATATTCTGGATATCGTTGGGCAACGCTGGATCAGCCTGACCGGTGGCGCGATGGGCTTATCAGGGGTGCCAAGCCTTGATCTCGGCTTTCCTAAAATGTCAGCCACTGTGTTCTTTTACGTGTCGGGTGCCAGCCTGATTATCGTGCAGCTGCTGGCTGACTTTATTAATCAAAGTCGGCTCGGGCGCAATCTACGTGCGATTCGTGAATCAGAAGTCTTTGCCGCGTCAGTGGGCGTTGACGTCAGCCTCTGGAAAGCCGCCATCTTTGCCTTTGCTGCAGCCTTGGCCGGCTTGGGTGGTGCGTTTTTTGCACACCAGTCTGGGTATGTGGGCAGTGATGCATTTTCAGTGCGTTTGAGTATCGCCCTCTTAATCGCTACAGTTGTCGGCGGCCTGGGCACTAAGACTGGGCCCTTGCTAGGCACCTTGATCTTAATGGCGATTGTTGAGGTGATTGCGGATATTCATAAATATGGCTTGCTGATTTATGGCTCGATTTTATTAATCGTGCTGCTGGCGTTTCCGAAAGGTGCGGCAGGTTTGATTAGTAGTCTGGCGCTGCGCTTCAAAGGGGGTACATCTTTAAGCGGTACGAGTGCAAACGCATCTTCAGACAGTTCTGCGACTGCCACAGCCACGCCCGACAACGCTGGCCGAGACGCGCCTGCAAACGCAGCGGCGTCAGAGCTTGCCCCAGCTATCTCTAACACCGGCGCACTGCCTATGCAGCAAGGCGGCAATACCTCGCTTAGCATTCAAGGTATCAGCAAAAGCTATAGCGGCCTAAAGGCCGTTGATCAAGTCTCAGTCGAGGTCAAGCCAAACACCATTCACGGCTTGATCGGTCCCAATGGCGCCGGAAAATCCACCATCATCAACATGATTGCAGGCATTTATCGTGCGGATGAAGGCTCGATTCACTTGGGCGACCTTGATCTGTCTTCATTGGATATTGCCAAGCGCGCTAACTTAGGTTTAGCGCGAACCTTTCAAAACCTTCAACTCATCGAAGGCGTCTCGGTACTCGACAATGTGCTGTTAGGAGTCGCCCACAAACATTCATACGGCAAAGATTTTGTCACATTCATATCAGGCGGTGAACTCGAAGGTGACGAGCGCAAAGAGGCTTATGCCATCTTAGAGTTTTTTGGGCTTGCGCAGTTTGCAGATCGTCTACCCACACAACTACCCTATGGCCACCGCAAGCTCATTGAGTTGGCCCGCGCAATTGCACAGCGCCCGAAAATGCTGTTGCTTGATGAGCCGATTGCAGGCATGAATGCCCAAGAAGCCAAAGCGATTGCGCAAGTCATCCGTAAATTGCGCGATCACGGCATCACCATCTTGCTGGTTGAACACAACATGGAGTTCGTGATGTCGGTATGCGACACCATAAGTGTGCTGAACTTTGGCAAGTTGATTGCCTGTGGTACCCCAGCAGAGATCCAGAATAATCCAGAAGTGATCGAGGCCTACCTTGGCACTGGGGCGAAAAAATGATCGCGATGCGCTTAAACAGGGTGCCCGACAATAATTACGCTCTCTACAAAGGTTGTGACCAGCAAATAGTCAACCCTTGGTCGAATCTGAGGATCGGAAGATGATTCACGCCAAAAACCTCTACGCAAACATTGGCGCCAATCAAGTATTAAGAGATATCAGTCTTGACTTAGGGCCAGGCGAAATACTTGCAGTGATCGGCGCAAACGGTGCCGGCAAAACATCGTTGCTTCGAGCGTTGTCGGGCCTCTTACCACTTGAATCAGGCGCAATATCGTTTAATGGTCAAAGCACTGAAAAGATTCAGGCCCATCAGCTTGCGCGCGCAGGCCTAATTCACGTGCCTCAAGGCCGCCAGATCATTCCAGGCCTGTCGGTACGTGACAACCTCACGATCGGCGCGACCAACATCGGCTTGAGCCAAAGCGTGATTGCTCAACGCATGCAAGAGCAATGGCAGCGGTTTCCGGTGCTTGAACAGCGTCAAAAAATATCTGGTAGCTCG
>CANKOW010000305.1 GCA_947484295.1 Alcaligenaceae bacterium | reverse complement strand
TGTCCGACGCGCTGCCAGGCATCAGGCAAATCTTCAGGTAGGACAGGTTCGGTCATGGTGCTACACGAGGGAAGTGAATTGTGGCAGTGTAGTCCGCCTGTCGGTAGATGTCCGGCTTGCAACTTACCAGAGCCCACCCTCTTTGCACCTAAGCCGTGACACTTGACCCTCACAACCACAATTCATGTCCGTGCAACCGCTCAGACACGCTTCCTCCGGCAACACTTCAATCCATGACAGCAGACCAATCACCCATTGAGCCCTTGTTTTTACTTGCGCAACAGGCGCAACGTAAAGCCCTGCAGGCGCGCAAGCGCAAACTTGCCAGGCAAGCGCGGGCCAAGCCTGATCCCATTCAAATGACCCGCGCACCTCAGCGTTCGGCGCGTCAGCAAACCGGCGATCACTACGAACAAGCAGCTTGGCAGCTGGCGCAACAGGCCGGCTGCCAACTGTTAGGTCGGCAACTCACCTGCCCGCTAGGCGAGCTCGACCTGGTCGTGCGTGAGGGCGCACACTTGGTCTTTATCGAAGTCAGGCGACGCGCCTCAAAGCGCTTTGGGGGCGCTGCGGCAAGCGTCTCAGACGCCAAGCAACAACGCTTTTTACGTGCTGCGCAATGGTGGCTGCCTAGGCTCGCGAGCCGTCATTTTGACCGACAAATACCCACCTACCGGCTGGATGTCATCGCCTTCGAATCCGACGGGGCGGTCTGGTATCGCGATGCTGTTCGCCTCACTCAGGATAAATGAGATAATTCAGCATTCATTGCTTTCGCCTACACCATGGATCTCGCCGCTAAACTGACCGCTCATTTCGAGGACAACATGGCTGCCACACAGCGCAGCATGCAAGTCCTGTCTGCGCCGCTGTTACGCGCCATTGACTTGTGCTTTGGCTGCGTCACCAACAACGCCAAAATGCTCGCTTGCGGCAACGGCGGTTCAGCAGCCGATGCCCAGCACTTTATCGCCGAGCTGGTCGGGCGCTTCGAACGCGACCGCTTGCCGCTCGCGGGCGTCGCACTCAACACCGACACTTCAATTTTGACCGCAGTGGGTAACGACTACGGCTTTGATCAAATCTTTGCGCGGCAAATTATGGCGCTCGGTCAACCGGGTGATGTGCTGGTCGCGATCTCAACGAGCGGCAACTCGACCAACGTGCAGCTCGCAATTGAAGCTGCGCACGCGCGTGAAATGAAAGTGATTGCACTGACAGGCAAAGGGGGTGGCACCATCGGCAACTTGCTGCTGCCCGATGACATTCATTTGTGTGTCCCACACGATCGCACAATGCGTATTCAAGAAGTTCATATTCTTTTGCTACACCTGCTATGCGATGGCATTGACACGTTATTACTCGGAGACCCAGCATGAGACTGCTTGCCCCTTTTGTTCGTCCCTTAATGCTGTGCTTCGCCTTGGCCGGCACAAGCGCCCTATTGCAAGGCTGCGTGCCGCTGTTAATCGGTGGGGCTGCTGCCACGACCGGCATCGTTGCGGTCGATCGCCGCACCGTTGGTCAGCAGGTCGAAGACAAAAGCATCGAAATTAAAGTGGCCAACTCAATTCGGTCAAAATTTGGGGACAGCGTGCGCGTCACCACTAGCAGCTATGATGGTGTTGTACTGATCACTGGCGACTCGCTGGGTAACGACCGCAAAGCAGAAATGACTGAAATTGCGCGAAAAACCCAAAGTGTGAAGTCGGTCTCCAATCAGGTCAACATCGTCAAAGAAACCGCTTCATTTGGCGAGCTCAGTAACGACACCTGGATCACCTCTAAAGTGATGACAACCCTGGCGACCACCAACGAGATCCCCTCGCGCACGATTGTTGTGGTGACCGATCGCAGCGTGGTGTATCTGATGGGCCTGGTGACCCAACGCGAGGGCGACCTCGCCGCGGCGGCCACCGCGCAAGTAAGCGGCGTCAAACGCGTTGACAAGCTCTTTCAAGTAATCTCGGCCGCCGAAGCCAACAAGCTCGATGACTCGAATCGCATATTCAATAAAACCTCCAGCGGTAGCACGACACCCCTAGGAGAGGCGCCCGCCGCGGCAACACCAGCAAGTGGCGCTGGCGTTGAAGTTCTTCCGATCAGATGAAAAAACTGTTCGCTGCGGCCGTGCTGATGACACTCGGCGTGCTGGGCGTCTGGCTGTTTGCCAGCCCGCCTGCACAAGCACCCGAAGTCACTTTTTCAACACTCTCGGGCAAGCAGTTAAAAATGTCCGAGCTGCGCGGTAAGGTCGTACTGGTCAAGTTTTGGGCAACCAGCTGTGTCACCTGTGTGGCGCAAATGCCCGACAGCATCGAAAACTACAGCAAGTACCAGGCACAGGGCCTTGAAATCATCGCCGTCGCCATGCAATACGACCCTGCCAACTACGTGATTAACTTTGTTGAGACGCGCAAGCTTCCCTTTACCGTCGCACTCGATACGGTGGGGCAAGTCGCTCAGGCTTTCGGTGACGTCAAGCTCACGCCAACCGCTTTTCTCATCGATAAAAATGGTCGTATCCTCAAGCGCTATTTAGGCGAGTACAACAAAACAGAGTTTCGCGGCACGCTCGAAAAAGCACTCGCAGGCTAAGGCGTTCGCCGCACACTACAATTATTAAAATTTTACTGACAGCCCTTTTCCCTCAACACGCCACTAATGTTGCAAACGCCCCATGACTAGCCAGCCCCAATCCTCACAGATGCCTCCTGAAGTCGTTGCAAAAGTTTTGTCTGAAAGCTTGCCTTACATCAAGCGTTTTCATGGCAAAACGATCGTGATTAAGTACGGTGGCAACGCCATGACCGAAGAGGTCTTACAACGCAGCTTTGCGCACGATGTGGTGCTGCTCAAACTCATCGGCCTCAATCCCATTGTGGTGCATGGCGGCGGCCCGCAAATTGACGAGGCGCTGCGCCGCATCGGTAAACAAGGCACCTTCATACAAGGCATGCGCGTCACGGATGCCGACACCATGGAAGTCGTTGAGTGGGTACTCGGTGGCCAAGTACAGCAAGACATCGTACTGATGATCAACGAGGCGGGCGGCAAGGCCGTGGGCTTGACCGGCAAAGACGGCAGTTTGATCCAGGCTAAAAAGAAACTCATGCCCAATAAAGAAGACCCTTCTAATCCGATTGATATCGGTTTTGTAGGCGACATTGAGCATGTCGAGCCCGCGGTCGTCAAAGCCCTGCAAGACGATCAGTTTATTCCGGTGATTTCACCGATTGGCTATGGCGAAGATGGCTTGGCGTACAACATTAATGCGGATGTCGTGGCCGGAAAAATGGCCGAAGTCTTAGGCGCAGAAAAACTGCTCATGATGACCAACACACCAGGCGTGCTCGATAAAGACGGCAAACTATTACGCTCGCTTTCAGCCACCACCATTGACGCCTTATTTGCCGATGGCACGATTTCGGGCGGCATGCTGCCAAAAATTTCGTCCGCGCTTGACGCGGCGCGCAACGGCGTGAAGTCCGTTCACGTCGTAGACGGTCGGGTACCACACTGTTTGTTA
>CANKOW010000304.1 GCA_947484295.1 Alcaligenaceae bacterium | reverse complement strand
TTCTAGACATCCCGCTGCTGCAAGTCATGCACTCTGATGACGAGAGTGTCAGCAGTCTGCTCAATACAAAGGCACGATACGCGCAACCTGCGTTATTCAGCGTTCAATACGCGTTGAGCCATATGTGGATGGCGTTGGGGTTGAAGCCTTGCGCCGTGACTGGACACAGCTTAGGCGAGTATGCCGCGGCCTGTGTTGCGGGGGTGATGAGTCTGAAAGACGCCTTGCAGCTCGTAGCTGAACGCGGAAGGCTCACCGACACCCTAGACGGTAATGGCGCGATGATGGTCGTTTTTTCTAATGTAGAGAAAATCACCCCACTGGCTCAGCCGTATGACACTTGCATAAGTGTTGCCGTAATCAATAGCGAAAATAGTATTGTGTTGTCGGGTGACAAAGAAATACTAAAGACTATCAGTAAACAATGCCAAGATCTAAAGATCGAGACCCATCCTCTAACAGTGACTCACGCGTTTCACTCGCCGCTGATAGATCCAATTCTTAAAAACCTAGAGAGTTTTGCTAGGGGCTTAACCTACGGTCAGCCAACGCTTGCTTTTTTCTCTAGTCTGTCAGGCAAGATGCTCGATACAGAGACCAAAATCTCAGCGAGCTATTGGAGTCGTCACTATCGTGAGCCGGTACTTTTTTCAAAGGCACTCGAGAGTCTGGCGAGTGCCAAACCCGATCTAGTCATCGAAATTGGCCCCAACCCATTGTTGGCAAATCTCGGGCAAGCTCAACTAAACGTCGCAGCTTGGCTGCCTAGCCTACAGCGTTACAAGCCTGACGGCCAGGTTGTCGCACATACCGTCGCCAAACTCTATTCGTTCGGCTTGCCGATCGACTGGGCGCATTGGAATTTCGGCGCTACACACCGCATACCTAACCTACCCACTTATCAATTTCAGCGTCAGAGTTACTGGATTAATACTAAGGAACAACAAGTCATGAATGCTCCAACCTCACCTGGTTTACAAGCGCCAGCACCCGTTGTGGATCACTACGATTCCATTCTGAATCGACTGCTGCACTTATTTGCTGAACTATTTCGGGCGTCCCCTGAAGAGATCGACATTCACTCACCCTTTGTTGAAATGGGAGCGGATTCGCTGGTACTGCTGTCTGGCGCTCGAGTCATCGAAGATAACTTTGGTGTCAAAATCGAGATCAGACAGTTTTTTGAAGAAATTAGTTCGGTGAGTGCGATTGCACACTACTTGAACGCACTTCAGGCAACCCAGCTTGCCCCGGAGCAGGCGACCAACACGACCAACCCAACGCCTGCACCAGCGGCCGTTGCACCTCAGGTTGTTGCACCTCAAGTTGCTGCGCCTCAGGTTATCGCACCCCAAGTTGTTGCACCCCAGGTGATCGCACCTCAAGCTTACGCACCAACGGCCATAGCAAGCCATGCGCCAGCTGCCGTGTTCCAAAGCATGCCAGTGATGGCGCCCGTCTCAATGCCTGCGCCTCTAAGTTTTACACAACAAGACGGCTCAGCGATGACTCAACTGATCCTGGCGCAGACTCAATTAATGTCCCAGCAGTTGGCTTTGATGCACGCAACCGCTTTGGGTCAAGCTGGTACACAAGTGTTTGCACAACCTGCTCCACAGGTACTTACGCAACCTGCTCCGCAAATGCTCGCACAACCAGCGGCACAGGTACTTACGCAACCCGCTGCGCCGGTTCAGCCACAGGCGCCCGTTCAATCGCAGGCTCTCGCTGTCACCAAGCCCACTGCAGCGCACGCGATCGTTGCTGCTGCAACCGCGGCGTCAACAAGCTCTGCGCCTGTACCGTCTAACTCTGAACCTGTGTCTCCCCAGTCAGAAGACCGCTCCTCACCATTACGCGCGCTGAACATCCCGATTAAACCAACTGTTGGCAACTTATCAACCCAACAAAGCACCTACCTGAATAATCTGATTGATCGCTATCAGAAGAAAACGCCTAAATCGAAAACGCTAGCACAAGCGAGCAGAAAAGGGCTCGCTGACAGCCGCGCGAGTATCGGCTTTAGATTTTCTACCAAAGAAATCTTATATCCGATCACAGGCGTCGACTCAACCGGCTCACGTATTTGGGATGTGGATGGTAATAATTACGTCGATCTAACCATGGGTTTTGGCGTGCTACTTTTTGGTAGCAAACCAGAGTTTCTTGAGGGCGTCATTCAAAAAGAGTTAGAGCACGGGTTTCAATTAGGCCCCCGCTCCATTCACATGGGTGAAATTACCGAACTCTTTACAGACTTAACAGGACACGACCGCGTCGCTTTTACAAACTCGGGCACTGAGGCCGTGATGATCGCCATGCGCTTGGCGAGATCAGCGACTGGCAGAAGCAAAATTGTGATTTTCGATGGCGCCTACAATGGTCATTCGGATGGCACTTTAGTCAAGACTAGCATCATCAACGGCGAGTTCGTCTCTGAACCACTCGCTCCGGGCGTACCCGACAACATTGCCAAAGACGTTCTTGTCTTAGAGTATGGCACCCAAAAATCTTTAGATATCATCCGCGAACATGCACATGAGTTAGCGGCCGTCATGGTTGAGCCCGTTCAAAGTCGACGTCTTGATCTTAAGCCCTTTGAGTTTTTAAAAGAATTAAGAGTACTGACGCAAGAGAAAAACGTCGCTTTGATTTTTGATGAAATGGTCAGTGGCTTCAGAGCCAGTCCTGCTGGCGTTCAAGGCCTACTTGGCATCAAAGCAGATCTGGCAACCTATGGGAAAATTATCGGCGGCGGCTTGCCGATTGGCGCAGTCGCTGGTTCGGCTCGCTTCATGGGTGGTATCGATGGCGGATTTTGGGAGTATGGGGATGCGTCATATCCTCGAGAGACCCGAACTTATTTCGGTGGAACCTTCTGCCAACATCCACTTTCGATGGCCACATGCCTGGCAACCTTGAGAAAGCTCAAGGCCGAGGGCCCTGCTTTGCAAGAGAACCTGAACCGCAGAACTGCGGAACTGGCCAACACGTTAAATCAATTTTTCGAATCTGAAAGTATCCCGATTAAAGTTGTTTATTTTGCGTCGACTTTTCAATTCAAGTTCTCAGGCAACTTGGAAATGTTCTACTACCAATTGCTCGAAAAAGGAGTCTATATCTGGGAGTGGCGTGCATGCTTCTTATCGACAGCGCATACCGATCAAGATTTAGACGATGTCATCAAAGCAGTCAAAGAAACAGTCTTTGCGCTACGCGACGGTGGTTACATCAAATCTGCCCCAACAACTTCAACCCTTTCGAACACTAAAGCACTCGAAACTAACGCGACAGAAAAGGAGGCGCCCTCTGAGAGGGCATGGTTTCGTCAACAATCGAAACTAGCCCATTCGGGCTCTTTGTCTGATCTCAATATTGCGTCGGGTTTTAGCGCCAAGCACTTGGATTTCAGTGTGTTTTATTTTGGCAACTACGATGCCAACAACGCTGCGGGTAAATATCAACTCGTGATGGATGGTGCGCAGTACGCTGACACACATGGCTTCAGCACCGTGTGGATCCCCGAGCGTCACTTCGATGAGTTTGGCGGCTTCTCGCCTAACCCTGCTGTG
>CANKOW010000303.1 GCA_947484295.1 Alcaligenaceae bacterium | reverse complement strand
TGTGGTGCGGCAGCCAGTCGATTTTGACTCGAAACACCCAGGATCTTTGCTTTTCCTGCGTTGTGATGAGGCAACGCAACGACCGCGGGCACAAAGACTGAGTCAACCTGCCCTCCCAGAACCGCTGTCATAGCGGGTGCCGCACCTTGAAAAGGAACATGCAACATCTGACTGCCTGTCTGAGCCAAGAACATTTCAGTCGCTAGGTGGCTTGAGCTACCGATTCCCCAAGATGAGTAAGTCATCTTTGAGGCAGGATCTTTGCCCTTCTGGATAAATTGTTTTAAATCGCCTGAATTATTTTGGGGATTCACAACTAGAACCAAAGGGAAAAATCCGACCATACCAATGTTCGTGAAGTCCTTATTCACATCATAGCGAGCTGTCTTGGGAGAAACCAGTGGGCTCACAATATAAGAGTCGGCAATGAAAACAATCGTGTAACCATCCGGCACTGATTTGACCAGCATATCGGTACCGATCAGACCTGTTGCTCCGGCTCGATTTTCAACGACAACGGGCTGTCCCAATACATCTGACATGTGCCTAGCAACGATGCGCCCCAAGACATCTGAGCCACCGCCAGGAGGCCAAGGGATAATCATTCTGATAGGTTTGTCAGGGTAGCTGGCTAAGGCAAGGCTACTCAATCCTGTTGTTAAAACGACCAAAACGGCTTGCAGTAAACGCAACGCCCGAAGTCTGAAAATTTGCAAGATCATCTCCCTTTTTTTTATTGATAAAATATGCGGGCCCACGTTAGCAGACCCGCTGGAACTTTAGTCGGTTTTAATGCCGACGGTCTTGACTGTCGCTCCCCATCGATCATATTCTGTCGTCAGAAACTGACCGAATTGCGTTGGATCGAGGATTTTAATAATCAAATCACGTTTAGTGAGTGTTTGCTGAAGACTAGGCTCTTTTTCGGCCTGTATCAAGGCTTTCGCAAAAGTCGCTCTCGGGAGTCCAACTTTTTCGCAGCACCCCCTACCAACATGTTTTACTTTTACTTCGGTGCCGGCGAAGCGGTACTCTTTGGGCAATCTGATTGCCTGACTGCGGCCCGATTAAAAAATACGTGCGGTATTGATGGTTTTCACCTTTTCTTTGTGATGTCGGTCAACGATAGCTACCATTTTGATTCTTTGCAAGCTCAGGTTTAATCCGCATATATTGCTTTTGAAGCAAAGTACCTAGACAAGTAATCAATTAACATAGCGTCGTTTCAGCGACGCGATTCACGTGTCCTCTGCAATCAAAAGATGCAAAAGCCAAGGAAGCATGTCCATGCCTGATTTGTTCACACCCTATACGCTCAAGGGAGTCACGCTACGCAATCGCATCGCGATGTCGCCGATGACAATGTATCGGTCTGAGCCAGATGGGAAGATGAACGACTTCCACCTGATGCTTCTGGGCTCGCGTGCGGCTGGCGGGTTTGGCTTGGTCTTCCCCGAACAGATCGCCATCACACCCGACGGCCGCACCAGCACTTCGTGTGCCGGGCTGTGGGAGGACGAGCAGATCGAAAGCATGGCCCGTGTGGTCAGGATGATCAAGGACATGGGGGCGGTCCCGGCCATTCAACTGGGCCATACGGGTCGCAAGGGAAGCGAGCAAAAGCCTTGGGAAGGCAAGCTGCAAATCGCCCCGGACCATCCCGATGGCTGGCAGGTGCGCGGTCCCTCGCCCATTCCATACGGCGGGCGCTTCCCCTATGCTGTGCATGAACTCACCGTCGACGAGATTCATGCGTTGCACCGGGCCTATGCGGCCGCTGCAAAACGGGCCATCGCGGCTGGCTTCGAGTGGCTCGAGATGCACTTCGCGCACGGTTATCTTGGCGCGAGTTTTTTCTCACCTCTGGCAAATCAACGCACGGATGCTTATGGCGGAACGCTCGAGAATCGGCTGCGATTTCACCGCGAGGCGCTGGATGCGGTCCGTGCCGTTTGGCCTGAGCGCCTACCGCTCACGATGCGTCTGGTGACGGATGATTACCACGAAGACGGCGTGCAGTTTGATGAAGCGGTCTGGGCGGTCGCGCAGTTGAAGGACCACGGGCTTGATCTGGCGGACTTGAGCGTCGGTCTGAACACCGACAACATGCGCGAGCCTCCATTCTCTCGCGCTGCTTTCATGGTAGAGCGGGGCAGTCGCGTCCGTCGCGAGGTCGGAATTCCGGTGGCGGTTAGCTGGAACCTAGGGCAGCCTGCCGTGGCGAACCAGGTGATACGCGAAGAACTCGTCGACTTGGTGTTCCTCGGGCGACCAGCACTTGCTAACCCGCATTGGCCCATTTGGGCGGCTCGTGAGCTTGCTCACGAAGACCCTTTCTCGCTGCTGCCCCGCGACTGGTCGTGGTGGCTGAAGAACCGGCCGGGCTCCGAAAATTCGCACGGTTGGCCACCGCCAGCGATCGCCAGTTGAGGGCACATGTTTAGTGCCTAGGTATTAATCATCCGTTTGTAGATGGCAACAAACGCATCGCTTTTGCGGCGACTGACGTGCTTCTGCGTGTTAATAGCTGGTGTCTAAAGAGGCAACCGATGGTGATCCACACAGAGATGCTAGAGATGTTGTAGGCTGGTACGTTTGATATCGCCCACCTTGAACCTTGGCTTCGAGAGTTTGCGATGACTCAAGAGTGAGGGCGGTTAGTATCCCTGCCGCAGACCCAAAGCAATACGGCGAACCCTCTCAAACGGTTTTCTTATACGCCGCGCTTGGCTGGTAGTTCAAAATGACTTGGTCCCAATCAACGCCAAATAACGTTGGAATGTAAGGTCAATCGGCCGTCGCGTCCCAAGACTCTCCTACACTGAAGCATCCAAACCGTTTTCAGGTGAATTCTGTGTACTCTAATTCAAACTCTAACCCTTATCTGCGCTTGATTTCAGGCGTGGTGCTGGCCTGTTCGGCCTTGTTTTTTGGTGTCGCTCAGGCGCAGCAAACTTTACGAGTCACCACCATCCCCGAAGAGGCTGCTACCGAGCAAATGCGCAAATTTGGGCCGTTGACCAAGTATCTTGAGCGCACAACAGGGATGACGGTTAGTTTCGTACCCGTTAACGACTACCCAGCAGCGGTAGAGGCCTTGGTCAATAAGCAGGTAGAACTGGTCTGGTTCGGAGGCTTTACCTATGTACAGGCTCAAATCCGTTCTGGCGGAAAGGTTGTGCCGATTGCGCAGCGCGAAGAAGACACCAAGTTTCGCTCGGTTTTCATCACGCAGAAAGACTCCGGTATCAAACAGCTGTCAGATCTAAAGGGCAAGCAAGTGAGTTTTGGCTCGCAATCCAGCACCTCGGGCCATCTCATGCCGCGTTCTTTCTTATTGGATGCGGGGATCAATCCAGATCGAGACTTTAAGCGCGTTGCTTATTCGGGGGCGCATGATGCCACGATCGCGTCGGTTGTGAGTGGTCGCGTGGATGCCGCAGCGCTAGACATCACAGTTTGGCAAAAATTCGTGAATGAAAAAAAGGTGGACACCAGCAAGGTGGACGTCTTTTACACTACGCCTCCCTACTTTAATTACAACTGGTCGGTTCATGCCGATATGCCTGCCGCGTTGCGTGAAAAAATCACTAAC
>CANKOW010000302.1 GCA_947484295.1 Alcaligenaceae bacterium | reverse complement strand
CTTCGAGACATGGCATGAAAATTCATCAAGAAATTCATGGTTATGGTGAACGACGTGCTTAAGGGCTAACTCCATGATGCGCAGCACGCGTTCAGGGTTATTGGCCGAGCTCAGTCTAAATTCGAGTTTGCGCGGCGCGGCCACCCCCGGCTTTTGCTTGGACAAGTTAATAAAGTGCATTTCACTGAAATGATGGTTGTATACCCGAATCAACTGTCGAGTATCGTTTCGCAACACCACCATGCGGTAATCCAATTCAACCACCTGCAGATATTCTGTGGCGCCGCCTTCCTTTACCTCAAGCCAGTCATCCACTGAGACGATGCGGTCAGCTTGAAGGGTGATGCCGCAAATGACCTGATGCCCCACATCTTTCAAAATGTAGAGGATGCCAACGCTTAAGGCGCCGATCGAGGCGAACAAATAGTTCAGATGATGGTCGTAGAGCCCGATATAGGCGGCGATTCCGGTCACGATGAAAATCGTCACGGTAAGCACCTGTACCAAAATGGCTGGCACATGGCTGCTTTCTGAGTGGACGTTAAAACCTATGATCGCTTTGCGCAAAATCTGGTCAAGGCTTAGACCCACCAAGGCAAATTGGGCAATTGCCAGTACTGACTTCAACTGAAACAGTGTCTCTTTGTTTAAGTCAACGGCGTTCCAGCTAAGAAAATTGTCCGTGAGTAGTTTTAGCCAAAGTAACAGACCAAGGTTGAGTGCCAGCAACGCTAAAAAAAACGGTCGTGAAAGCGCAAAGATGGTTTGGTTATTCGTTTTCATAAAGTTTGGTGTGAACGACTTGGGCTCAAAATCGGCAGAGGAGGTCGATGGGTGGAAGAGATCGGTGGCTACGAGTGTTTTGACACTTGGGCAGTCGCCGCACAAAAAGGTAGCCAAACGTTGACAGAGTTTTTAGTCGCAATCAACCCGAATTAGTCCTTTGTGGTGCGTGATCGGGTGTTTCTCAGCATCCGTGCGTTTTAGTGGGCACCCTTGCATGAAATGGCCATCGGTTACGCTTATGCTTGCTGCGCTTGGTGCGCAGACGCGCGGCGTTAAGTTCGAACTGGAGAAGACAATAATGATTAAACACCAAATGTGCGCGCAACGATTTTTTGAGGATTTTGTGGTGGGCGAGCGCTTTAATCTGCCCTCGCGCACGATGACCGATGCGTTATTTGCGGCGTTCTCGTTGGCCAGTGGCGATAACCACCCAGTGCACTACGACCTTGAATACTGTCGGGCGCACGGGATGCCGCATATGTTGGCGCACGGGTTTCAGGTGGTGATTCAAACGGCTGCTGGTGCAGGCTTGTTTCCGCACATGGTCGAAGAGTCATTGAAGGCTTTTATCGAACAAAGCAGCAAATTTTTACAACCTGTTTTTGTCGGTGATACCTTGTACTCAAGTCTGACCGTAGCTGAGTTGGTGCCAAACCGTACGACGGGTGTCTTGACCATGCACTCTGAAATCCGCAATCAGAACGATGTGATTGTTATGCAAGGCATGCAAAAGTATTTATTGCGCAAGCGCAGCCATGAGTGATGATAATCAGATCGTGATCCCGCCTTCGTTCATTGCGTTGTTTGTTGAACTGGGGCGCACCAAGCCCAGTGCAACAAAAGAGGTGATCTACGAGCGCTATGACTTTTGTGAAGACATGGCCAGTATGTTGACCGAGCAGGCCAACGCCAAGCTCTGGGAACTTGGGATCACCGAGGCAGATGTGCTTGAACGCATCTACCAAGGGTTGACGGTTGCGGATGTTGGGGTGAATGTCCCTGAGGCGCAGTGGGTGGTCACGCGCCTGGCCGAGTTGCTCGGTTGGCAGACGAACTGGGCAGCTGGTTCAGCCTGAGCGCTTTCTAGCGACTTGGGGCGACGTGCAGCTATCTGTTACGACTTGCGGTGAGGTTTGCCTTATTCGGCCTACCGTATTCTTAAACCGCCCCCTGGGCTGCGGGGTGTCGTGTACGGGCTTTGACCACCCGCCGAACTCTCAGGGCTGACTGGTGACGGGGTGGGGGCAGCACCGCGTATTGGGCTTAAGCCTGCAGCAGGGTTTGCTTTTTCGGGAGACAACCCTTGATGAAGCGTTGGCTCAGAGGGCTCAGTTTTAGCAGGTGCCGCTGCAGCGCTGCCAGTGACCGGCTCGGCGGCCGACTCAGGCTTGGCAGCGGCGGGATCGGGTTGCGTCGTTGCCTCTGAGGGCGGGGCAGGCATTAAATCCAAAATTGAGCTTGATGTTGAATAGGGCCCTCCGGGCGCCGCGCCGCCAGGGTTGAATCTGAGCCCGCTTTGCGCCAACGTACTGCTCGGCAATACGGCCGTCGCCGCTAAGAGTACGAGTGCCGCTGAAAGGGTGATGCGAAACATCTTTGCCACGACCGACTCCACTTAAACCGAACGCAAATTCTACTCTTGTGCAGAGTACTGTCACTCTGATTGTTTTGGTGCTCCAAAGCGTTCTGGATGCTTTATCATCTTTCGAATCACTAAAAAACAACGGAGAGCGACAACATGGCACTGATAAATTACATCACGCAAATTCAATTCGACTTTGGCGTGGTGGCGCTGTTGCAGTCAGAGTGCGACCGGGTCGGTATCAAGCGCCCGATGATTGTGACTGACGCTGGCGTGCGTGCGGTGGGCATCATCGACAAGGTCTTGGCACAGTTAAAAAACGCTGATGCTGTGGCTGTCTATGACAAGACGCCCCCCAATCCCACAGAGGCAGCCACCCGCGATGCGTTGAAGATTTACCGCGAGGGTAAATTTGACGGTTTGATCGCCGTGGGCGGTGGTTCGGCGATGGATCTTGCCAAAGCCGTCGCGGTGATGGCAACGCACACGGGCGACTTAAAGCATTTTGCAGCGATTGAAGGTGGGGTTGCGCGGATTACAGCTGCGACGGCACCGGTGATTGCGATCCCAACAACGTCAGGCACAGGCAGTGAAGTTGGCCGTGGCGCGATGCTCATCTTGGACGATGGACGTAAGGTGGGTATTTTGTCGCCGTACGTGGTGCCAAGAGCGGCAATCTGCGACCCAGAGTTGACGCTTGATTTGCCCCCGCTGCTGACGGCTGCGACGGGCATGGATGCGATTACGCACTGCTGCGAGTCGTTTATGTCTTCGGCTTTGAATTTTCCGGCCGAGGGGATTGCCTTAGACGGCTTATGGCGTGGCTGGGCACACATCGAGCGTGCGACTAAGCAACCCCACGACCGCGAAGCGCGCTTTCATATGATGAGCGCGTCAACCCAGGGCGCGATGTCGTTTCAAAAAGGCTTGGGCGCCGTGCACAGCTTGAGCCATGCGTTAGGCGGAATGAATCCCCGTCTGCACCATGGCACGCTGAACGCAATGTTTTTGCCTGCTGTGATTACGTTTAATCAAAGCGAAGCGTCTATGCAAAAGGGCAAAAAGCTCGACCGCTTAGCGCAGGCCATGGGGCTGGGTCAGGGCGCCGAGGTGGCCCCCGCAATCAAGGCCATGAACCAGCGCCTTGGTTTGCCTTCGGGCCTTGCTGCCATGGGCGTGACTGAAGGCATGTTTGGCAAAATTACCGAGGGTGCGATGGCAGACCATTGCCATAAGACAAAT
>CANKOW010000301.1 GCA_947484295.1 Alcaligenaceae bacterium | reverse complement strand
CGGGCCGAATTTGTTGTTCGACCATATTGAAGCGGGCGAGCTCAAACTCAGACAAATTCGATGCAGTCATAATCCAGTGTGCGAGAGCACTTATTGCGGAAAACCCTTATTGTAAGGGTTTTCCTGACCACAGCGCATGAAAGTGGTGCACGGGGCCGTGGCCGTGGCCGACTTTCAAGGCATCCCCTTGGGCAATCGCTTGCACAAGGTAATCTTTAGCGCGCTTTGTGATGTCAGGCACGTCTTTTAGCTGTGGCAACAGGGCCGTGATGGCGGCTGAGAGTGTGCAGCCAGTCCCGTGGGTGTTGCGTGTGGGGATGCGGTAGCCAGGTAACTCGATCATTTTGTCGCCATCATGCAGTACATCAATGGTATCGTTTCCGGGCAGGTGTCCGCCCTTCACCAATACCCACCGATGCCCACCGTGGGTCATCATGTTGCGCAAGCGTTCGGCCACTCGGCGCATCTCCCGTACGGTCTCGACAGAGCGCATTTCAAGTAGTACCCCGGCCTCGGGCAAATTAGGCGTGATCAGCGTCGCTAAGGGCAGTAGCTGTTCGCGTAGGGCTCCGATGGCTTTTTGTTCGAGTAGTAAATCGCCACTTTTTGAAACCATGACGGGATCTAACACCAAGTGGACGGGCTTGAAGTGCCCAAGGCGGTCTGCCACCACCTCAATGATGCCGGTTTGCCCTAGCATCCCAAGCTTGACCGCATGAATGTCAACGTCGGCAAAAAGGGTGTCAATTTGTGCCCGCACAAATTGTGGATCGATGGGCGAGATGTCGGTAACGGCCTGTGTGTTTTGCGCGGTGAGCGCAGCCACTACGGCGCAGCCGTAGGCGCCCAACGCACTCATTGCTTTGATATCGGCCAAAATACCGGCACCGCCTGAGGGATCCATGCCCGCAATCGTCAACGTATTGGGGATGACGCGCACGGCTTCGTTGTGGCTCATGTCTTGGCGTTCGGAGTAATGGGGGCAATCAAGCCCGTTGTGGGCGAGCTTGGAGCTGCTTGATAGGTTTTGCGCGGCACGCGTCCGGCCCGAAAAGCCTCGCGACCCGCCTCGACGGCCTTTTTCATGGCGCTGGCCATCAGCACAGGGAGTTGCGCGCCAGCGATCGCTGTGTTCATGAGTACGCCATCGCAGCCAAGCTCCATGGCAATGGCAGCGTCTGACGCGGTACCCACCCCAGCATCGACTAACACGGGTACTTTAGCCTGATCAATAATCAGGCGCAGGTTCCAGGGGTTGAGGATGCCCATCCCCGAACCAATCAATGAGGCTAAAGGCATGACCGCGACGCAGCCGATCTCTTCGAGCATGCGACACTGAATCGGGTCGTCGGTGCAATAGACCATCACCTGAAAACCGTCCGCGACCAAGGTCTTGGCCGCGGCGAGTGTTTCGGGCATATTCGGAAACAAGGTGTGCGGGTCGCCGAGCACTTCGAGCTTAACCAGGCTGTGCCCATCGAGCAATTCGCGCGCTAATCTGAGCGTACGCACCGCCTCGTCGGCCGAATAACAACCCGCTGTATTGGGTAACAAGGTGAATTGGCTGGGGGGCAAATACTCAAGCAAGCTAGGTTCACCCGCCGTTTGGCCGATGTTGGTGCGGCGAATCGCAACGGTAATAATCTGCGCACCGCTGGCATCAATTGCCTCGCGCGTTTGGGCAAAATCTTTGTATTTTCCGGTGCCCACGAGCAGGCGCGACTGGTAGGCTTTACCGGCAATGACTAAAGGATCAGACGACTCTATTTTCATGTTTTTTCGTTGAATTAGCGCGCAGCGATCTGTGATGCGTTTGTCGCGATCGCTATAGTTTAGCGTGACTAGCGCGCGGGTTGTCACCGTATCTAGTCTGAGCTACTTGCGGCTTTGTTCGATGAGTTCACAAATCGGCTCGGCCGCCTCGATCAAGCGTGGGCCAGACCGAAACACGGCATCGGCATCGATCATAAACACCCGACCGAGCCGGGCCGCTGGCAGGCCGGCCGTCTGCCAGCGATTGACCCCGATGCTGTCCACAACGGGCACGGATCCAGCGCCCGTGCGTGCGATCAGTACTAAGTCAGGTGCCTGCGCGACGAGCTGTGCCACGCTGGGTTTGGTTGCCCCGATGCTATCCTCGGCGACGATGTTGTTGCCTGCGCACAGCGCAATGACGTCTGACAAGAGATTTTCGCGCGTTAAGGCGTTGTCAGGCTCAGAGCCTGCTTGTAGCAAAACACGCACGATGCGCTTGCCGGCAGACGCTCGGGCTAAGGTGTCTAATTTTTGGCGCAGGGCTTCAGCACGCGCATGCGCGACGCCGGCTGTACCCAAAAGCACCCCAAAGGTTTCGACGCTGTCGGCAATTTCGACGAGCGAGGTTGGCGTGCTGATAAACACGGGCACGTTCAAAGACATGAGCGGACCAAGTTCGGCGGCAAGCCAACCAAAGATTAAATCTGGCTTGTAAGCCGCAATACGGGCGGGATCGGGCGCGCGTTGGTCACCGAGCTTAGGCAACCCAAGGGCCTGTGCCGGAAAATTACTCCCCTCGGTGGTGGCCACGAGTTTATCTCCACCGCCCGCGGCAAACACTAATTCAGTGATGTGAGGCGAAAGCGAAATGACCCGGCGGGCCGGGCCCTTGAGCAAGACCGCCCGACCGCTGTCATCGATGACCTCGATTTCAGACGCATTGGCGACAAACGCCAACAGGCAACATGCCAAAAAACTAGCCCGACAAAAAAAAGCGCGCATCACACCGTTCGCCCAACAAGCACTCGATGCTTGATGCTACATCCGCCACGCCAAGTTGACAAACACATTCGAGCCCAGCGTGTTGTAGCCTTGAATGAGAGTGTATTGCTTAGCAAAAACGTTGTTCCAGCGCACTTGAACCTCAGCCCCTGAGGGAAGGGGGTAGCTGCCCATCAGGTTAAGCAAACTATAGCCACCTAGTGTGCCGCCTGACATCGTGTCTTTGCGTTCGCTGCTAACGTACCATTCAGCAGTCAAGCGGGCGCGCCAGACGGCTTGATCTAATGCGAGCTTGGCAACTTGTTGCGCACGCTGGGGCAATAAGGCGCCGGTCTCGGCGTTGCGCGGGTCAAGCCAGTTCAGGCTACCTCGCACTTGCGTGTCGCTATTGAAGCGATGCGAACCAAACAAACTGACGCCTTGAATCAGCGCTTGTCCGACGTTGATCGGCGCATAGGGTGAATAAACATCGCCAGGCACTAAAGGTTGATTCAAGATCAAATTCGTGATCTCGTTACGATACGCGACCAAACTGAATTGCGTCTTTTCAGTTGAGTATTTCAACCCCATTTCGATATTGCGTGATTTCTCGGGTTGCAATAACGGATTGCCAGCGTAGAAAGGCGTGACGGGCCAGTAAAGCTCATTGAAATTTGGTGCACGAAAGCCCGTGTTGGCACCCACTGTGGCCCGCCACTGCGGTGTCAGCGACAACCCGTACACCAGGCTGCCTGTCACAAAGTTACCGTACTGCGAATTGTTGTCGTTACGCACACTCGCTTGCACCGACTGTGGGCCCCAAGTGCCTCGATAAATACCGAAAAGCGAGTTGGTATACCTTGAGGTTTGTTGATAGTTCACAT
>CANKOW010000300.1 GCA_947484295.1 Alcaligenaceae bacterium | reverse complement strand
TGCAAGTGAGTCAATGGAAGAAAGAGATTCAAACGCACTGTAAAACCTTGTTTGAAGGCAAACGCGGTCCGGCGCCAGCACCTATCGCGGCACACGCTGAACCCGAGCGACTGTATAGCGAGATTGGCAGACTCAAAATAGAGCTCGATTGGCTTAAAAAAAAGTCAGGGATCAGCCTGCCATGATTCGAGAGTCTTGGATCGGTGATCATGTTGAGCTCTCTCAAGTTCGTCAATGCAGTTTGGCAGGGGTCTCGCGTGCCACGGTCTATGCTCATCAGAAGCCCATGCCGATCGATTTAAATGACCTGATGCTGAGGGCTCTGATTGACGAAGAGTACACACGGCACCCGTTCTACGGCAGCCGTAGGATGGTGGTCTTTTTAGTCAGACTCGGGCATGACATCAAGCGTAGAGGTGTACAGAAGCTCATGCGCGCGATGGGCTTGGTCGGCATGGCACCTGGTCCGAACACGAGCCGCGCTCACCCCGAGCACAAGGTCTATCCGTATCTGCTGCGTGGCGTACCTGTTGTCAGGCCCAATCAAGTCTGGAGTACAGACATCACGTACATCCGCCTCGCTCATGGGTTCGCCTATCTGGTGGCCATCATTGATTGGTATTCACGTCGGGTGCTGAGCTGGCGCATCAGCAACAGCATGGATGCAGTGTTTTGTGTTGACTGCCTTGAAGAGGCGCTACGCCACCACGGCACACCGGAGATGTTCAACAGCGATCAGGGTTCTCAGTTTACGAGTCTTGCCTTCACAGATGTACTCAAACGCGCGGGCGTTGTCATCAGCATGGATGGCCGAGGCCGTGCCTTTGATAACATCTTTGTCGAACGCCTCTGGCGCAGCGTCAAATATGAAGACATTTATCTCAAGGGTTACGCTACGATGGGTGAATTGATAATCGGGTTGACTGCGTACTTTGCTTTCTACAACGAAGAGCGGCCTCACCAGTCGCTTGCCAACCAAACGCCAGACGCGGTGTATAAAACGGCGAGCGGCGGCGGCGCGATGATTCTTGAAAAATATGGTGATTCACTGCCAGAAACGTCTGATCCGCTACGCTCCTCAGACGTTTCTGGCAGTATAGTGAAAGAAGTAAAAGCAACTGCAACAATAGAAGTAAAAACGGGGCAGCGCCGAACGGCTGCAAGTGAGCTGGAACCTACAGCTTAAACTCTAGCAAAAAGTTGTCTTGAGTTTCCGTTCCACCTCAGTTATACGAAGAAAACGGACAGCGTGTGAGCCGGATAGTCGAGCAGACTCTTGAAGATCTGGCACCTGGCGATATCGTTATTCAGTCGCAGTACGCAGCCGTAAACTACAAAGATGCACGTGCTGTGACCGGTGTCGGAAAGGTGCTTTCGACTTTGCCGGCAGTGCCGGGCGTTGAGGTGGCCGGCTTGGTAGTCGGATCCACAAATCCAGAGTTTAAGGTGGGTGCTGTTGTCACCGTACAAGGCGGACGTGAGTTCGGGATGCGGCGTGACGGTGCCTACAGCGAGTATGTGCGTGTGCCCGGTAGTTGGGCTGCGCATGTGCCTGAAGATACCGACCCTTTCGAGTCAGTGGCGATGGGCCTGGCGGCTTACACCTCGGCGCTGGCTGTGGACGAGTTGTTGTTGCGTGGCGTCAAACCAGGGAATGGTCCGATTTTGGTAACCGGTGGAACCGGCGGTAGCTCATCCTTTGCGATCGATATGCTGGCAGGCCTAGGTTATCAAGTGGTGGCCAGTACCGGAAAAAAAGACACTGAAACGGCTTATTTAAAAAGTATTGGTGCGACCGAAGTGATTGGTCGGGATGAAATTGCCGGAGGGGATAAGTTTTTAGAAGAACAGCGCTGGGCCGGTGTCATCGATGCGGTGGGCGGCAAACCCTTGGATGCCGCTCTGCGCTCAACTAAACAGCGCGGCGTGGTGTGCGCCTTTGGTAACGCCGCCGGCGAAAACTTTACCACTGCGATTTATCCGTTTATTTTGCGCGCAGTGTCGCTGATCGGCATCAACGGTAACCATCCCGTGCCCACGCGGGGCACAGTGTGGACGCGTATGCAAAAAGGCGGTGATCTGCGCCCGAGACATATTCATAAAATAGCTTATACGATTGCGTTCGATAGTTTGAAAACACATTGCGAAAAGTTGATTCACTCGGGCGTACGTGGCCGGGCGGTGGTGCAGTTTTAGTTCGGCGTAATCCCCGATTTAATCAGCAAAGGTCCAAGGGTCTCGATTTCATTTTTCAAATGCGCGCGTAACTTGTCGGGTACGGCCATGTCTGGTGAGACCGCTGTGGTGCTGATCCCCTCAAGTTTTGCCTTGACGTCAGGGTCGACAACAGCCGCGGCCAATGCGGCAGAAAGCTTGGAGATGATGGGTTTTGGGGTGCCTTTTGGCGCATACAGGCCAAACCAAATGCTGATATCAAAGCCTTTGACGCCGACTTCACTTAAGGCAGGCAAATCTGGCAGCGCTGGCAACCGAGCAGTGCCAGCAACGGCATAGGCTTTGATGCGTCCGCCACTAATGGCAGGGATGGTGCTTGTCGTTTGATCGCACATGATGTCGATTTGGCCGCCCATTAAATCGTTGATCGCGGGGGCTGCGCCCTTGTAAGGCACCAGAGTTAGCTTAACGCCCAGCGAATCCATGAACATCAAGCTGCAAAGGTGTGAGGCTGAACCGATGCCAGCGTGCCCCATGGAGATCTTCGCGCTGTTTTCTTTAAGGTAGGTCACAAATTCTTTAGCGTCTTTGGCTGGTAGATCTTTGCGCCCAGTGACGACCATTGGCCCGACGGTTGCTAAGCCGATTGGCTCGAAGTCGTCGATCGGAGAATAGGGCAGATTTTTAATCATCAGCACATTCGTGGCATGGCTAATGTGAATCATCAATAGGGTGTAGCCATCGGGCGCTGCACGCGCGACTTTGGCTGTGCCGATGCTGCCGCCTGCACCTGAGGGGTTATCGACCACAATCGTTTGGCCCAATTGTTTTTGCATGGCCGAGGCAAACAGCCGAGTGATGATGTCACCCGGGCCGCCCGCGGCATATGGCATCACCATCGTAATGTTGCGTGTTGGGTAGTCTTGACCCAAGCTTGGCGAGTTAAAAGCCAGCGTTGTTGCGCCAAGCGCGGCCACTAATAATATTTTTCTAGTGAAGAGCTTCATCATGGTGATCCAAACTTTTTAAAAATGGTGAACGTCAGGCCGCCGTGTCTGATTGAGTACCCTAGCAGCCCCTCTGGCACATAAGTATCCACGAGAATAGCTTTTATTGCGCAAGAAGTGAAGTTTGGCCATGCGCCTCTAGGGGTAAACGCCGTGCTTTGCCGCGCGCAAGGTGTGTGGCGACGTTGACGGGTGAAAGCCCCACCCCTACTATATGGCAACCCCCTTTTGTGATGATATTGCCATGCCGATCTCGATGCTTGAGTCTTCAATCTTTAAAGACATGTTTGGTACCGCCGCGATGCGCGCGGTCTTTGACGACGCTGCGACGGTATACCGCTACACCGAAACTGAAATTGCCCTGGCTAAAGTACAAGGCAAACTTGGTGTGATCCCAGCGCGGTCGGCTGAAGTAATTGCGCAACAGGCAGATTCGACCAAACTTGACATGGTTGAGCTCAAACGCGAGACCGAGATCGTGGGATACCCAATTTTGCCGCTG
>CANKOW010000299.1 GCA_947484295.1 Alcaligenaceae bacterium | reverse complement strand
GGCAAAGGCGTGTGCATGGTCTAGACCATCAGCGGTGGCGTTGCGCGCGCCCACCAGCGCGAGTGCATCCTGTTCAAGCCGACGCAAGGCACCGTGGGCGTAAAGCACCAGCGGTGCGTCAGGCATTTGCCGCAGGCGCTCTGGGTACAGTGGATGGGCGGGGGTGACAAGCGCATGACCGGGTTCGTGTGACCAACGCAGCGCACGCTCAAGGTAGCGCGCATCGTCTTGGCTTAAGGGTTGCGCCAGTTGGGTGGCGAGCGTTACAGAGAGTAGCGCGCGCAAGGTGGCGTACGAGGCTTGATACAACGCGCTTGGGTCGTCAAACGCTTGTAACAGTCGGTGGGCGTGTATCGCGCCAATGCCGGGTTGCAGGCTTAAACGCAGCCACGCGGCAAGCGCGTCGTCGGATAGGGTATTTTGCATGGCGCCGAGTTTGACACGAACCGCGTCGCGCACCCAAGCAGCGATAGGATCAAAATATCCACCACAAATAGCTGGGATCGTAGACGAGCCCTCGGCGCGGCGTGTTTGAATTGGATCAGGCCTATCTGGTTGGAAGAGCCGTGTGGCGAGCCTGACCCGAGTTCCGTCTTGGCAGCCCTAGCGTGTGCGGGCAAACGTCTCAAAAACAAGGTTTCATTGCAATTGAGCGCCTGAATAATTTAAAATGTTAATAACGTTACAAATCCAACTATTTTGCACGTATGGCTCTGCTCCCTATTCTGCACTTCCCTGACAAACGCCTGCACAAGGTCGCAAAGCCTGTGGCTGCGGTGACAGATCGCATCCGCAAACTGGCGGCTGACATGGCCGAAACGATGTATGACGCACCGGGCGTAGGTTTGGCGGCCACGCAGATTGATGTGCATGAGCGCGTCGTGGTGATTGATGTCAGTGAAGATAAAAACGACTTAATGGTGCTGATCAACCCAGAGATCGTGTCGCGCAGCGACGAGCAAAAAATCCACGAAGAGGGCTGTTTGTCGGTGCCTGGTGTCTACGACGAGGTAGAGCGCCCCGCGACGGTGCGCGTGCGTGCGCTGAACCTTGAGGGCGAGGTGCACGAATTTGATGCTGAAGGCTTATTGGCGGTGTGCGTGCAGCACGAGATCGACCATTTAAATGGCAAAGTGTTTGTACAGCACTTGTCTTATTTGAAACAAACACGGCTGAAAGCCCGTCTGCGTAAAGAACAACGTGAACTTGAGCGGGCGTAGCCCAGACACATGCATATCGAAATCCTAGGGTACACAGCGGCCTTTTTAACGACCGCGGCATTTTTTCCACAAACCTATCAAACAATCAAAACGCGCGATACCAAAGCGATTTCGCTGGCGATGTATGTGATGTTTACGCTGGGGATTGCCCTGTGGTTGGGGTATGGCATTTTTATTGAGTCGCTACCTCTGATTTTTTCAAACTCGATTACGTTTGTGATGGCGGCTACGATTTTGGTGCTCAAACTCAAAGAGCGCCACCCCAACCCTGAATAAACGCAGCGGCACTTTGTCGCTTGCCGCCCGCGCGCTGTAGCTCAGTCAGGCGCAACACGCCTTGCCCCGTAGCAAGGTCAAGCCCCTCGGGGCTGGCGCCGAGGACAGTACCGGGCTCAGCCTGCTTGTCTGTAGTCGTGATTGCGATGGCGCTCCAGACCTTCACCGGCTCGTCGATGGCCGGCAGTCGGAGTGTTGCACCCGGCACTGGGTTAAAGGCACGAATTCGTCGAGCAAGTTGTACGGCCGATTGGGTGAAATCAAGCGCGGCCTCGGCTTTGTCGAGCTTTGAGGCATAGGTCGCGCCCTCAAGCGGTTGGGGTTGCGCGGTTAAGGTCCCAATGGGCAGCGCTTGCAAAGCCGCCACAATGAGGCGAGCCCCTTGCTCGGCTAATTTATCGTGCAGCGTAGCCGCAGTCTCAGTGTCGGTGATGGCCAAAGGCTCAACCAACAGCATAGCGCCGGTATCCAAGCCTTCGTCCATTTGCATGATGGTGACGCCCGTTTTGGTGTCGCCGGCTTCGATGGCGCGCTGAATCGGCGCCGCACCGCGCCAGCGCGGCAGCAGGCTCGCGTGAATATTCAGGCAGCCGTAACGCGGCGTGGTTAAGACCCAGCTTGGCAAGATGAGGCCATAAGCGGCAACCACTAAAACGTCGAGTTGAGCCCCCTGAAGAGCCACTTCAGCGCTGCGTGCCTCGTCTGGATATTTGCCGTCAAGCCGCAAGCTGCGCGGCTGTACGACTGCGATGTCATGCTCAAGGGCGCACTGCTTGACGGCGCTAGGTGTGAGCTTAAGGCCACGCCCTGAAGGGCGATCAGGCTGAGTAAGCACTAACTGCACCTTAAACCCCGCTGCCAGAATCGCCCGAAGTGCTAGCGCCGAGAACTCAGGCGTGCCAGCAAACCCAACGCGCAAGGGGGTTGGGTTTATGTCAGAAGGCAGGGTTGTGGCTGCAGGCATCGTGACCCCACTAAATCTTTTCAGCCCACAAGTCGTACTCGTCAGAGTCAGTGACCCGCACCCGCACCATATCGCCTGGCTTCAGGGGCACGGCGCTATCCACAAAGACGCTACCATCGATTTCGGGGGCATCAGCACTTGAGCGCCCGACGGCGCCTTCGTCGTCGACCTCGTCGATGAGCACGTCAAATTCTTTACCGACTTTACGCGCAAGGCGTTCAGTTGAGATGGCTTGCTGGTGGGCCATGAAGCGGTCGTAACGCTCTTGCTTGATCTCATCCGGCACAGCACCCTCAAGTGCATTGGCGGAGGCACCCTCGACAGGCGAATATTGAAAGCAGCCAACGCGGTCGAGTTGAGCCTCTGACATCCAGTCAAGCAAATATTGAAATTCGCTTTCAGTTTCGCCGGGAAATCCCACAATAAACGTTGAGCGCAAGGTGATGTCGGGGCATTGTTCGCGCCAGCGATGAATCCGCGCCATCGTGCGATCTTCAAAGGCGGGGCGTTTCATGGCCTTCAAAATGCGCGGGCTGGCGTGCTGAAACGGAATATCGAGATAAGGCAAAATTTTGCCTTCGGCCATCAACGGAATCACTTCGTCGACATTGGGGTAGGGGTACACATAGTGCAGGCGTACCCAAATACCTAACTCGGATAAGGCTGAGCAAAGCTCGGTCATGCGGGTTTTAACGGGACGGCCGTTCCAGAAGCCGCTGCGGTATTTGACGTCTACGCCGTAGGCGCTGGTGTCTTGTGAAATCACCAGCAATTCTTTGACGCCGGCACGCGCCAAGCGCTGGGCTTCGTCCAGCACATCACCCACGGGGCGGCTGACGAGATCGCCGCGCATCGAGGGGATGATGCAGAAACTGCAGCGATGGTTACAGCCTTCAGAAATTTTGAGATAAGCGTAGTGGCGCGGGGTGAGCTTGATCCCTTGTGGCGGCACCAAGTCTGTAAACGGATCGTGCAAGGGGTTAGGCGGTGCCGCTTCGTGCACCGCACGCACGACCTGTTCGTATTGTTGCGGCCCCGTCACGGCCAGCACACTGGGGTGTACGGCACGAATGACCGATTCGTCGACGCCCATACAGCCGGTCACAATGACTCGGCCGTTTTCGGCGATGGCCTCGCCGATCGCATCTAAGGACTCGGCTTTGGCACTATCAATAAAGCCGCAGGTATTGACCACCACGACGTCGGCGTTGTTGTAGTCGGGCACAATGACATAG
>CANKOW010000298.1 GCA_947484295.1 Alcaligenaceae bacterium | reverse complement strand
TGGCAGTCTGACTTTGATTTGAAACTGTTTGCCGCAATTCGTTTGTCGCGCTTAGCGATCCCAGAGATGCGCAAAAATAAATGGGGCCGCATTATTAACGTCACCAACATTGGTGCTAAACAGCCAAAAGCCAAATCGATGCCAACTACGGTTACCCGTGCGGCGGGCTTGGCCATGACAAAGGCGTTGTCAAAAGAATTTGCGGCTGACAACATTTTGGTCAACAGTGTTTGTATCGGTTTGATTCGCGCCGGTCAGCACGAGCGCAAAGCGGCCAAGGCTGGCATCCCGGTTGAGCAGTTGTATGAAGCGCAGGGCAAAGAAGTGCCCTTGGGTCGTGTCGGCCGTGCTGAAGAAGTTGCCAATGTCGTGGCCTTCTTTTCGTCTGAAGCCTCGAGCTATGTCACGGGTAGTAGTGTGAATCTTGATGGCGGCACGTCGGCAGTGATGTAATGTTTGTTTGAGGCTTGCTCACGCGGTGAACTTAACTTAAAGTCGAGTTCATCGCGACTTCACCTCAAATAGTGTTGACACCCAAATCCACTGCTTGACGGTTTGCCCGCCTTTTTGCGCGGGTGGCTTAGCGCGTTCAAATCGTCAGGTATAACCACACGACAAAAATCCCGGAGAAACTCATGCGTTTTTTTTCTAGCACCACCCGCGCCATCCTCGCAGGGGCCGCCTTAGCGACGACTCTGATGAGCACGGCTTCTGCACAAGCCGATTACCCGAATCGCCCCGTTTCTGTAGTTGTTCCGCAAGCCACCGGCGGCGCGAATGACACGATTGCGCGCATCGTCGCTGCCAAACTCAGCGAGGTGCTCGGCCAACAGTTCGTTGTAGAAAACCGCCCCGGTGCAGGGGGCAACATCGGTACTGCGGCAACAGCCAAAGCCAAGCCTGATGGCTACACTTTTTTGCTCACGACAAACAGCACACAAGTGATCAACCCTTGGCTCTACAAGACTACGGGCTTTGATCCACTCAAGGACTTCACCCCCGTTGGTTTGGTTGCTAGTGCCGGCTACGTGCTCGTGGTCAACTCTGCTTTCCCAGCAAACAATGTGGCAGAGCTCATCGCACAAGCGAAAGCCAATCCCGGAAAAATCAACTACGCCTCTGCAGGCAATGGCACGCTCAATCATCTTATTGTTGAGATGTTCAAGCAGAAAGTCGGCATTGATATGCTGCATGTACCATATAAAGGTGCTGCTGCGGCCGCGACAGACGTAGCCGGAGGTCAGGTTCCAGTTTCTGTCCAGAGCGCGCCCTCCTCGCTGTCTTTACTCGCTTCAGGCAAGATCAAAGCCTTAGCGGTCACGAACGAGAAGCGTATCGCAGCATTACCCAATACGCCCTCTATTAGCGAAACCATCCCCGGCTTTGGTTCAACACCGTGGTACGGCATTTTGGCGCCGGCTGGCACACCAGCCGCGATCGTTGACAAACTCAATGCCGCGATCAAAACCGCCTTGGCAGATAAGGATGTTCAAGACAAGCTGATCAAACAAGGTTGCGAAGCCTTGCAAAATACGCCCCAACAATTTGCCGCCCTGCTCAAGGATGACCTTGCGACTTGGGAAAAAATCGTCAAAGATTCTGGCGCACGAGTGGATTAAGTAACGTCCTGTCATCTGAGGCTGCTCTCGGTTGGGAAGCCTCTGCATTACGACCAGAGTTTTAAGAACAAGATCATGAGAAAAGACATTAAATTTTTTGCTGGCGGCTGCGAGCTAGACGGCTGGCTCTACACGCCCGACTCTGATGCGGCTCCTTACCCAACCATCGTCATGAGCCACGGCTTTGGTGCGATCAAAGAGATGGCGCTCGACAAGTTTGCTGACGTGTTCTGCGCTGTAGGTTTTGCGTGCTTGGTATACGACCATCGCAACACAGGTAAAAGTGCAGGCGAACCGCGTGGTGAGCTCGACCCCGCGCAACAAATATCGGATATGCGTGATGCAATTACCTACGCGATCATGCAACCCGAGGTCGATACCAATCGCATTGGTTTGTGGGGCACAAGCTATTCAGGTGGTCATGTCTTGGTGGTGGCTGCAATCGACCGCCGCGTGAAGTGTGTGGTCTCGCAAGTACCAACCATCAGCGGTTATAAAAATACCTTGCGCTCGATTCCGACTGATAAGTTCGACGCATTTTTAGCTGAGCTCAATGAAGATCGACTCAATCGCGCCAAAGGCTTACCCCCCAAAATGGTACCGATCTCCACCGAAGGTTCTGAAAGCTATGCGTGGAGCATTGTTGCGGGCAAAGGCACCAGCTACGTCAACGCAGTCACGCTGCGCACGCGCGATTTGCGTATGGCCTACGAGCCGGGCCTCTTTTTGCCACGTATCTCGCCTACCCCCTTGTTGATGGTATTGGGCACCAACGACACACGCTGCCCAACTGACGATCAGTTGGCAGCCTATTCAACCGCGCACGAGCCTAAAAAATTGCATCTCTTTAAGGGCGGCCATTACGAACCCTACGGGATTCGTCTTGCAGAAACTGCCGGTGCCGCGTGCGACTGGTTTACTGAGCACCTTGTGACGAAGTGGGGTCAGTAAGATTAGGTTGAGAGGTAAGGACGACTCGCCCCTGATTCGAGCAGAGGACTCGCATCTTATCCGCTAGTTGCTCTTTGATATATCATGATATACAATGCATATATCAAATCGGAAATTCTCATGCGCACATTAATCGACATTCCAGAGCAGCAACTCAAAGACCTGAGCGATCTTTGCCTAATCGAAAAAACATCGCGGGCCGAGCTGGTGCGTCGCGCGATTAGTTTTTACCTGGCTCGACAAAAGCAAATTCCCGCTGCTGCCTTCGGCCTTTGGAAAGAACGCCAAGTTGATGGGCTCAAGTACCAAGAGCAGGTGCGCTCAGAATGGTAGGCGCTCTGTTCGACACAAATATCCTTATTGATTACCTTAATGGTCTTGAACCAGCAAAAAAAGAGCTCGATCTTTATCCAGATAAAGCCATCAGTCTCGTGACCTGGATGGAGGTGATGGTTGGTGCCACGACCGAGACAGACACCCTCATCCGCAACTTTCTAGGTGGCTTTGTCAATCTGCCGATCGACAAAGAAGTCGCTGACGTTGCCGTTTCATTAAGACAGCAAAAAAAAATCAAATTGCCTGATGCAATTGTTTGGGCAACCGCCCTAGTAAACAAACGACTGCTTGTCACGCGCAACACAAAAGACTTTTCAGCAGATGAGCCAGGTACGCGTGTACCCTATCAAGTCTAAGTCAATAAGAATCACTCAACATAAAAATTCGGAGCGCAAAGCATGTCCTCTCTTCACTCTACCGTTAAAGCCATGGTGTTCGATACGTTCGGATCAGTCGTTGACTGGCGCGGCAGTATCGTGCGTGACCTTACCCGCTGGGGCAACGAAAATGGTTTTCAAGCTGACTGGACCGTATTCGCTGAACAATGGCGCAGCATGTATCAGCCTTCGATGGAAGCCTGCCGCAGTGGCAAGCGCGAATTCACCGTGCTAGATGTATTGCATCGTGAATCGCTTGACGTACTACTTGATCAGTATGGTCTAAGCAGAATGACCGAAGCCCAACGCGAGCACGTTAATAAAGTGTGGCATCGCTTAGATGGCTGGCCAGACTCAGTGGGTGGCTTAGCCCGTTTAAAAAGCAAGTACATCATTGCCCCACTTTCAAACGGCAACATCTCATTGCTGACAGACATCG
>CANKOW010000297.1 GCA_947484295.1 Alcaligenaceae bacterium | reverse complement strand
TATGCCGTGGTGTCGGCCTGCACAACCGGTTTGCACTCTATTGGCGACGCCGCCCGCATGATCGAGTACGGCGATGCCGATGTGATGGTGGCTGGTGGCGCTGAATCGACTGTATCGCCTTTGGGGATTGGTGGTTTTGCGGCAATGCGCGCACTTTCGCAACGCAACGACGATCCCACCACCGCTTCGCGTCCTTGGGATCGCGATCGTGATGGCTTTGTGCTCGGAGAAGGTGCCGGTGTGTTGGTGCTTGAAGAGTACGAGCATGCCAAAAAGCGCGGTGCGCGCATTTACGGCGAGTTCGCGGGCTTTGGTATGAGTTCAGATGCACACCACATCACAGCACCTGACCGTGATGGCCCGCGCCGCGGCATTGTCAATGCCTTGCGGAATGGTGGCATCAATGCTGATCAAATTCAGTACGTCAACGCCCACGGTACCTCGACACCCTTGGGTGACAAAAACGAGACCGAAGCCTTGAAGCTCGCATTCGGTGATCATGCCAAAAAATTAGTGGTGAACTCAACAAAGTCGATGACTGGGCATTTGCTGGGGGCAGCGGGCGGGATTGAAGCCGTGTTTACAGCCTTGGCGGTACATCACCAGATTTCTCCGCCTACCATCAATATCTTTAATCAAGATCCAGAGTGCGACCTTGATTACTGCGCCAATGCGGCACGCGATCTCAAAATCGATGTGGCGCTATCCAATTCCTTTGGTTTTGGTGGCACCAACGGCTCAATGGCAGTTCGTCGAATTTAGTGTTTCGCCGTGCCTCGCCAGAGCACCTCACGGTACCCCTGCGCGTATTACCTCTGCAATTGCAACTGACCCAACCCCGCTGGGCGGTTGCGTTGGGTTGGTTGGCCTTGGGGTTTGCCTGGGCGGCCTTGGCACTTAGTGCTGCTTGGCAGGGTCTGCCGGACTGGGCGCTCGGGCTTGGGGCTACGCTGAGCACACTTGCGTACTATCTCTTTGAACAACGCAGACGTGCGTGGTTACAAGATCACTGCTTGTGTTTTCGACAGTCGCAAGGCCATTTTGCGACTGCACCCAGCAGTTTTTTATGCACTTTTTCTAAAAATACCGGTCAGATCACTTTGACACCTGTTACTTTGCAACAGCACTGGAAGCACATTTTTGGATTGACCTTACGTTTGAATTTGCATAATCACCCCCATAACAAGCCCGAAGCTGTCACCGTGACGCTTTGGCGCAGTCAGTTGCCTAATCAGACTTTCCGCCGCCTGAATATTTGGGCGACCTGGTGCGAAGCGCACTGCACGCCGTTATCCAAAGGGGAAACCGCGTGAGTGAACGCGATGTCGATGCAGAGTTAGTCTCGCGGGTGCAGGCCGGTGACAAACGGGCCTTTGACCTGTTGGTGACCAAATACCAGCGAAAAATCATGCGTTTACTGTCTCGCATGGTTCGCAACCCGTCTGAAATCGAAGATGTCGCTCAAGAAGCCTTTATTAAGGCCTACCGCGCCTTGCCGCAATTTAGGGGTGATAGCGCTTTTTATACCTGGCTCTATCGCATCGCGATTAACACCGCACGCAATTGGCTGGCCGCCAATAAGCGCGCCCCAAGCACGCCTTCTGGGTTTGAAAATGAAGAAGGTGAAACTTTTAGCGAATCTGACGTACTAATGGATGGAAGTGACCCCGAATCAGAAATGGCAAGCCGCCAAATCGCAGAAACAGTTAACAAAGCGATCAACGATTTGCCCGAAGAATTACGTAATGCCATTGTGATGCGTGAAATTGACGGTATGACCTACGAAGATATTGCTGAAAGTATGAATTGCCCGATCGGCACGGTTCGGTCTCGGATTTTCCGGGCTCGCGAGGCGATTGCGCTACGTTTGCGTCCTTTGCTGGGTGACACCGGCGACCGGCGCTGGTAAGGATAACGCTATGAAAGAGCAGTCTACAACCCCACAGGCGAGCAACGGCCTTTTGAATGTCGCCGCTGCAAGCGAACAGGTCACTTTGACTTCAACCGACGTGTCGGTGACGATCTCGGCGTGGATGGATGGCGATACGCAAACCAGTTTGCCGTCAGAATTATTCACGGCCTCAGGGCACGCGACCTGGCAGGTGTACCACTTGATCGGCGACACGTTACGTACACCCGATTTGGCACTGTCAACGCAAGCAAGCTTGTCGCAGCGCGTGGCGCAAGCCTTGGCCGCCGAGCCTGCGCTCAGCTTGTCCGCGCACGCGTTGACGACCCGCGAGGGGGCGCCCGTTGCAAAGAACAGCGCAAGCGCGAGTGACTCCCCTCAACAAGACTCGACACCAATCACGACAGCGCCAAACCCAGCAGAACCGTCACGCTTTGTGTCGACGCCAGAGGCTGTTGGCAAGTTGACCCCACTGTCAAAACTGCTGCGCCGCGTGGCGTGGCCAAGCGTTGCAATAGCCGCTGCGGTGGCCTCAGTCGTGTGGGTTGCCAAGCCTCTGTTCGTACCTGAATTATCGGCGCCCTCGGCACAAACAGCCAACGTGAATGTACAGAGCCCCGTTGCGACCAATCTCGAGGCCTCGGCTGTGCGTGATTATGTGACGGCGCATCGTCAGATGTCTGGTCCGTCAAATGTCCGACCAGCATCATTTGGTGCTGCCCGCTAATGGGTGGCGGGCAAGTGCGGCGCACGCGCAGTGGCGTATGGTTCAAGCGGGTGGCCCCTGCAGCTTCGCGGAGTTTGTTGTTAGCTTGTATAGGCCTTTGCAGCGGGTTGTCCATACAGGCACATGGCCAAAGCGCGCCAGTAGTCATTGACGTTGTGTCACCACGCGCAGCAATGAGCGCGTCTGCGGTGACCTCACCGAGCGCAGCGGCGACCGCAACGTTCGGCATTGTGTCAAGTTCACCAGAAGCCACACTGCTGCGGCAAATACAGCAAGCAGCGCGACATCTGAATTACGAAGGAGTCTTTACGTTTCAGCAGGGCGAGGCGATCGAGTCGTCTCGTCTAGTCCATATGTATGATGGCCAAAACGAAAAAGAACGCATCGAAGTACTCGATGGGCCACCGCGTGAATATCTACGGATAAACGATGAGGTGCAAAGCTTGTTGCCTGAGCAAAAAATAATTTTGCGCGAGCGACAACGTGGTGATCGGTTTCCGGGTTTGCTGTTGTCAGAGCCAAGCTTGCTTGAAGCGCACTATCAGTTGCGTACAGCGCCCGCGCTCCATCGCGTAGCCGGGCGTGCCTGCCGCGTGATTGAAATTGTGCCACGCGACGCGAACCGTTATGGTTATCGCTTGTGCGCGGACAGCACTTCAAATCTATTGCTTAAAGCACAAACATTAACGGGCGAGGGCGCGGTACTCGAGCAGGTTGCTTTTACGCAGGTGACCATCGGGCACGCGATCAATGAGCAGGCGCTGCAGCCTTCCTGGCCGACCACAGACTGGTCAATACAACACACCAAACAACAGGTCATCGATTTGGGCGCATTAGGTTGGCGCGTGCCCGCACCGCCCGGCTACCTGCCCACCTCGCAACTCGCGCGCGTGTTTGCTGAGCAACGTACGGTCAATCAATTGGTGTTGTCTGATGGTTTAGCAACAATTTCAATTTTTATTGAACCTTATCGCGCAGAGCGGTCTGAGTATCTATCCCAGGGCGCTTCACGTAGCGGTTCTGTCAATATCTTTGGGATCCGTATTGCAAATTTCTGGTTGACTGTTTTGGGTGAAGTGCCGGCTGCCAC
>CANKOW010000296.1 GCA_947484295.1 Alcaligenaceae bacterium | reverse complement strand
TTGCACGCCCATCAGGCATTGCAGTAGGGTGGTTTTGCCAACGCCGTTGCGTCCGAGCAAGGCCATGCACTCGCCCTGCTTGACCGACAGGGTGACGCCGCGCAGGGTATGGCTGCTGCCGTAATACTGGTTGATATCTTGAACGTTTAGCATGGCTTAGCCTGATTAATATCTTGAACGTTGACCATGGCTTAGCGACCTAAATACACTTCAATCACGCGTTGATCGGCTTGCACTTGTTGCATGGTGCCCTCGGCCAAAACCGAACCTTCGCATAGCACCGTGACTTTGCCGCCTTGCGAGATCTGGTTGACAAAAGCCATGTCGTGCTCAACCACCATCAGTGAGTGCTTGCCCCGCAGGTCGTTGAGTAATTCACCGGTCCGTTCGGTCTCGGCGTCGGTCATGCCGGCCACAGGCTCATCCAGCAAAAGCAGCAAGGGCTCTTGCATCAACAGCATCCCAATTTCAAGCCATTGCTTTTGGCCGTGCGACAGTAGGCCCGCCGGGCGCTTGTGTTCGCCCATTAAACGTAACAGATCAAGGGTTGCCGCGATTTGGTCGCGCTGCGTGCTGTTTAAGCGTGCAAACAAGGTTGATTTCACGCCCTTGTTGGTTTTCATGGCGAGTTCTAGGTTTTCAAAAACGGTGTGATTTTCAAAAACAGTGGGGCGTTGAAATTTTCGGCCAATACCAACGTCAGCAATTTGCGCCTCATGCATTTTGGTGAGGTCGATATTTTGTCCGAAAAAGGCCGTGCCCGAGGTGGGCTTTGTTTTGCCAGTGATGACATCCATCATGGTGGTTTTACCGGCACCGTTCGGGCCAATCACGCAGCGTAATTCGCCCACACCGATGTCGATCGACAAATCATTGAGTGCGCGAAAGCCGTCAAAGACGACGCTGATCGACTCAAGGTACAAGATCGCGCCATGGGTGGTGTCGACCCCGGGGGTTTTCAGGCGACCGTATGGGGCCTTACCGCTCGCCCCGTTACTTTGGGTGCTGGCTTCTACAGAATCGTGCGAGGCGATGGCTTGCGTATTCATGCCGTCTGTCCTTTGCTGCGTTGGCTGAGTTTGCGCACCAGGCCCACAATGCCTTGCGGTAAAAAGATGGTGACCAGCACAAAAATCAAGCCCAGCGCATACAACCAAAATTCAGGAAACACACTGGTAAACCAGGTTTTCAAACCGTTGATGGCGCCCGCGCCGATGATTGGGCCAATCAGCGTGCCGCGCCCACCGGTAGCGACCCAGATCACCATTTCGATTGAGTTTTCGGTCGACATCTCGCCGGGATTAATAATGCCAACTTGTGGCACATACAGGGCACCCGCCACGGCACACAGCATGGCAGACAGTGTCCAGATAAACAATTTGAAGCCGAGAGGTTCGTAGCCTAAAAACCGCAGACGACTTTCAGAATCACGAATGGCGGTCAGTATCCGACCGAGTTTGGATTGTGTGATGGCGCGGCCTAATACCAAGGCGCCGAGCAGTGCTGCCAAACTGACCCAGTACAGCACTGCCCGGGTGCTGGCAGACGTGATGTCAAAACCCAGAATCTTTTTAAAGTCAGTAAAGCCGTTGTTGCCACCAAAGCCAGTTTCATTTCTAAAAAATAACAGCATTGCTGCAAAGGTGAGGGCCTGCGTGATGATTGAAAAATACACGCCTTTGATACGCGAACGAAACGCGAAATAGCCAAATAAAAAGGCTAGCAAGCCCGGTATGGCCAGCATCAAAAACATGGCATACCAAAAGTGTTCGGTAAACGACCAAAACCACGGGTAGGTTTTCCAACTCAAAAAGGTCATAAAGTCGGGCACGATATCGGCAGACGCTTTACCCGCCCGCATTAAGTACATGCCGTGGGCATAGCCGCCCAGTGCAAAAAATAAGCCATGCCCTAAAGACAAAATGCCGGTGTACCCCCACACGAGATCAAGCGCGAGGGCGGCCATTGCGTAGCAAATAAATTTGCCGATCAGACCGATGGCAAACGAAGATACGTGTAGCGAGTGTCCCGCCGGAAACAGCAAATTAAATGCGGGTAGGCAAGCAAACACGACGACGACGAGTGCGATCGCGGTCCAGGCCTTAGGCGAATACAGCGCGGTGGGCGCAGAGGATAAGGACATAGTGGCGGCTGGCGCCATGGTGGCTGCACTCATTCTGCGCTTCTCCCTTTAGGTGCGAACAGACCCTGTGGGCGCTTTTGTACAAAGAGTACGATAAATAACAAAATCGCAATTTTGGCTATCACGGCGCCCCAAAAGGGTTCGATGATTTTATTCAGAGCACCAAGCCCCATCGCGGCGACGACCGTACCCGCCAGTTGCCCAACGCCGCCCAACACCACCACCATAAATGAATCGACAATATAGCCACGGCCCAAGTCGGGTCCAACGTTACTGAGCTGCGACAACGCTACGCCCGCTAGGCCTGCAATCCCAGAACCCAGCCCAAAGGCCAGCATGTCGATACGGCCGGTGGGCACCCCCACACAGTCTGCCATCCGGCGGTTTTGCGTGATCGCGCGCACGAAGAGCCCCAGCCGCGTGTGGTTCAAGACTAGCCACACCACGACCACCACACAGAGCGCAAAGCCAACAATCACGATGCGGTTGTAGCTGAGTGACAGACTACCCAGAATCGTCACGCCACCACTCATCCAGCTGGGGTTGGCGACTTCGACGTTTTGTGCGCCAAACAAGCTGCGTACAGACTGCATCAGGATCAAGCTGATGCCCCAGGTCGCCAACAAGGTTTCAAGCGGGCGACCATAGAGCCAGCGGATGACGGTGCGCTCAAGCGCCATCCCAACAAGTGCGGTGACGACAAAGGCAACGGGCAAAGCGGCGACTACATACCAGTCGATGTAGGCGGGTAGCCATTGTTTAAACAGGCCCTGCACAAGGTACGTGGCGTAAGCGCCGATCATTAAAAGCTCGCCGTGCGCCATGTTGATGACACCCATCAAACCAAAGGTGATCGCCAGGCCAAGCGCCGCGAGCAACAGTACGCTGCCAAGGCTGATCCCGAAGAAAATATTGCCGACCCAACTGACAACGGTTTGATGCCATTCGATTTGAGCGATGGCGGTCTTTGCTGCCGCACGTACGTCTGCGTCAGGCTCGGCGAAGTTACCCTTGGTGTCGGGTGTGACCATCGCGGTCAAGAGGGGCTTTAAACTCGGATTTTTGCTGTCGCCCAGCAGCGCTACAGCGCGGCGGCGTGTAGCGGCATCACTGCTTTTAATCGAGCCGCTCGCTAAGGCGATATTTAAGGCACTTTTAATGGCAGCGTCTTGCTCTTTTTCAAGCGCACGTTTAAGTAAAGGCGCGCGTGCAGGATCGGCTTCTTTTTGCAGACGTTGTGCGGCAGCTAAGCGCACGGTGCGTTGCGGAGAAAATAATTCAACGCTTACCAACGCAGATTGCAAGGCGCTGCGCAAACGATTATTTAGGATCAGTGCCTGGGCATCAGCAGGCGCCACAACTGTTTCACCGGTTGTTGGGTCGATTGCATTGCCGCCTTCAACTGACAATAAAACTTTATTGTCAGAGGTAATCAGAACGTTGCCCGCCCCCAACGCAGCCAATACTGCGGCTGCGCCAGGAGTGGTGAGTTGCCCCAACGCTGTAATCGACTCGACCCGCTCGGTGTTGCTCTCGCCGGCCAATCCCTTCAAGACTGAGGGTTCGACCAAGTCGGCGGCCAAACTGCAATGCAGCGGTAACGCAAGCAAAACAGTTAGCAGCCACCGTTTCAAGGAGGGGTAG
>CANKOW010000295.1 GCA_947484295.1 Alcaligenaceae bacterium | reverse complement strand
TTTGATGAACTCAAAATTGATCAGTCGTTTATTGCAGACATCACGACCAGCCCCACAAGCGCGAGCATCGTTCGGGCCACGATCAGTTTAGGCCAGGCACTTGGCCTGACCGTCATCACTGAGGGCGTAGAAACTAAAGAACAACTAGATATGCTGGTAGAAGCTGGTTGCCGTTCGTTTCAAGGCTATGCGTTTTATAAGCCCTTACCCCTTCAAGCGCTCGAAGCTCAGTTGCTCGATTCGGCAGCAGTCAAGCAGAGAGCTGTGTAGTTCGCGCCCCCCTTAAGCCGCAGCAAGCTCTGATATAATTTTTGACTAAGCCGATGTAGCTCAGTTGGTAGAGCAGCTCATTCGTAATGAGAAGGTCAGGAGTTCGATTCCCCTCATTGGCACCAAAACTTTTAGCCAGATCGTGAACTGCACCCCAAAAGTTGGACACCCATTCAACCTTTGGTTTTTTTTGCAAAAATATCCTCTGAAGTTAAACTTGCGCGAACGGACTTTGACGTTATCATTACTCCAAATACAAAAAGACCAAGTGATTAACTTATCGTCAGAGCTTGGTATAAACGGAGGCAGACTTCATGAGCCCATTCGGTTTCTATTCGGTTGCGCGGCAGCTTCGTCGGTACCTTGCCGCGGCAATGCTGGCCCTGCCGGTTGGTTTGGCCTTGCCTGCATGGCTGGCCTTTTCTGGCGCGGCGCTGGCACAGCAACCGCCCTACCCCACTAAGCCTATCCGTTTAATTTTGCCGTTTGCGGCAGGTGGCGGGGCCGATAACAATGCTCGAATCATTGCCGAACCCCTTGGGCAGCGGCTCGGCCAACCGATCATCATTGATTACAAACCTGGTGCAGGCGGCACTCTCGGTGCCAATATCGTTGCCAATGCGGCACCCGATGGCTACACCTTGCTTTATGCAACGCCTGGCCAACAGATGACTAACCCCCACCTGATGGAAAAGATGCCCTATGACGCACTTAAGAGCTTTGCTTCAATCTCGCAAGTGATTGAGGGCAGTAACGTCTTGGTGGTGAATAAAAACTTGCCTGTGAATTCGGTTGCAGAATTAATCGCACTGGCCAAGGCTAAACCCGGCACGATTAACTTTGCAAGTTCTGGCATTGGTTCGTCAAGCCACCTCGCCGGTGAACTGTTTAAGTCGATGGCGGGTATCGATATCGTGCATGTGCCGTATAAAGGCTCAGGGGCTGCGATTACCGAAGTGTTAGGCGGATCGATCCAAATGACCATTGATACCGTGTCAGTTTATCTGCCGCAAATCAAAGCGAATAACGTCAAGGCGCTTGCAATCTCAACGCTTGAGCGCAACCCTATCTTGCCACAGCTGCCGCCCATCGCAGACACATTACCTGGCTTTGCCGCATTCCCGGTCAACTACATCACCGCCCCTGCAGGTACGCCTCGCCCCATCATCGAGCGGCTGAATCGCGAAATTAATATCGTGTTGAAAATGCCGACGGTACGTGAACAGTTTGCGCAAAACGGCGCAACCGAGAAAGGCAGCACTCCTGAAGCAATGGATGCTCTGATTAGGTCTGAGTCTGCCAAATGGAAAAAAATAATCGATCAGTCGCGCGCGACTGCGAACTGAAACCAGCACCTCAGCGCAGCGCCAAGAACAACCAAAACCTGACAAAGCCCATGAGAATACTGTCTCGCAAGTTGATCGTTGGGCTCTTAGGCGGTTTAATCGCCTCAACCTCGGTGCAGGGTGCGACGTACCCCGATAAGCCAGTGACCATCGTCGTGCCTTACACCGCAGGCGGCGTCACCGATGTGTTCGGCCGAGCTATCGCCATGAAACTCTCGCGCAAGTGGGAGCAAACTGTCATTATTGAGAATCGCGCAGGTGGTGGCACCATTATTGGTACTCAGCACGTGAGTCGTGCAGCGGCTGATGGCTACACACTTTTACTTACCAGTTATGGATTTACTTCGAATCCTATTCTGCGCAAAAGTCTGCCCTACGATCCAGCCTCGCTTACGCCACTTTTGTTGATTGGCACATCCACCAACATGTTGGTTATCAATGCCAAATTGCCCTATAAAAATCTGGCCGATGTATTAAAAATGGCGCGTGAGAAACCTGGCGCGTTAATACTAGCCTCGTCAGGCAACGGTTCGAGCCCGCATGTCGCAGCCGAACTGTTTGCCAAAGCCAGTGGCATCCAAATTACTCACGTTCCCTACAAAGGAACATCTCCGGCCATGAACGATTTGCTGGGTGGTCAAGTACATGGGATTTTTGACGGCACGTCTGCTCTGGGTAATGTCAGCACTGGCAAGCTGCGTGCGATCGCGATTGCCTCGGCTCAAAGACACCCCAGCGCACCCGATACACCGACCTTTCGAGAACTTGGCGTCGATATGGTCTTTGGAGGTTGGTTTGGTTTTTTTGTACCTAGCGCAATGCCACAGCCCCTACAAGACACAATCTTTAAAGAGATAGAGGCTTCGATTGCCGATCCCGAGGTGAACGCCATCATCGCAAAAACAGGCTTGGTCATTGAAAACAAAACTCAAGAGCAATTTAAATTATTTTTGAAAAATGAAAGCGAACGATTAAAACAACTGACCGAATCCGGAGGCGCCAGCATCACGGTTGAATAGGCGCCATTTGTTTCGTCACGATTAATTCGACAACCCCGCTACGATATCGTACCAACTCCAATACACCTCAACACCCTATGACAACGACCGCTGACAACCACCCACTACACGGACTGTTTGAGCCTCAAACGGTCGCAATCTTAGGCGCCTCGTCTGATCCTAATAAATTAGGCGGCAGGCCCATTCGCTTTTTGCGCGATGGCGGCTTTCAAGGCAAGGTCTACCCTGTCAACAGCCGTAATGCCGAGATCCAAGGCTACCCGGCGTTTGCTTCGATTAAGGATATCCCGGGCCCCGTCGATCAAGCCATCATCATCTTGCCCGCAGCGGCTTGCCAAGCGGCTCTGGAAGAATGCGGCGAAAAAGGTGTGAAGGTTGTTCAAGTGTTTAGCTCAGGCTTTGCTGAGGTCGGGCCTGAGGGTGTGCTCGCACAAAAACAGTTGGTCGCCACTGCCAAGCGTTATGGCATGAAACTACTCGGCCCAAATTGCTTAGGCGTCGTTGGTGTCGTGAATCGCTTCTTTGCGACCTTTTCAACGGCGCTTGAAGCGCTTACTCCCTCGCCCGGCACGATATCGATCGCCACCCAAAGTGGAGCCTTTGGTTCGTGCGCCTACTCGATTGCGATTCAACGCAACATGGGGCTGAGCCGTATCGTCGCAACGGGAAATGAAGCCCATATTGATGTCGCTGAGTGTATCGATTATTTTGCGCAAGACCCGGGCACTAAGGTGATCTGTGCCGCGATTGAAGGCTGCCAAGATGGCAATCGCCTGCGCGCCGCACTATTGAAAGCTGCGCACAACAATAAGCCTGTGATCATCATGAAAGTCGGTACGTCGTCGGTGGGCATCGCTGCTGCCGCCACGCATACAGGCTCGTTAGCGGGGAACGATGCGATCTACGACGCGATCTTTGCAGAATGCGGGGCTTGGCGCACACAGACGATCGAAGAGATGCTTGATGTCGCCTACTTTTGTTCGAAATTGCCAGTATCGCAGAATGATCAAGCGGGTATTGTGACTGTGTCGGGCGGTATCGGTATTTTGATGGCCGATGCAGCCGAAAACCATTCAATTACGCTCCCAGAACTGCCACCCGCCGCCGTACAAAAAATAGTTGAATTATTGCCCTTTGCACCGATTGGTAATCCGCTAGACACCACCGCGCAGGTGACTGCAGTCAAAGATGGCACGAC
>CANKOW010000294.1 GCA_947484295.1 Alcaligenaceae bacterium | reverse complement strand
TGCGGCACCGGATGGCAATACCTTGCTGGCGATGGAGATGTCTTATTCCATTTCGGCTGGGTTGACGCCTAATTTGCCATATGACCCTAAAACGGCATTCGTGCCGATCAACACAGCCGTCTCGGTCGGGCACGCTCTGGTGATTAATCCTGGTGTTCCTGCAAAAAATATCAAAGAGTTGATTGCGTTGGCCAAAGCTGAACCTGGGAAATTGAATTTTGGTTCGGGTGGCACGGGTACCAACACGCATTTAGGCAGCGAGTTATTGAAGGCCAAGCTGGGGATTTCGATGACGCACGTTCCGTACCGCGGTGCCGGTGCTGTACTTGCAGATTTGATGGCCGGACAGGTGCAGGTTTTGGTGAGCGCCGTCTCAACAGCCTTGCCGTTGGTCCAGGGGGGTAAATTGCGCGCCTTGATGATGATGTCGGATAAACGTTCAGACGTGTTGCCGGATGTCCCCACGGCAGCCGAAGAAGGCTTTCCCGGCCTTGAGATGAATTACTGGGTTGGGTTTGCCGCTCCGAAGGGAACCCCTCAGGACGTGGTCAATAAACTGAACCGCGAAATCAACGCTGGGCTGCTGACGCCTGATTCTCTTAAGCGGTTAAAAGAGATGGCTTTCGTGCCCGTCGCTAACACGCCTGCCCAAGCTGCCCAATTGCTTGAATCTGAAATCGAGCGTTGGTCTGCACTGATCAAACAGCAGGGCATCAAAGCCGAATAACTGATTAAGTCGCAAAATTCCAGTTATAAATTTTTTGTAATGAGCCACCCATTAGCTGGGTGCGCTCTGCATCGTTGAGCTTGTCGGTCAGGGTAAACGCCTCAACCCCTTGCTTGTAAGTCAACAATTCGACGGCACGCGTCCAGTCGGTTCCCCACATGCAGCGCTCAAAACCATAGGCGTCAAAGATGCGTGCCAGTGGGGCCCAAATATCGTTGTACGGAAATTTTTGTTCAGACAGCGTACAGGCACCGCTAATTTTGATCACCACATTTTCATGCTTGGCAAGCGCCAACACGGATGGGAGTTCGCTAAACGGATTCGGTGGAGTAGGGGGCTCAAACGGTTGTTGTAGACCCAAATGATCAATCACCAAGCGCGTGTTAGGGTTGCGCGCCGCAAGCGCTTTGGCTTGCTCAAGGCGCCCCCAGCACAGCAGATTCACAGGTAGTGAGTGACGAGCCGCAGCGGCCAACACGCGATTAATACCAGGATCTGCTGCATCTTCTGAGACGCCTCGGTTCAGCATAATACGAATGGCAACGGTGCCTTTGGTGGCGGCCCAGGCGTCGATTGTGTCGACCACTGCCGGATCAGACGGGTCAACAGGCTTGATTACGCGAAAGCGTTTGGGGTACTTCGCGAAGATCTCTAACGCGTAGCTTGGATCGAATTGGTACATGGTAAAAACAGACACCAAAATCGCGGCATCGACACCTACGGCATCCATTGCTGCAACCATGTCGTCGCCGGTCACGGCAGCGGGGCCATGAAGCGTAGCCGCCCAAGGACGCCCCGGATGGTTACGTTCGTAAGCGTGAACTTGAGCGTCGATCTTAATCATTGTTTATCTCCGTCATTAAATCATGCCGAGTTCTATCGCCTTAATTTGTAGTGCGACATATTTCGAATAGATTCGAGCCTGCGCTAAAGCCCCGCCCATAAACCATAAGCCCTCTTGCGGTGTGCGCGTCCACATGTTTGCGAGTTCGCCATTGGCCCCGATTCCCCAAACTTGTCCGACACGATCGGCAACTTCGTCACCCATCAGGCGGCGTACCACCTCTTGTTGTGAGTAGTAGCCCGTTGCCAATACCAAAAGGTCTGCCTTTTGAATTGTGCCGTCTTTCATGAGTGCGCCTTCTGGCACAAACTTTTCGATATCGTCGTACTGCAGTAAACCGATCTTGTGATCGATGATGAGGTCAGAGCAACCAGCGTTGAGATAATAGCCACCGCCGCGCCGGCGATATTTCATCTGATGACCACTTTCATCTTCGCCCATGTCATATTTAAAGCCACGCGCCTTGAGTGCGGTGATTAAGTCTTTATCTAGTTCAAGCATGCGTTTGGCTGAGGCTTGATACGCACGAATCAGTAAAGGGTAAGTCGTAGCGGTGGCGATCAGATCGCAATCGGCTACAGATGGCCCTTCTTCATAGAGCGCGTAATTGAGTTTCGCACTTGGGTCGATACTCACAACTGTTGTTGAGCCTCGTTGAATGATGCTGGTGTCAACCCCATTGCTGTATAGGTCTTGTGCAATGTCGTGGCCGCTGTTACCGGTGCCCAGTACCAAGGCTTTTTTACCGCGCCAGGCGACACCACTTTTAAAGCCATGTGAGTGAAACTTGTCACCCGCAAAATCCTTCAGGCCAGGCAAGTCTGGGACGCGTGCGATACCACTTGTTCCGTTCGAAAAAATGACATGGCGCGGATGCATTACCCTCTCACTGCCGTCTGCACGTTTGAGCGTCACCGTCCAGCGTTTGGTGCTCGAATCAAAGCTGCCCTTGGTAAGTTCAGTACCCGCCCAGCAATTTAATTCCATGGCCTCAGCGTACATTTCAAGCCAGTTGCCCAGCATGTCTTTAGGAACATATTTGGGATAATTCGGCGGGAAAGGCATGTAGGGCAAGTCATTGACGTGGACTTGATTATGCAAGGCCAAAGAGTGATAACGGACCCTCCAGTTATCGCCAATTCTTGGATATTTGTCGACCACGAGCGTGTCGATCTTTAGTTGCTTGAGGCGCGCTGCAACCGACAGGCCATTTTGACCGCCGCCTACTACAAGCACCACAGGGTCGCGATCTTCAAAGGCACGTTCTATTGTGCGCTGATCTAGCCAGTTGGTGCCACCAAAGTTTCGCGAATAGGCATCACCGCTTGGGCGGTTGGCGCCAATCTGTTCTTCGTGACCTTTCAATTCATCAAGGGTGGTGAGCAGCACCCACGCTTGATCGGGATTGCTTGTCAACAAGCGCACGACACCATGACCACGTCCGACGGTCGTTTCAAATTTGAAAATCGCTTCGATCACTTCGATGCCTAAGCGACGCACTTTACGAGGTGCAGTGCGTTCACTGGCTAAGACAAAGTTTTTAGCTTGCATCTTGGTTTGAGCGCTGACGAGAAAATCAGCGATTGACTGAGCGCCTGCCGCGGGTCGCAGTGTCCATGAAAACGCCAAGATATCGCGGTAATGACATTCGGACGCGAACAAGGCAGCTAAGCGACTAATGTCACCTAGTTGTAGTCGGGACTCAAAGCTTTTAAGCCATTGCGCCGCTGCGGTGTGCAAGTCTTCAGCCGAATTAAGGGCTAGCGTTGGTACGGTCGTATCGTTCATGAGTGTCGTCTCGTGTGATGGGCGATTTTTAGGTTCGCCTCGTTGTATTTTTAGTTTAATCTTACCCTAATGTTTTTTATTCCTCTAGATAATATAAAAAATGATGACTCCGCTCAATCCCTCTGTCTTACCGGCTGGTGTTCGCTCTAAATTCGTCCACGATGTGAATGGGATCACCTTTCATGCGCTTGAAGCCGGTTTTGAGACGCCAGGGCGTCAATTGGTATTGCTATTGCATGGTTTCCCAGAGTTGGCGTATAGCTGGCGCAAGGTGATGGCGCCGCTCGCCGCTGCCGGATATCACGTGATCGCGCCTGATGTGAGGGGCTATGGCCGCAGCGGTGGCACAGATATTAAGCATTCTGACGATATGCGTGCTTTTGGGTCATTAAACAAGATTAACGACATGTTGGCGCTCGTTTCGGCGCTGGGTTATCGATCAGTGGCAGGGGTGTTTGGCCACGATCAAGGCTCGCCTTTAGCAGGCTGGTGCGCGTTGAC
>CANKOW010000293.1 GCA_947484295.1 Alcaligenaceae bacterium | reverse complement strand
TCGATGTAGCTGTCGGCTTCGCGGCGTGAGCACAGACCTTGTTCGGCCATGAGTTTTGAAATACGTACTTTTTCCATAACTTGCGATAATACAACTATGCAGAAAATAAGCAGACTCAACGACTGGATAACTGACCCTGCTCCCAGTGTTTCGCAACTTCAGCGTTATTGGCTAACGCGCCCCGGGGCGCTCACCCAGGGGCTGCGTGCGCTCGGCGTATTGACGTTGCGCGTGCTGTCAGAAAACGTTTGCCGGGCCGGTCAAGACGAGGCGGCACGGCTCACACTACCCATCGGGCAGGCGCTTTGGCAGCGTGAAGTCTGCATGTCGGTCTTAGGGGTGGATTGTGTGGTGGCCCGCAGCGTGACCCCGCTTAAGGCCTCGAACGGTCACTGGCAAGCGGTCAGGCAACTGCGCAATCGCCCGTTAGCCGATATTTTGTATCACGACCGAGCAATCGCACGCTCTGAGTTCGAGTTTACGACGGTCAGGCTGGGTATGCCTTTATATCGACTGGCGCCACAAAATTTCACCAGACCGTTGCAGCCCCTATCACCCCTCATGTTCGCGATGCCGCCGCAACCACTCAAACAGACCGCCCCGACCCCGCCCACGCGGGTCTGTGCCCGGCGTTCAGTCTTTCTGCGCGCAAACCAGCCATTGCTTGTCGCCGAGGCGTTTTTACCAGCGTTTTGGAACATTGCCCTAGAGGCAACGTCTAAGCATTAAGCTTGAGCAATTCTTTGATCAACTCGTTTTCCTGCTTCGCGTGCTGGCCTCAGTATGTCAGCACCGTCGTATCGGCCTGAGCCAGCCGCTCTAGCATCGAGACCATGCCAAGTACGCTTTGGCAGCCCTCGATCATCGCTTCTGGCTCTAAACCTCGATCGCGCATTGCCGTGCTGCACAGATGAACCCTGACACCCGAACGCGTGGCGTCTTCGATGTAGGCTGAAAGTGGGCGATTGAGCGGAGCCACTGCGTGATGCCTAGCCGCGTTGTCGCGAACAAATAATTCAACACTGGCACCCAAGGCATGAATCTCAACAGACCAATCCATCGCCGCCGCCGAGGCGGCCAGCATAAAAGGTGTGGCAGCCAACTGAGGTGCAGCGGTACTGGTTTGCCACAGCTGCAGCACGAGCGAAGTCATGATGCCTTCGATGTGCGAAGAGATTGCATCACCATGGCCACGACGCCCCAACAGGATGTACCCACCGCATCAGTCTGTTCACGATCAACCTAGCGGCCGTTGAAATTCTTCCAACGAAGTCATCCCGTGCAAGTCCATCAACTCGTGAGCACGCACTGCGACCTTTGTACCACTGAGCAATACGCTACGCGCCTGCGTTAAATCGTCGGGTTCAAGCCGCACTAGCCAGTTCATGTAGGGGCTTCGATTCACTTTAAACGGAGTGGTCTCAAGCGGTGTGTTGATCTCGGCAATGACGCAAGCAAAGGGCGTGCGCACCGATAAGACTGTTTTGGCAACCTCAACCAACGCGAAGGCTTTGTTCGCCTCGATCTCGCGCCCAAGCGGTCGGGGATTGAACATGTACAAATCACCGACCAACGCCAACCCAAAGGCCGTTAAACCGGCCTCAACTTGCCCACCCCCCGACTCACGAAACCAAACATTGAGCTCGTCGTCGTACATCAGGTCATCCGGAAACTCACACCCACGAATATCAGCCACGCGTTTGGCGCCCTTTCAAAATTTGGCGAAAGAGTATGGGAGTCGAACCCACCAAGGACTGTACGACAGCCCCTCCCGGATTTGAAGTCCGGACGTCCCACCCGAGAGCGTGACTCTTCCTATGTATTGCACTTTATCAGATTTGCTCGTAAAACTGCGGTACTCAAATCAGGCGCGTACAGCTGGCATCAGCCTGCAATCACAAGCGTGCTGCTGGCGTTAGTCTGCACCGACTTCTACAAATAGCCCTGCGTTACGCATAATCCGGTGGTCTTTCTCAACACTGCGACTTTGGCGTGCGTTTGCGACCACGCGGCGGGTTAAGCCAATGCGATCAAACGCCTCAAGCACTTGAATCGCGCGCTTGCGCCCCAACGCCGTGGCATCGCGAAACTGCACAACACTCACGGCACCGTGATTGTGTAGCAACCCACGCAAAACGTCGGCTAACGCCACCATGGTTGCGTGAGGGTAAAACAAATCCTTGACCAATTGCACCACGAGCGAAGTGCGGGCTTGTTTTTTGAGTAAGGTGCGCAAACTGTCTTCGTGAGCAGCCACACTCAACGCCAAGTCGCGTACCCAAGGCGGATCAAAGCCAGGTTCTAACATCTTAGGCAAGATTTTTTCCCAGAGTATTTGCTCTGCAGCGCTCAAGGTCACTCGATGCTCGGGCATGTGCGCAAAGCTACCGCTCAGAGTGATGGCACCCGTATCAACTTGGTATTGCGCCCAGGCTTTAAATACCGAAGCGTCTAGAAACGGCAAGGCCATACGCCGCAGCCGCTCAAGCGCCACGCCTGGCTCATCAGGCTCTGCAGCATGAAAGGCCAATAGACTGCTACGCAAACGCTCTGTCAAGGTTGTATGGGCACTTGTACCAAGCACGAGTTCAACCTGAGCGACTTTTAGCGACACTGCGATGGGCTCAGCTAAACTTTCTACGAGCTGGCGGGGATCACGATTCATGGCAAGCGCCCAGTGTTCGAGAGCGATCGGCACGAGCGAGGTGCGTAACAACGTGTCAAGCACCGCCGCAGCAGACGACTGACAAAGCGCACGTAAGGTTTCGAGACGTTCAGGCGTTTTACGTGCACGCACGGGCGGCGCGATATCTAATACCTGCGCACCAGCAAGTGTGATGCGGGCACTACCGTCGCGCAGTACTAACCGATCCTGCCAACAGAAAGGCAATGTACGATCAAGCACACATTGAGCAAATCCAGTCTGGCCTGGCAATAACGCGTTGGTCTCTAATAGAATCAAGCGCGCCGCCACGTGCTCACAGCCATGATGCAACAGCACTCGCTCACCGTCTTTGAGCGAACGCTCGCCGTCGTTTGGTAAGCTTAACAAGCAATCGAGGCGCGAGGTCTGGCGATTAAACTGCGGCGCCAACAACCAATCACCGCGCTGAACCTGAGCAAGTTCAACACCCGTAAGTACCAGGCCACAACGTTGCCCCACAGAGGCGACTTCAGCGTTTTGATTTTGCGCGTGAATCGATCTGACCCGAACCTCGAGTGCGGCGTGCGCCAACGTCAAGGGATCGCCAACCCGAACCTGACCGGCAATCACAGCCCCCGTCACCGCCACCCCGAGGCCTTTGACCACAAACACGCGATCAATCGCCAAACGAAAATAATTGGCACGTTCGAGCGGTTGTTCAACCGCCAGCGCGAACAAGGCCTGTTTAAGAGCGGGCAGACCTTGGCCCTGACGCACCGACACAACATGGCTGTCGACTTGGCCAAACCGTGTCTGTGCGACATAACTCGCGACCTCGTCGCGCACCTGCTGCGCGCGCGCGTCATCGACCATGTCCGCCTTGGTGATCGCCACCGTCAGCCCAGCGACACCCAACAAATCTAAAATTCTTAAATGCTCGCGCGTCTGCGGCATGATGCCATCATCGGCCGCCACCACCAGCAAGCCATGATCCATCCCTACCGCACCGGCCGCCATCGTATGCACAAATTTTTCATGGCCCGGCACATCGACAAAACCAATGATCTCATCGGTCTCATTTGGCGCGTAGGCAAAGCCCAGATCAATCGTCATGCCACGCGCTTTTTCTTCAGGCAGTCGATCGGCATCCACACCCGTCAGAGCCTTGACCAGTGAGGTTTTGCCGTGATCGATGTGGCCGGCAGTACCGATGATCATT
>CANKOW010000292.1 GCA_947484295.1 Alcaligenaceae bacterium | reverse complement strand
GGGCAAATGGCTTCCGTAGTGAGCGTGCAACAGCGCGTCGATTTCTGCTCGCGAGGGTGCATGGTTTTGCGGCCCGCGTGAAGCAATTTTAATTGAACCCATCAGGTTGCCTAGCTTACAGGCCTCGATCCAAGTCCAACCAAGCGTCAACGCATAAAGTAAGCCGCCGCGATGCGCATCACCACAACCTGTTGGATCAAGTACGACATCAGGAATCACCGGCGCAATATGATGCTCTTGCCCCTCGGTGTAAAGCGTGGCGCCACCAGCACCTCGGGTCACGACCACCGCCTGCAAACCCTGTGCTAATTGCGCAACGGTTTTGCCGGTACGTTGCTCAACAACACTCGCTTCATAATCATTGACGGTGAGTGCCTGCGCGAGCGCAATCATTTCTAGAATGTCTTTACCGTCATACAACGGCATCGCCTGGCCCAAGTCAAAAATAAAGGGCGTCCCCTGAGCATACAAGCGCTTAGCATGCGCCATCATGCCCGCCTTAGAGTCGGGCGCAACAATCGCCCACGCAGCTTGGTGTCCGGTTAAATCATTTTCGGCAGAGCGATCCATCGCGCCTGGATGGAATGCGGTGATTTGATTGTCATCGAGATCAGTCGTGATGAAGCATTGCGCCGTCAAGGTCTCAGGCAAACTCTTAATCATGGTGGTATTGATACCAAACTGCTCAAAGCGCTGCAGGTAGTCGGTTGCGTCTTCGCCTACCGTTGCAACGGGCACGGGATGGCCACCCAGCAACTTCAAGTTATAGGCGATGTTGCCCGCGCAGCCACCAAATTCACGGCGCATTCTAGGTACCAAAAATGACACGCTCAGGGCATGAATACGATCAGGCAAAATGTGATCTTTAAAACGACCATCAAACACAGCAATCGTGTCAAAGGCCACCGAACCACAAATTAATACAGGCTGAGTCATACTATTCTCTTAGGGAAAAAATCGATTGAGTTGAACACCACTAATCTGCAAACCATTCACCACCAGCGGCACACTGAGATGCACTTCTTGCTGTGCGCCAAACGGCCTGGCAACCATTGACGCTGGCAAATACGCTTCAGGCGCAAGCACCTTTCGTAGAACCGGCGTACCTGACGCATCTTTTAGCTCAACTGAAAGATGTGGCCAAGGCTGGATTTTTTCTAGGCGATTACGCATTGAGAATTTAAGTATCAGGCTGCTTGCTTGCCCCTCAGCTTGCGCACCCGCAAGCTGTTCGAGCGCGGTCGAGTCGATCGTAATACGTTCAAGGTGCCGCACAAAAGAGACTTCGCATTTTAATTGAACGCAGGCCGCGCGCGCCATCGGCAGCAAACTAGGCACACGCGTCACTAACTCATTGCGGTACACATACATCAACTGTAGCAATAAGAGTGCACCGGCCAACACAGCGAGTAATATCCAAAGCCCGCGACGCAAGCCATCAAGGGGTGTCTCATCGATTAAAAAATCGGGGGTGCCGCGCATTCGCGACTCACCTTGCACCCGAAGTGCCGACTCGCGCTCAAACGTGGGTTCGGTATCCATCCCCGATGCACGATCAAATGTCGGCTCACGACCGTAAGCCGGCGTCTGTTCAAACGTCGGTTCGCGCCCAAATCTCGGTTCGCGCTCTGGTTGTAAAGCGGAAAAGGGCTCTTCTGGTTCGGGGCCCAGCTCTGCACCGGTTTGTGCTCGGCGCCGCAGCACTGACGGCGCGCTAGGTGCTTGCGCGGGCGCCTGAACAGATAAACGATTGGGCACCCGATTCAAGCCGCTTCTTTGTTCAGGGCTCGGTTCTGGCCACAAGGGTGAACTGAACGCTTGCTCAGTACCTTGCGCGGTTGTTTGCGCCGCGGGTGCTAACTTTTCACCTGCGGTGACTAAGGTTTCGCGTAAATGTTCAGCGCGTTGCGTTAAAACGGGCAGCTGACTTTCAAGTGCGGCATGCCCATCAAAAACATGCGTACAACTACCGCACCTGACCAGCCCCTGATGCACGCGCAACTGCTCAAGCGACACCATAAAGTCGCTTTGGCACTTTGGACAACGCGTGACTAGACTCATGCAATACCTTAGAAATCGAGGTGTCTATATTTTAAAACTAAAGCACGATCCGCCTCAGGTTTTGCGCCCAGCCAAACAAACCCAACCATCGCGCGCCTGCCAGACCGACAGCTGCAGCCACGGCGCGTAAGCTGCCGCCACCTCTTGGGCCTGCCGCTCAAGCACACCTGACAAAATCAACTGTCCACTCGAACGTACGCGACCGGCGAGCATTGGCGCCAACACCTTAAGCGGATTCGACAAAATATTGGCAACGACCACATCGAAATGCCCCTCAGACAGGTCATCGGGCAGCACGGCTTGCACCACGACTTTGTTAGCCTGTGCATTGTCGTGCGTGGCCTGTACGGCTTGCTCGTCAATATCGACACCTATCACCTGACCGGCACCGAGCATCACGGCGGCAATCGCCAAAATACCCGAGCCGCAGCCGTAATCAAGCACCGAGGCACCCGACGGCAACTCGTCGGCCAACCACTCTAAGCAAAGGTGAGTCGTGGGATGGCTGCCCGTACCAAAGGCCAAACCAGGGTCAAGCTGAATCGCGATGCGGCTTGCCTCGGGTACCACCGGCATTTGATCCGCATGCCAACTCGGCACAATCAGGATGCGAGCACCAACTGTAATGGGCCCAAACTGCGCTTGTGTCAGGCGCACCCAATCGGCATCGGGCACTTGACGTAAGTGCCACGGCAACTCAGAGGTGCTATCCAGCTCGAGCCGCGCGGCCGCAAGCAGCTGCTCGGGGTCAGTACCATCAGCCAGCAAAACAATGACGCGATTACGACTCCAGGCCTGCGTGTTGGGCTCGCTACCTGGCTCACCAAACAAAGGCTGTTCATCGTCGGTGTCTGAGTCGGCATCTTCAACGGACACCGACAAAGCACCACACTCAAGCAAAGCATCAGATAAGGGTTCAGCTAAAGCACCCGGACACAACAACACCAATTCACGCATGAGAGTTTCCGTTAGCGAGAAGCAGGTCGTGCGGCAAGCTTGTGTTCAAGGTAATGAATACTTGTGCCGCCCGCCATAAAACGACTGTCAGCCATCAGCTCGCGATGCAAAGGGATATTGGTTTTAATCCCCTCGACCACCATCTCAGATAATGCGATCGCCATACGCGCCACGGCCTGCTCGCGGGTATCGCCATAGGTGATCACTTTAGCAATCATTGAGTCGTAATACGGCGGTACAAAGTAACCATTGAATACATGCGAATCGATTCGCACACCCGGTCCGCCCGGCGTGTGCCAGTTTGTGACACGCCCTGGGCTCGGCACAAAGGTAAAAGGGTCTTCGGCGTTAATACGGCATTCAAGGGCATGGCCTTTAAAGCTGATGTCACGCTGGCGCAAGGTGAATTTTTCGCCTGCGGCAACCCGTATCTGCTGTTGCACCAGATCGATGCCGGTAATGAGTTCAGTGACGGGGTGCTCTACTTGAATACGCGTATTCATCTCAATGAAATAAAACTCATCGTTTTCGTACAAAAATTCAAACGTGCCAGCACCTCGATATTGAATTTTGCGGCACGCCTCGGCGCAACGCTCGCCAATCCGCTCGATCAATTTACGCGTGATGCCGGGAGCCGGCGCCTCTTCGATCACTTTTTGGTGGCGACGCTGCATAGAACAATCGCGCTCACCCAACCAGACTGCGTTACGGCCGCCGTCGGCCAACACTTGGATTTCGATGTGTCGCGGATTTTCAAGAAACTTTTCGAGGTACACCTCGGGGTTGTTAAACGCCGCACCGGCTTCGGTTTTAGTCATGGCGACCGAGCTGAGCAAAGCGGCCTCGGTGTGCACCACGCGCATACCCCG
>CANKOW010000291.1 GCA_947484295.1 Alcaligenaceae bacterium | reverse complement strand
CCAAAGCCGTCAAATTACCGTGGGGACAAGAGCGTAAATTCTTAGAAGACGGCGACGAAATCACGCTGCAAGCCGAGTGCGTCAAACCTGGTTACCCCAGACTGAGCTTTGGCCAAGCCACCGGAAAAATCTTGCCTGCGTTTTAAAGGCAGTCGCAGCCAACCACCCGAACTGGGCGCCGGCAAAATGCGGGCGCCTGAAGCGCTAAAGCCTAAACCTAAGTCTAAACCTGCAACACCTTGCCAGGATTCATAATCCCCTGGGGATCAAGCGCTTTTTTAATTTGCTTCATCAGCGTCAACTCGAGCGGGCTCTTGTAGCGCGTTAGTTCGTCGCGCTTAAGCTGCCCCACCCCATGCTCGGCACTGATCGAGCCTCCATGTGCATGCACGCTATCGTGCACCAGTTGATACACCTCGTACTGCTGCGCCAATAATTGCTCTTCAGTTTGGTCAGGTGCACGCGCCACGTTGTAGTGCAAATTACCGTCGCCCAAGTGGCCAAACACAATATGTTGAATCCCCGGAAACTTCACCTGCAAGGCAGCGTTAGTCGTCTTCACAAACGTACTAATCAACGAGATTGGGATAGACACATCGTGCTTAACGCTTTTGCCTAAACCCGCCTCAGCCAACGGGATGCTTTCACGCAAATGCCACATCGCCCGGCTTTGAGCGATCGATTCTGCAATCGCCGCATCCGTCACTAAACCATCTTCAATGGCCGCCCCAAGCACAGCCTCGAAACGACCTTGCGCGTGCTCGGCGCTTTCACTGTCTGACAACTCAAGCAACGCGTACCAGGGCGACTGCGCTGACGCCCCTTCAAACGGCAGACGTTGCTGTGGAAACAGCTTGACCACCGCTTGCAAGACCGTCCCCATCATGACCTCAAACCCAGTGAGCGAGGCCCCAAAGCCAGCGCGTGCACGTGACAATACGGCGGTGGCATCTTCGAGCGAATTCAGCGCCAGCATGGCGGTGCATTGCGCCACCGGCAAGGGATACAGTTTAAGCGTGGCCGCGGTGATGATGCCCAGCGTTCCTTCGCTACCGATAAACAAGTCCCGCAAGTCGTAGCCCGTGTTGTCTTTGCGCAAACCACGCAATCCATGCCAAATTTCACCTTCAGCAGTGACGACCTCAATGCCTAGTGCCAGTTCGCGCGTATTACCGTAGCGCAACACTTGGGTGCCGCCCGCATTGGTCGACAAATTGCCCCCAATGGTACAACTGCCTTCAGCGGCCAAACTCAGCGGAAACAACCGGCCGGCCTCGCGCGCAGCGGTTTGCACTGCCTGCAAAATACAGCCCGCCTCGACGGTCATCGTGTCATTATCAGTATCAACCGAACGCACCCGATTCAAACGCGCCAAGCACAGCACCAACGCACGACCTGTTTCGTCGGGGGTTGCGCCCCCACACATGCCGGTGTTACCCCCTGAGGGCACGATGGGCACCTGATGCTGGGCACACAAACGCACGACCGCAGCCACCTCTTCGGTTGACCCAGGCCGCACCACAGCCAGCGCTTGGCCCTTGTAACGCCCGCGCCAATCGACTAAGTAAGGCGCAGCCGCCTCACCCGTTAACACTTGATTGGCACCTAATAATTTTTCGAGTTCTGGTACGAGGTTCATTTGTCTCTCCGTCAAACCTCGCCTAACGGGGCGAGGGGGTCAAGGTTGTTCGCTGAGCACGCAAGCGACTTTCATTCACAAAGGGGCCGCAAGGCAATATTTATTGCCTCACGGATTGACACACTGAAACTCACAATGCCGCCATTTAACGCAACGGCCTAATATTTTGGGCAATTTCACCCAAAAAACAGGGCTGCCCTCGAAAAATTGTCTGGGCCTCACCAAGTGTTAGCGCTCAGGATCGGCCATAATGCACACACGAAGGCTGCATTGTAAAGAATGAAGCCTCGGCCTGCATCAACAAACGTTTAAGCCCGCAAGGGTCACTGGAGTTCGTTCTCGTGTCCGTCACTTTTCCGTTTCCGTCCTCGTCTTTCAAAGCCTACGACATCCGGGGCATCGTGCCCTCAGCGTTAAACCCAGAATTTGCAAAAGAGCTAGGTCGCGGCTTAGCGGCGCGTGCCAAGGCAGCGGGTGTCACGACCATGGTAGTGGGTCGCGACGGCCGGATCAGCAGCCCTTCTCTGGCGGCGGCCCTGCAGCAAGGGATGCGCGACGGCGGCATCAATACGATCGACGTCGGCGAGGTGCCCACTCCTTTAGTCTATTTCGCCGCTTACACCTTAAAAACGGGTTCGGGCGTTGCAGTGACTGGCAGCCATAATCCACCAGACTACAACGGCTTCAAGATGATGATGGGCGGTGGCACCCTACACGGTGCGGCCATCTTGGCGCTGCGCGATGAAGTCGCTGCCGTCCCTGCGCACGCAAGCGCGTCTGGCACAGCCACCAGCGTAGACATTCTGACGCCTTATTTGGCGCGCGTGCTGGGCGACGTCAAACTGAGCCGCCCCATGAAAATCGCGATTGACTGCGGCAACGGTGTGGCGGGTGCGGTGGCACCGCAACTGTTTCGCGACCTCGGTTGCGAAGTCACTGAATTATTTTGCGAAGTAGATGGGACGTTTCCAAACCATCATCCCGATCCCGCCGATCCGCACAACCTTGAGGATCTGATTCGTTGCGTTCAAACCACCGATTGCGAAATCGGCTTGGCCTTTGACGGCGACGGTGATCGCTTAGGTGTCGTGACTAAATCGGGCGAGATCATTTGGCCTGATCGCCAACTGATTTTGTATGCACGCGATGTGCTCACCCGCTGCCCCGGCGAAACCATTATTTATGACGTCAAATGCAGTCGCCACGTTGCCGTCGCCATTCGCGAAGCGGGCGGCGTGCCGTTGATGTGGCAAACAGGTCATTCGTTGATTAAAGCCAAACTTGCCGAAACCGGCGCGCCTTTAGCCGGCGAAATGAGCGGGCACGTGTTCTTTAAAGAGCGTTGGTTTGGTTTTGATGATGGCCTTTACACCGGTTGCCGCCTGCTTGAGATTTTGTCGCGCTCAGCGAATCCATCTGCGGTGCTCGAGGCGCTTCCACAGGGCGTGTCAACCCCCGAACTCAAGCTTGAAATGGCCGAGGGCGAGCCCCATGCCTTGATCAAACGTTTGCAAACCGAAGGTGTGTTTAACGGCGCGACTGAAGTCCTCAAAATTGATGGGCTGCGCGCCGACTACCCCGACGGCTTTGGATTGGCCCGCGCCTCAAACACCACGCCCGTCGTCGTATTGCGCTTTGAGGGTGACACACCAGAGGCCCTTGCGCGTATTCAAGACGACTTTCGCAAGCAGTTGTTAGCGATTGCGCCGCACGTCACGCTTCCCTTTTAATTTCTTTTGCTGCGACCCACCTTATGAGCACGTTGTCTAGAAGCCCAGCTTGGCTTGCTTTTTCTTCAGCGGTACACACGAGCCCTTTGGCGGCTGACAGCCTGCGCATTTTGCCTGCCGTCGATCTTGAAGTGGATCTGAGTACCCAGCGCTACTCTGCCGCCTTTGAACAAGCCTCAGCTGCGCTGCTCAACCAACAAGGCTTTGAGGCTGCGCGTAAAGGGCTCTTTGAAGGCGAGGCCATTAACTGGACTGAAAAACGTGCCGCTTGGCACACCGCGCTAAGGTCTGAAAACCCGCCTGCGGGCGTGGCAGACGCAGTGAAATTCGAACAACAGCGGCTGGCCAATTTCGTCGATCAGGTCAATGCGCAAAATCTGTACCGTAACGTCGTGCATCTTGGTATCGGCGGCAGTGACTGGGGGCCAAGGCTCGCCGTTGAGGCGCTTTCGGGCGTTGCAGGCCGGCGCACGATTCGTTTTGCCTCAAACGTTGATGCACACGCCATCACCGGCGCGCT
>CANKOW010000290.1 GCA_947484295.1 Alcaligenaceae bacterium | reverse complement strand
TGGGAAATCGGCAAAGGCTTTGATGCCTCTGGCCCGATTGGCCCGATTCATCCTCGCGCGCTCACGGGCACCTTATCGCAGGGCAGTATCACGCTCTCGGTGAACGGTATTCAAAAGCAGACAAGCGACCTGTCGCAAATGATTTGGAACATCCCAGAGAGCATTGCCTACTTGTCAGGCTTGTTTGAATTAAAAGCCGGCGATTTGATTTTTAGCGGTACGCCTGAAGGTGTGGGCGCGGTGGTCAAGGGTGACAAAATGATTGGGCACGTTGCCGGGTTGGGTGAGTTTGAGGTGCACGTCTTTTAAATCACCCCTCGTGCTTTCCAGTCGGCTTGTTGCGAGGCGCTGATCCCTAGCGACTCTAGAACTTCGGCCGTATGCTGCCCGAGCTCAGGTGCAGGCCGTGTGATTTGCCCCGGTGTTTTGCTAAGCTTAGGTACGATGCCCGGAACCTTCACCACCGAGCCATCGGACAAGGTGGCATCCAAAATCATGTCACGCGCTTGGTAGTGTGGATCGTTTGCAATATCTGCGGCATCATAACTTTTACCGGCTGGCACGCCGGCAGCGTTCATGGCCGTCAAGACGTCATCGAGTGAATGTTGCGCGGTATAAACCGAGATTGCAGCGTCGATTAAATCAGCGTGCTCGGCACGTCCGGCATTGCGAGCGAGTTTTGGATCATTTGCTAAATCTGCACGATCAATCATTTCCATTAACCGTTTATAGATGCTGTCACCATTACCGGCAATCAATGCGTATTTGCCGTCTTTGCATAAATAAGCGTTGGTGGGTGCAATGCCTGGCATGCTCGCGCCCGAAGGTTGACGGATTGCACCAAACTTAGAATACTCAGGCAACACGCTTTCAAGCATATTAAAAACAGATTCGTACAGCGCGACATCAACTTCTTGCCCGACACCGCCTTGTTGCTCGCGGTGGCGCAAGGCCATCAAGACGCCGATCACGCCATGCAAACCCGATAAGGTGTCGCCAATCGAAACGCCGGTGCGCACCGGAGGGCGTCCGGGTTCGCCTGTGAGGTAGCGTAAACCGCCCATCGCTTCGCCTATCACACCAAACCCAGGGCGATCTTTATAGGGGCCGGTCTGCCCATAGCCTGACACTCGCAGCATGATTAATTTAGGATTAATGGCATGCAAGTCTTTGAAGCCGATGCCCCATTTTTCGAGGGCACCGGGGCGAAAATTTTCAATCACAATATCGGCATCTTTGGCCAATTGACGAATGATGTCTTGGCCTTCGGGTTCGCGCAGATTCAGCGTAATCGAGCGTTTGTTACGCGCATGTGCAGCCCACCAAACCGAAGTGCCATCATGCAGCATGCGCCAGATGCGCAAGGGATCACCGGTTTCTGGGGGTTCAACCTTGATCACATCTGCACCAAATTCGCCTAGCATTTTTGAAGCGAAGGGACCGGCGATGAGTTGCCCAAGTTCAATGACCCGTAGGCCGCTTAAAGGAAGTGTCATAGTGTGAGGATTCAATGTGTCTGCTAAGGATGAGCGTTGTGCTGTTGTCGTTTAAACGAGAATGGCTATCGGTCAATCATTCAAGCTATCAGCCAAGGATGGATGGCGGTAGTTTGATCAGTCAGCTCGCCAGCCAAGGATGCGCGCTGCGATGCTGTTGTTCAAAGTTTTCGATGTCGTTAGCATAGCTCAAGGTCAAGGCGAGTTCATCCACACCTTTGAGCAAACATTCATGCCAGAAGGGATCCATCGTGAATATTTGCGGCGCATTTAGGCCCGGGGCTTTGACTGTACAGGCAGCTAGATCAATCGTAATGTCGCGGGCTGAGTCATTGGTCTCGGTTGATTTCAGTAACGTCTGTCGAATCGCAGCTAAAACTTTGGCGTCAAGTCGAACCGGTAACAAACCATTTTTCAGACAGTTATTGAAAAAGATATCACCGAAACTGGGTGCCAAAATGGCGCGAATTCCATAATCAGCCAAACAATAGACAGCGCCTTCGCGCGACGAACCGCAACCGAAGTTTTCGTCTGCAACCAAAATTTGCGCGCCCTTAAACGGCGGACGATTGAGGATGAAATCGGGTCTTGGTGCCCCGTGTTCATCAAAGCGAAGATCATGAAATAAATAATTTTTATAAAACGCATCGCGGTTCTTTTTTAAGAAGCGCGCCGGAATAATCTGATCTGTGTCGACGTTACGCCCCTCGAGAGGGGCGGCGAGCGCCCGTAAGTGCGTGAAGGCTTGCATATTATGGTTGACCCATTAAGGTTCGTACGTCGGTAAAGTGACCCGTGACTGCCGCGGCCGCGGCCATGGCTGGGCTGACAAGGTGCGTGCGCACCCCGGGGCCCTGGCGCCCCACAAAGTTTCTGTTAGAGGTTGATGCGACCCGTTCATTTGGCAAAGCCAAGTCGCCGTTGATGCCGACGCACATTGAGCAACCCGGTTCGCGCCATTCAAGCCCCGCCGCTTGAAAAACTTTATCTAAGCCCTCGGCTTCGGCTGCTTGTTTGATCAACATTGAACCTGCCACTACGATGCCCGGTACCACGGCGCGTCGTCCACGCAGAATGTCGGCAGCGAGGCGTAAGTCAGAGAGGCGGCTATTGGTGCACGAGCCAATAAATACGCGATCAATTTTGATCGTGCTTAAGGCGGTACCTGGCGCCAGAGCCATATAGGTCAGTGCGGCCAAGGCCGCTTGTCTGGCGTGAGGATCTGTCAGGACTGACGGATCTGGAATCACGCCGTCAATCGCGACCCCGGTATCTGGTGTGGTACCCCACGTGAGCATGGGCGATAGTTGTGAGACGTCGATATTCAGGGTTTGATCAAAGTGACAGCCGTCATCAGACGGCAATTGCCTCCAGGCCTGCAACGCCTGATCCCAGGCGGAGCCTTGGGGCGCAAACTTGCGTCCATACAAATAATCAAACACAAGATCATCGGCGGCGATCAGCCCCGAGCGCGCACCGGCCTCGATAGTCATATTGCATATCGTCAGGCGCTCATCGAGCGATAACCATTTCAAAGCGCTGCCCGCATATTCAATGGCGTAACCCACTGCGCCTGCGACGCCCAATCTAGCAATCACAGCTAGGATGATATCTTTGCCACTTACACCCGCAGCGGGTTTGCCGGTCAACTCGACACGCATCTGAAGGGGCTTAGTTTGCCAAAGCGTTTGGGTCGCCATGATGTGCATGCTTTCTGACTGCCCAACGCCAAATGCCATCGCGCCCATTGCACCATGTGTAGAGGTGTGGCTGTCGCTACAAGTGATGATAGAGCCGGGTAACGAAATGCCTTGTTCGGGACCTACAACGTGAACAATGCCTTGTTGCGGATCTTTGATAGAAAAATAGTGTGCACCAGACCAGTTCATGTTGTCGTCGAACTTGAGGATCACTTCTTTGATCTCTTGGGTGACGGCATCGCTGGGGTCGCGGCTAGTGGTTGGCACGTAGTGATCAGCAACACCGAACACTTGTTGGGGGTTACGAATCGTCAGGCCACGCGCACGCAGATCTTTGAAGGCGTGAAACGAACCTTCATGAATAATATGACGATCGATGTAAAGCAATGACGGCCCGGTGGGACGCGGCATGACGACATGCTGATCCCATATTTTTTCAAATAAAGTGCGGCGTGCTTGAGCAAGAGAATCTTTCATTTTTATTTGGCTAGGTTCACATTTGCGTTCTGGCACTGAGAGAGGTCAATTAGCACTCAAAGGGAAAGCAGAAAAGATCTTTCTCAGAATAATTTATGCTTAGGTCGCGATCTTTGTTGCGGTCGCTTTTGGATCTGTTTTTGAGGGCACCGGATCAATATGCGTTAGTAAATTGAGTACGCGATGGCGCTGCATCACAGCATGTCGTGCCGCTAAGCCAATATCGTGT
>CANKOW010000289.1 GCA_947484295.1 Alcaligenaceae bacterium | reverse complement strand
TTTCAAACGAGAGCGATGCGCTGGGCTGACAGATCGCAGTCAAACAGCATCTCATCTTCAAGTGGATGGGGGTGCATTTTTATTCTGACAGCCTGATCCATGTGTTCGATGGCAGGCAAAGAAAATCCCGGCCGGCCCGAGCCCATGATGATTGGTGCCACGATGACATGTAGACGATCGAGGCAACCCGCTTGCATGAAGCGCGAAACGGTATCTGCACCGCCTTCAATCAAAATCCGCTTCAGGCCCAGGGTAAATAAAGCCTTGAGAATATCGGCGGGCGCAAGCTTCCCGTTACGACTTGGCAGCGAGATGACCTCTACCCCATTCGGGGTGTTGGGTTTGACCTGGTCCGCCACGATGACGATACGACGAGCACCGTCGTCTAACCATACGAGTGCATCGGGCTCGAGACGTGCCTTCGGGTCAATCACAACGCGCGCGGGGTGTGGCCCCGTGACAAGCCGTACGTTTAACCTTGGGTTATCAGCGACCGCAGTACCCACGCCCACCACAACCGCATCGACGACCGCGCGTACCCGATGCAAGTGGGTGAGCCCAGCCGGTCCGTTAATGTATTTTGAGTGCCCCGTGACAGTCGCGATACGGCCGTCTAAGGTCTGGCCTAATTGGCCGAGCACCATCATTGCGTCGCGTGCGCCTGTTCGAAGGGGGCCAAATATGGGTGCCCACTCTGGCGGCGGTGCAACGGACATTTTTGAAAAAGTCTCAAGCAGGCTTGCCCATGAATCTTGTTGCTCGGTTGCGCGCATGAGACGGATGACAGCCTTAGATAGGAAAAGATTTTCTTAGCAAGCGGGAGGGTTCAGTTGAAATGCTACCGTATTTAAAGCATGGGCAACTGACGCCCAGTGACGGCGCGGAAAGGGGAAGTTTTAAAAAAGATGTTACAGAACGTATCAAGCTAGGTGTATTCCCCAAGACATTGCCCTGTTGGTGGCATAATTACACGATATGCTGCCGTTCAGCCAAGTGTAAGTTTATGCCGAAACTTTACAGCGGTTGTCAAACTCCCAATAAAAACTTAACGCTAGGTTCGACGTGTCTAAAGTAGACCCCCTGATTGAAGTTGATCGTGTTATCTCAGAACTCCGCCGCGGTGCTAGTGTGCGGATCCATCTTGGTGAAGTCAGTTTGTTGATGCTAGCCGCCGAGGCTGTCAGTCTTGAAAGCTTAACCGTCTTGGCTTCTGAGGCCAAATCAATGCCGGCTCTTGTGATGACAGGCACACGTGCTAATGTTTTGGGGCTCGATAAAAGCGATCATCAGGCTTGTGTTGTGAAAGCGCCAAGCGGCTTAAATAAAGCCATCATCGATTATCTGGCCAATCCGCTCTCGGCACTCGAGACGCCACCCGACTTGACGTTGTTGCAAGTTTCTGCGGCCGGGCATCTTGAGCAAGCCTGCGTCACGCTCGCTAAACTTTCGCGCTTGTTGCCGGCTGCTATCGTGGCGACTGCGGGGCCCGCAACTGATGCACTCAATGTCAGCGTGTCTGCGATCGAAGCCTACATGAATATCGCAGCAGACTCGCTACGCGTGGTAAGCGAGGCTCGTGTCCCACTCGAAGCTGCCGAGCATGCCCGCGTGGTGGCCTTTCGTCCGCGTGATGGCGGCATCGAGCATTTGGCGATTATCGTGGGCGAGTTAAACCCAGATGTGCCTGCTCTGATTCGTTTGCACTCTGAGTGTTTCACGGGCGATTTAATGGGTTCGTTACGCTGTGATTGCGGCAATCAGTTGCGCGGTTCGATCAGCGAGATGAATAAGTTCGGCAGTGGTATCTTGCTGTATCTGGCGCAAGAGGGCCGCGGGATCGGCCTCGTGAATAAATTGCGTGCTTATCAGTTGCAAGACGCTGGCCACGACACTGTTGATGCGAATCTGCAGTTAGGTTTTGACTCAGACGAGCGCAATTATTTGCCTGCAGCGCAAATGCTGCGCTTGCTCGGTGTAAAGCGTGTGCGCTTAATGACGAACAATCCCTTAAAAGTTGCAGCCTTGGCTCAACACGATATCGACGTGGTTGAACGGGTACCGCATATTTTTCCATCAAACGAGCACAATGTTGGCTACTTGCGCACCAAAGCGACTAAAAGTGGCCATATGCTCTGAGGCTGCGCGGCGCTTGACAGCGCCGACAGGTTCGAACGAGCCCAATCGGCTCATAACGCTTGTATGTTCTAAAGCGTATCAGTGATGAGTCGCGTGCGGCTCTCTCATCTTTCTGCGGGCTTCATTGCTGTGCTAGTGGGCTACACCAGTTCGGCCGCGATTGTCTTTCAAGCCGCGCATGCTGCGGGCGCAACACCCGCTGAAATCTCTTCATGGTTATGGTCCCTAGGTCTTGGAATGGGGCTCACTTGCATCGGCCTGTCTCTTTACTTTAAAGAACCCATCTTGACCGCTTGGTCAACGCCAGGCGCCGCCTTGTTGATTACGGGCCTGGCAGGTTTATCGATGTCTGAGGCGATCGGTATATTTTTGTTTAACTCGTTGCTCATCACGCTTGCTGGGTTTTCTGGCTTGTTTGAGCGCTTGATGCGTTATGTGCCGAAAACGCTTGCTGCTGCGATGTTAGCTGGCGTCTTGTTGCGCTTTGGCATTGACGTGTTTGTGGTGTTGCCTACCCAAGGCTGGCTAGTTGGCATCATGCTTGTATGCTTTCTCGTTGCAAGGCGTTATCTGCCACTCTATGCGGTCCCGCTGACTTTTTTTATCGGACTAGGCGTGACGGCCACGCTAGGTTTATTTCAAATGCAGCATTTCGAACTTACGTTTGCCCAGCCCCTTTGGATGACGCCGACATTTTCGGTCACGAGTTTGATTGGCGTCGGGATCCCTTTATTTATTGTGTCGATGGCCTCGCAAAATGTTCCGGGCCTAGCCGTGTTGCGCGCCAATGGCTACACCACGCCGGCTTCACCATTGATTGGCTTCACGGGTCTTGCCGGTTTACTGTTAGCGCCGTTTGGTGGTTTCTCTTTTAACCTGGCAGCCATCACCGCGGCGATGTGCATGAGCAAAGACGCTGACCCGGATCCTAAGCGACGCTACCTTGCGGCGGTGTGCGCGGGCTGCTTCTATGTAGCCACTGGTGTGTTGGGCGCAACAGTCGTGAGCCTCTTCGCTGCGTTTCCGCAGGCCTTGATTGTGACCATCGCGGGCCTGGCCTTGCTAGGCACGATCGGCAATGGGTTGGCGACCGCACTGACTGAAGCCAAAGAGCGTGATGCCGCTGTTATCACGTTTTTGGTGACGGCTTCGGGATTGTCGCTGTTTGGTTTAAACAGTGCTTTTTGGGGCTTGGCGCTCGGTATGGTGACTGCGGCGTTGAACCACCGCAAGTCACCTTAGCGTAATCGCTCATTACGCTGTAAGCGTATCCGCTAACGACGCTGTAATCGTACCTGCTAACAACTCCGCAATCTATCTGCCAATTACACCGCAGCCGCCGAGGCATCAAGTGCTGTACCCGACCCATAAATAGGCGGATGTGTCACGATGGATTTGAGCTCTGGTCGGGCAACCTGCAGGGCTTTCAAATCAGGTTTAGGCCGACACAGCGTGGCGTCACCTTTAAACGCTTGTTCAATGGCATGTGCGGCTGCCAACACTTGATCATCCGCAAATAAACGTCCAGACAGCTGCAGGCCAAAAGGCATGCCATGCTCGTCTGTGCCACAAGGAAGGGCAATGGTCGGATTGGTCGCGAGCGTCACCACGTACGTTAAGCCCAGCCAATGATAATAATTACGCATGGTCTGACCATCGACTTGTGCGGCGTACAGGTCCGTCCAGGGAAATGCTGTAACGGGTACGACAGGTGACAAAATCAAATCATACTTTTCAGTGGCAGCTGCAAACTGGCGCGTGACCTTCGTTT
>CANKOW010000288.1 GCA_947484295.1 Alcaligenaceae bacterium | reverse complement strand
CGCGTTTAGAGGTTGACGTGGCCGGCAGCGTAACGGGCTGGTTACCTTGTGATTCAATTTGAAGCGCTCTGTTGGTCATGTGAGTGCCTGCACTAAAGGTTGGTTGACCCATCTAGACAATCTAATCAAGAAGGTTTCTAACAGGTTTAAAGGGCAAGGGTTACTAAATATTTAAACAGCAGTGGGCGCCATACTTGGTACAAAAAACCGCTCAGCCAGCTCTTGCAAACCAAGCCGGTCTAACAAGGCTTCTAAACGTGCAATCTTGTGTGGCTTAGGCGGGCCTTTGTGTTCGGCGATAAACAATTCGTTTTTTAATGAGTGCTCCCAACCCACTAACTCAGTCACAGTGACTTGATAACCATGTGCCTCAAGCTGAAGACACCGCAAGGTGTTGGTGACTTGGCTGCCAAATTCACGCGTATGCAGCGGATGTCGCCAAATCTCTGCCAAGGGGTCTTTGAGTTGCTGCGCTTTATGCTTGCGTAAGACGCCCGCCACCTCGGCCTGGCAACAAGGCACTAACACCATAAAGCGCGCTTGCTTGGCTAAACCAAAGCGAATCGCATCGTCGGTGGCGGTATTACACGCGTGCAAGGCTGTCACCATATCTACGCGCTCTGGCAACAAATTTGACGTGATCGAGTCTGCGACCGATTCGTTCAAAAATTGCATTTGTGAAAACCCCAGGTCATGCGCTAATAGGGTCGTTTGCGTGACAAGCTCTGTACGGGTCTCAATTCCCACCATACTCGCTGCTTTGGCATGGTGACGCAAATATAAATCCACCAAAATAAACCCAAGATAAGATTTGCCGGCGCCGTGATCGACGACGCAAAAACTTGGATTTTTTTCTTTGAGCTGTGCAAGTAGCGGTTCGATAAATTGAAACAGATGATATACCTGCTTGAGCTTGCGCCGACTGTCTTGGTTCAACTTGCCGTCGCGCGTCAAGATATGCAGCGCTTTTAATAGCTTGATGGATTGCTCTGGCCGAATCTCGGGATGTGTCATTGGCAGAACGGGTCACGCTTGAAGAAAACAAAGGACGCCCAAGCTTAACGCACAATCTGCACGCGAGACGCTTGGGTAAAAATCAAGTTACAGAGAAGAACGATCCAATATAAGTAAAGAATAGCTTAGCAATCGCAGTAATCGACAATCAGTTGCACTGACTAACGTGACAAGCGCCGAAGTCTCGCGATTTCGCTAGGGCTGACCAACTTCTACAGCTATAAAGCCAACAATATCGTATCCTAGCGCATTGAGCTAAATCGTTAGGAGTTCGCCCCATGTCAGTGCGTTATTTGAAGCGTGGCCGCAATGCCGCCCAAGTTGCCGAGGCCGATGCCAAAGTGCGTATCACAGTCGAAGGTATTTTGTTGGATATCGAGAAACGCGGTGATCCCGCGGTCAAAGAGCTTTCAGCCAAGTTTGACCAATGGGAGCCCAGCGAGTTTCGTTTAAGCCAAGCCGCAATTGAAAAGGCGGTCAAGCAACTGTCACCACGCGAGATTGAAGATATCCGCTTTGCCCAAACACAGATTCGCCGTTTCGCTGAAATTCAGCGTGCTTCGATGCAAGACGTTGAAGTTGAAACCATGCCAGGCGTGGTGCTCGGCCATACCCATATCCCCATGAATGCCGTGGGCTGTTATGTGCCCGGTGGTAAATATCCAATGATTGCCTCAGCTCACATGAGTGTGCTAACGGCAAAGGTGGCGGGCGTCAAACGTATCGTTGCGACTGCGCCGCCTTATCAAGGCGCACCGCACCCAGCGATTGTGACGGCCATGCACTTTGCTGGCGCCGATGAAATTTTGGTGCTAGGTGGCATTCAAGCAGTCGGTGCGATGGCCTTGGGTACTCAGTCGATCGCCGCCGTTGATATGTTGGTGGGCCCAGGCAACATGTTTGTGGCCGAAGCCAAGCGTCAGCTGTATGGTCGCGTGGGGATTGACCTGTTTGCAGGGCCAACTGAGACCTTGATCATTGCCGACGATTCGGCCGATGCTGAAATGTGTGCAGTTGATTTGTTAGGGCAAGCTGAACATGGCCCAACGTCACCCTCAATTTTGTTGACGACGAGTGAGGCCTTGGCGCGCGCCACCATCGCTGAAGTTGAGCATCAGTTAACGATTTTGCCAACGGCCGAGATCGCACGTGTGTCGTGGGCTGAGCACGGCGAGGTCATCGTGGTTGACACGCTTGACGAGTTGATTGAAACCGCAGATCAGCTAGCCTTTGAGCACGTGCAAGTCTTGACGCGTGACCCAGATATTTTCTTAAAACGCATGACAAACTACGGCGCCTTGTTTTTAGGCCCCCGCACCAACGTGAGCTTTGGCGATAAGGTGATCGGCACGAATCACACCTTGCCAACCAAACGTAGCGCGCGCTTTACTGGTGGCTTGTGGGTAGGTAAGTTCTTAAAAACCTGCACCTATCAACGCGTCACGACCGATGCAGCTTCGGCCATGGTGGGCGAATACTGTTCGCGCCTGTGCCACATGGAAAACTTCGCAGGTCACGGCGAACAAGCGAATTTGCGCGTGCGCCGTTACGGTGAGCGCCCTAATTTGCCTTGGTATCAACCGGTTGCTGCAAAGGGCGAGTGATAGTCGAGCCCGCAGCCGACCGCACGAAAACGTTAAGTGAAGTCGACGCGAGTGCGTTAAATATAATTGAGGGAATAACATGAATATCAACAGTAAAAATAATCAAAGAGCTAGCAAACGAGCAACTCTTGTTCGCGGGTTAGCACTATTGTTGCTTGCAGTGTTGGGCGCGCAAGGCGGGCAGGGCGTTGCCTTCGCGCAAGACACCTATCCAAACAAACCGTTGCGTCTGATCGTTCCGTATCCTCCGGGTGGTGTCACCGATAATGCTAGCCGTTTGATCGGCGAGCGTTTAGGACGCGAGCTTGGCCAAACGGTCGTGGTTGAAAACAGAGCGGGCGCGGCCTCGACTTTGGCTAGTAATTTAGCGGCACGTGCAACACCGGATGGGTACACGCTCTACGCTGCACCGGTCTCGCTTGTCATAAACCCTGTGTTGCAAGGCAAGGTTGAGTACGATCCGCAAAAAGACTTCGAACCCATCTCACTGATGATGACCTCGGCCTTTGTGCTTCAAGCTAATAAAGATTTCAAAGCAAAAAACCTAAAAGAGTTAATCGCTTTGGTAAAGGCTAATCCTGACAAATTTTCGATTGGTACGTCTGGAGTCGGGTCTATCAATCACTTGGCTGCCGAATACTTTATCAAATCCTTTGGTCTTAAAATGGCAGTGATTCATTACAAAGGTGGGATCCCTGCAGCGCAAGACCTGATTGGCGGGCGCATCGAAATGATGTTCTCTGCGACCAATGAGGCCTTGCCGATGTTGGCGGCGGGTCGCACAATCGGTATTGCAGTCTCTGTACCCAAGCGTGTGGCGACTTTGCCAGATGTGCCTACGATTGACGAGGCCTCAGGTACTAAAGGGTTTGACGCTGTATTTTGGTTGGCACTCGTGACGCCTGCTAAAGTGCCGCAGCCGATCGTGAACCGTTTGAAGGCGGCAATGCAGGTCGTCGGACAAGACGAAGGTTTGAAAACCGAACTGGCGCTCAAAGGCGTAGACCTGAAGGTCTCAAGCGCCGACGAAGTCAAGCAATACATGGAGCGCGATGGCGCGAAGTGGGGTCAAATTATTCGCGATTTGGGGATTAAAGAGTAAACAATGTCTGACGTCATCGCCCTGATTTTTGATTTTGACGACACCCTTGCGCCGGATAGCACCTCGGGGTTTCTAGATTCGCTTGGGGTCGATACACAGCAATTTTGGACGAAGCGTGTTGACCCTTTGTTGGCACAGGATTGGGATCCGGTGCCGGCCTATTTGCATGAGATGATTGCCTTGTCGCGCGAAGGGCAGCACGGCGCGATTACGCAAGACAAACT
>CANKOW010000287.1 GCA_947484295.1 Alcaligenaceae bacterium | reverse complement strand
TGCAACACTTTTTCGATAGCCGCGGCATAGCGTGCCGTCACTTGCTGTGGTGTGCCTGCAGGTGCAAAGATGCCGTAATAGGGCAGGTCGTCAAAGCCCGTCAACCCAAGTTCGGCGAGCGTGGGCACGTCTGGCAATAAGGCTTGCCGCTGTTTGCCTAGCACAGCCAACATTCGAACCTTACCCGCCTTGATGTATTCGATAAAGTCTGGCACCGAGGCAACGCCTGCCGGGATCTGATTGCCCAGCATATCGATCAGCATCGGTGCGCTACCGCGGTAGGGCACTGGTTGTAAATCAAGTTTGGCTTGCGTAGCTAAGGCCTTGACTAAAAATTCTGGCACGGAAGCCGGTGCTGGGATCCCTACAGATAACCGTGCGCTATCTTTCGAGCGAAGCCAGTCAAGATATTGTGCGTACGAGGTGGCTGGTGTGCCAGGCGAAACCGCCAAGCCATTGGCGAACGAGGCAAAGCCCGCGACTGGGGTGAAATCTTCTTGTGGGCGAAAGCCAGGATTTTTAAGCACCAAGGGCAAAATTGAAATTGTGTGGTCATGCGATAAAAACAGCACCGAACCATCTTTGGGCGCGGCTTTAAGCGCCTGAGCCGCGATTTGCCCACCGGCACCAGCTTTGTTTTCGACAATCACGTTTGCGCCTAATGCCGGGCCGAGTTGCTCGCCAAGCATACGGGCGATCGCATCGGTCCCGCCGCCGGCCGGAAAACCAACCATCAAGCGTATGACAGAGGGCTGCGCCTGCACCATTGCATGGCTCAGCAGGAGGGTCAAGGCCGCGAGAATTTGCTTCACGACAATGACCGCCCTAAAGGGCGGCCGCTGCGAGTCACCGCGGTTTTGCAAGTAATGATTGTTTGCATGGCGATCAGTGTGCGTGTGGTGATAGAAAAATCCGTTTGACTTTAATATAAAAAACACTGAAGCGATAGCCCGCAGAGTCATAACTTATTGCGCGTTACTCGACGCCGTGAAGTTCGACATCAAACACTAAGACCGCATTAGGAGGAATCACGCCGCCCGCGCCGCGTGCGCCATAGCCCATCTCTGACGGGATAATCAGCGTGCGTTTGCCACCCACCTTCATGCCTGCAACGCCTTCATCCCAACCTTTGATGACGTGCCCAGCAGCGAGCGGAAAGTCAAACAATTGACCGCGGTCGAGAGAGCTATCAAATTTAATGCCTTTTTGATCTGCAGCGGCAGCATCAAAGAGCCAGCCGGTGTAGTGAACCGAAACTTGTTTACCTGGGGTCGCTTCTGCGCCAGTGCCCAGCGTTGTATCAATTTTTTGTAATGTAGTCACTTTAGGTTACCTTTTGTAGACAGACTGGGTGACAGACCCAAGCTCAGACCGTTAGTATATTCCCGTTCATGAAGTGGCAGTTCTGGTTATGATCAGAATACGGTTCTTAATGCTTAGGGCTCAGTGCTCAGCTCTTGGTTCTAAGTTCTAAGTATCAATAACAATCAATCAATCAATAAAAATATCTATTCTCAGGAGACGACCCCATGATTTACGAACTTCGCGTCTATCACGCAGCCCCAGGTAAATTACCCGCCTTGATTGAGCGGTTTGCTAATCACACGGTGCCAATCTGGAAAACCCACGATTTTCGTCCTGTGGGCTTCTGGACCGTCGATATTGGCGAAAACACCAATGACTTTTATTACATGCTCGAATGGGACGACATGAACCATCGAGATCGCGCCTCGGCCACGTTTATGGCGGATCCAAAGTGGCTGGCTGCACGCGCCGCATCTGAAAAAGATGGTGCCTTGTTAGCTGGCGTTTCACGCACAATTTTGAAACCTACTGAGTTTTCAAAGCTGAAATAACCTACAGCTTTACCATCGGAGGCGACCCATGACGACTATTCATTCACTGACGGCACGAGCAGTCTTTGCGCCGATCAAACGGCCTTTGCAAACGTCGACCGGTGCCGTCAGTAAAGCCCCGATGGTGTTGCTTGACCTCACAACCTCTGAGGGGGTGGTGGGGCGCAGTTATCTGTTTTGCGTCACGCCGCTTGCGCTTAGGGCGCAAGTGGCCCTCATCGAAGATATGGCAAGCCTGCTAGTGGGCCAGCCCTTGGTGCCGTTTGAAATCGAACGTCTGCTGACGCAACGTTTCACATTACTTGGGGCAGTAGGGTTGGTCGGCATGGCCATCTCAGGCATTGATATGGCGGTTTGGGATGCACTGGCGATACAAGCCAAGCAACCGCTAGCCTGTCTGTTGGGTGGGCAACTCAAGCCCGTGACCGCTTACAACAGTTGCGGCTTAGGTCTCACAGGGCAACGCGCCGAGGTAGCGGCTTTGGCTCGCGAGGCAAACGAACTACTGGCCGGCGGCTTTACTGGCATGAAGTTACGTTTGGGCTACGCTGACCTTAGTGATGATGTCGCGGCCGTTGAGGCGGTGCAAAGTGCCTTGCCTGCCGGCGTTCGGCTGATGACCGATTACAACCAAGGCTTAGACCCCTCTGAGGCGATTCGTCGAGGTCATGCGCTCGATGACTTAGGTTTAACCTGGATCGAAGAGCCCGTGCGGGCGGATGATCACGCAGGCTGCGCGCGCGTGGCGGCGGCGTTGAAAACTCCAGTGCAGATTGGTGAAAATTACTGGGGCTCGCGTGATATGTCGCGTGCCATCGCTGCACAGGCAAGTGACTATGTCATGCCTGACTTAGAGCGCATTGGTGGAGTATCAGGCTGGCTGCGCGCCGCTGCAATCGCTGACGCTGCAGCTTTACCGATGTCGACTCATTTGTTTCCAGAGGTTAGCGCACACCTAATGTGTGTGACGCCAACGGCGCACTGGCTTGAATATGTGGATTGGGCTAACCCAATTTTAAAGACCCCGCTCAAGATTGTGGCTGGCCAAGCGGTGCTGCGTAACGAACCCGGTTCAGGAATCGACTGGGACGAGGCGCAGGTTAAAAAATACGCATACTAATCGCCTCAGTCGTCTTTACTTTGACAGACCTTGATCACCACGCCATCTCGTTTTCGATCAAGGTAAATACACAAGGTGTATGACTCGGTTTGGCACACGATCAGCCAAGACGGTTCTTTGTCTTGGCCGGTGATGCGGCAATCCGTGCTTGTTCGGTTTAAGCCGAGCGAGCTTTTTCAGGGAAGGGCAGTGGCTTGCCGACAGGCACGGGCTCTTCGCCTAAGCTGAGCAGCATCGCGATGGTGACATAGGTACCGGTCACGGCAATGACGTCGACGATTTGCTGTTCACCTAAGATGGCTTTTGCGCTATTAAACAACTCATCGCTGATTTCATGATTTTTTGTCATGGTGGTGCAAACGTCATATACCGCAGCTTCATCGGGCTGCATATCGCGCGGACGAATCCCTGCTTTGATGTCGTCAGCAACGTGTGCTGGCAAGCCTTCGCGCAAGGCGATTGGGTAATGGGCATGCCATTCAACTTGCGAGGTCCAGATGCGGGCTTGAATCAAAATCGCCAACTCGCTTAAACGCATTGGGATCGAAGAGTTCCAGCGCAGGTAATCGAGCATTTTTTTCATGCGATCGGCAAATACTGGGCTACGCAGCATGACGTTGTAGGGGCCTGCTAGCCCAACGCTCGAAATCTTTAAGATGTCGTCGGCTAAATCGCGTGCTTCGGGCGCAACGGTGTCAATTGTGAGTTGGGTAAAACGTTTTGAAGTAAAGGTTGCCATATGATCTCCGTGTAGGTGCGACAATCATAGGCTAAAAATTAGCTTATTGAATGGTGGTTTTGGTGCGTTGCAAAAGAGTTTTGTAACGCGCCGTATCATTTACCCACAGTGCTCGCATCTCCTCGGGCGTTGAGGTTTTGACCTCCATGCCTTGCGCCGCCAGGGTTTCGACGATCTTGGGCGCTTGTGCAGCTTTCAGCACCGCGGCATTGAGTCGCGCAATGATCGGCGCGGGCGTGCCGCCCG
>CANKOW010000286.1 GCA_947484295.1 Alcaligenaceae bacterium | reverse complement strand
TTATTTGTCATTGCTGTGCCTCAATATTGTTTGTGCTTGGCCCATCATCGACAGGCAACCTTGAGCATGTTGTCGGCTTAAGCTACGCTTTAGGCACAAATCGAGTGTAATTAAAGTGCAATTAAAGTGCAATCCCCTTTTGTAGTATGATCGCCCTCCGACAAGTTCAGCATTTGCGGCGCAATGGCAGAGTGGTTATGTAGCGGATTGCAAATCCGTCAAGCTCGGTTCGATTCCGGGTTGCGCCTCCAGTAAGCTAGTCCGTCTTGTCAAAGCCAATCGATGACATCCACAGTGACCGCGAGCGCGCAGACCCTACCACCCACCTACTTATCTGGGCAGTTAGCCGTCAGAGTTTTTTTAGCCTTCGCTTCTGGCTACTTTTTGTCGTATGCACTGCGCGCGGTCAATGCCGCGCTCGCGCCTTTCCTGGCCAGCGACTTGAGTCTTTCAAACAGTGCTCTTGGCTGGTTCTCATCTGCCTACTTTTTGGCCTTTGGGGTCATGCAGATTCCGGTAGGGATCTGGCTCGACCGCTACGGCGCACGTCGAACTGAGGCCGCGCTCCTATTGGTGGCCGCGTTAGGCTCGCTCTTGATCGCTATGGGGCAATCCCTTTGGATACTATTTTTGGGCCGCATCCTGATTGGTATTGGGGTATCGGCCTGTTTAATGGCATCTTATTCGTATTTCAGGCGTTGCTACCCGCCCGAGCAACAAGCGCGCCTAGTGATGTGCATGTTGGTGGCCGGCACGGGTGGTGCCTTGATTGCAGCTCAGCCTGCCCTGTTACTTGCAGAAGCCCTAGGATGGCGACGCGTCTTTAGCATCGCCAGCGTTGGTCTGTTGATCTCAGCGTGTTTGGTGTTCTTTTTAACGGGTGACTACGACCGGCAGACAAGCGCCCAAGCTGGCACAACAGCCGACTCGGACAGCTTTTTTTCATTGTGCCAACACCCGATCATGCTGCGCGCAATACCGGCCTCTATTTTAATTATTGGCGGCTTTGTCGCGATGCAAACCCTGTGGGTTGGGCCGTGGCTCACGCAAGCGCTCAGCATGACCGCCGAACAGGCCAGCCAAATCTTGCTCTACCTAAACGCGACGATCTTGGCGTCGTACCTTGCGATGGGTGTGTTGAGCCCATGGCTGGTCAAACGTGGTGCTTCATTATTCAAACAGTCGTCGCTTGGGCTACTGTGGCTGACGCTCTGCTTCACGGCCCTTCCGCTTTGGCAAGCTGAGTCGGCCTGGTTGCTTTGGCCCTTGATCGCCTTAGCAGTGCCCGCAATATTTTTGCTGCAAACCCAAACCGCGCTCGAGTTTCCTAGTCATATCGCTGGGCGTGTACTCACCACCCTGAATCTGATGATCTTTGCCGGTACCTTCATCGTGCAATGGGGGCTGGGTGTGCTCACGGATGGCTTCGTGGCAAGCGGCTTCGATCGCACGCAAGCACTCACTTACGCACTAGGGGTTTTAGCGGCGATGCAGTGGTGTAGTTTGCTTTGGTTCTGGAGAAAAACACCGCATGGATCAATCGGTACTTGATGCCCAAATTCGCTGGCCCGATGTGCCGGCCGCTTATGGCTGGTTGTCGCTCACGGCGCGCGGTGAATGGCGCCTGCATCCCCTAGGCGACGCGTACTTGGGCGGTTTGGGCGAAGGTATCACCAATATTCAAATACTGAGCTTCTTTGGTAGAAACTACGCGGCCGAACCCACGGGCGAATGGTTTTTTCAAAATGGCCCACAACGGGTGTATGTTCGGTTGGATGCAGCGCCTTTTGTTGTGCGCCTCGATCCGACGTTAGGCGCACTCGTCAGTCACAACGGGCAAATCATTGAACAGGTTACGCAATGGTTGCTCGATGAAGACGGACAACTTTATACGCAAACCAACCTCGGCCCAGCCAGAATCGATGACCGCGACCTTGGCCTCTTGGCCGATCGCCTTATGACAGCCCACGCACAAAGCCTGCTTGAGGCGCTTGAGCAAAGCGACCTGACACAAACGCCCGCGACGGGGCTCGACTTTTTTGATCCCACGGGGGTCTTTGCGGCGCTTGCGCAACCCGCAGCGTTTGCGATGGTTCAACGCAAAGATCTCCCCAGCATCCTAAATTTCGTCGCAAATCCCAAAGCGCCCCTACCCACCGCGCCTCTTTAGCCTTAAAATAGTGGTCTATGAGCCACCAATCTGAGTTTTATTTTCCGGCCCCCCGACAGCAAAAATTTTGCAGTCAATGCGGCACGTTAAACATTCGAAAGCTTCTCGAAGGCGACAACCGCGAGCGGGACCTTTGCGAAGCTTGCGGCGCCGTGCATTATCAAAATCCACGCTTAGTCGTCGGTACGTTGCCCATTTTGGGCGACAAAATTTTATTATGTCTGCGCGCCATCGAACCGCGCGCTAATTTCTGGACTCTGCCTGCAGGGTTTATGGAACTTGGCGAAGCGATGGATGAAGGCGCTGCACGCGAAACCCAAGAAGAAGCCGGGGTCCGCATTGAGCTTGGTCAGCTCTATACAGTCATTGACATTCCGCATGTGGATCAGGTGCATGTGTATTTTTTAGCCAAGGCTTTAGGCCCCGAACTCGATCCCGGCCCTGAAACCCTTGAAGCGCGCTGGTATGGTCTGGAGGAAATTCCCTGGGATCACCTCGCCTTTAAATCTGTTTCAACCACGCTCAAGCATTACCTTCGCGAACGCGAAACTGACCACTTCGACACGCACCATTACTCCCTCGGCCTGACCAAACGTTAAGGGTTTGAGTCGATCGTGGGATCTTTGCCGCTGACTTGGCTTGAGCCAGATTCGCCCTTCCCTCCAGTGTCTAAGGCGCTGACTGAGCCGGCTGGTTTGTTGGCGGCTGGCGCCGATTTATCGATCCCCCGTTTGCGCGCTGCTTATACCCAAGGAATTTTTCCATGGTTCTCGCAAGACGAGCCGCCTTTATGGTGGTCGCCTGATCCGCGTATGGTGCTCAACTGTGATGCACTGCATGTGTCGCATTCTTTACGCAAGCGCTTACGTCAGATTGCATCAGCACAAGCCTCTAAAAATTTTGATGTGGTGGTGCGAGTCGACACCGACTTTGCTGCCGTCATGCGAGGATGCGCCCGAGCGGCTAACGGTGTTCAGCCCGGCACTTGGATCACAAACGAGATGCAACTTGCTTATAATGCCTGGCATATGGCGGGGCAAGCGCATAGCATCGAAACGTGGATCAATGGCCAGTTGATGGGTGGGCTTTACGGCGTCAGTATCGGAACGATGTTTTTTGGTGAATCAATGTTTAGTCGGGCAACCGATGCCTCAAAAATTGCGCTCGTGCATCTAGTGTGGTTTTTACAGCGTCAACAGGTCTGCTGGATTGATTGCCAAATGCAAACCTCTCATTTGGCGAGCATGGGTGCTTGCCCCATGCCACGCGAACAGTTTCTGACGCATGTGCAGCACCACACTGCAGCCCCTGATATTATTTGGCAATCTGGCTGGCTAGATGGGGTGGGTGTTTTACATGAGTCAAATTAAAGAGCTACCGTTTGCAGCGCTGCAGTTCTACGCGACTGCGCCCTACCCTTGCAGCTATCTGCTTGGGCGTCAGGCGCGCTCGCAGGTCGCCGCACCGAGTCACCTCATCAACACAGATACTTACTCTCAATTGGTTGAAGAGGGCTTTCGGCGCAGCGGCCTATTTACTTATCGACCACACTGTGACGACTGTCGGGCATGCATCCCGGTGCGGGTCAGTGTCAACGACTTTACCCCTAGTCGCACCCAAAAACGCGTATTGAAGCGCCATCAAGATCTGCGTCCCTTGGTCGCTAAACTGGCGTGGTCGGCAGAGCACTACGCGTTGTACACGCGCTATCAGGCGGCACGCCACCCTGGCGGGGGCATGGATGAAGATAATCAAGCGCAATATGGTCAGTTTTTATTAGCGAGTCGGGTCAATACACGGCTGGTTGAGTTTCGCAACGA
>CANKOW010000285.1 GCA_947484295.1 Alcaligenaceae bacterium | reverse complement strand
CTTAAACAGTGGGTTCGAACGCGATTCAATATGTTTCAAGATACTTCCAATAAACGTCGTACAGGTGCAAAACTGCGACGATGCGCAGGACAAGGGCCAAACTCTTTTAATCGTGCCATATGCAACGCAGTACCGTAGCCCTTGTGCAGATTAAAACCGTACACTGGGTATTCACTATGCAAGCGCAGCAGTTCAGCATCACGCGCAGTTTTCGCCAAGATAGAGGCTGCAGAAATCGCAGGCACGAGCGCATCGCCTTTCACAACGGTCTGCACACGACAAGCCAGACGCGGCGCTTGATTCCCATCCACCCAAGCAAGCTGAGGGGCAATATTTAAGCCCTGCACCGCGCGCTGCATCGCCAATAATGTGGCTTGAAGAATATTAAGCTCGTCAATCTCTTGCACCGTCGCCAAGGCCACACACCACGCTAGCGCACGTTGTTGGATCAAGGGCGCCAAGGCCTCGCGACGCTTTTCGGTTAACACTTTTGAATCTGCCAAGCCTTCAATCGGTTGAGTTGGATCCAGGATCACTGCTGCGGCATACACGTCGCCAGCCAAGGGGCCGCGACCCGCCTCATCGACCCCGGCACAATATTCGGCTGATGGATCGATGCTGACGAACAAACTAGGCTGCACAGCACGACTCATGGCGTTGCGTGATCCGTGTTACCGGTGCTACCGGTGTTATCGGTGCCACCCGCGTGACCTGTAGGGCTCAAGACCCTGCTCGACGTGTGTGACCGGTGAGCCAGTTCTAAAATAACTTCGGCTGCGCGACTGGCGGTATCACACCGCAAAGAGTGATGCAGCCCATGAAACATGGCCTCGATCTCGCGCGCTTTGCGCTCATCGATAAATTTTTCGTACACCGCCTGAGCCAGCTTCTCAGGCGTAGCATCCTCTTGAATCAACTCTGGTACGACGCTGTCGTTGAGCAATACGTTAGGCAGCCCCACCCAAGGCACATAAGGCCGTTGTTGACCCGATTTCCAGGCCATGATTCGGCGCACCCATGGCGACACGGCATACGAGATCACCATGGGCCGTTTAAACAGCGCGGTCTCGAGTGTGGCCGTACCGCTTGCCACTAACGCTACATCGCAAGCCTCAAGCGCATCCCACGCTACGGGGCGTGCTAGTGGTGTGGTGTTTGCCGTCAAGATATGAAGATGCTCAACCGGATACTGTTGCAAGATCTGCTTAAACTCTGCCAGTCGTGCTACGTTGACCATGGGCACCAGCACTTGCAGTTGCGGATCACGTTTTTGTAAGCGCTGAACAGTTTGCAAAAACCTAGGTGCAATCCATTTGATCTCAGAGGCGCGGCTGCCGGGCAACATCGCCAGCACTCTGCCATTGAGGTCAAGCCCTAAGCGTTGACGCGCTGCTGCCCGGTCGGGTTCTTGCGCGATCGCATCGGCCAAGGGATGCCCCACAAACGTGACTGGTATGTTTTCTTTTTGATACAGCACTTCTTCAAAAGGAAACATCACCAGCATATGCGAGACAGCCTCGCGAATGTGATGAATACGTTCGTAGCGCCAAGCCCAAATCGAAGGGCTTACCAAATGCACAGTCGGGATACCGGCCTGCTTGAGTGTGTGCTCAAGGCGCAAATTGAAATCAGGTGCATCTACCCCTAAGAATACACTCGGAGGCTCTTGCAGCCAACGGCGCTTAACACCGAGATACGTACGCACCAAGGTTGGCACTTGCTTAAGCGCGTCAAGGTAGCCAAATACTGTCAAGGCTTGCATAGGGTGCCAAAGCGACAAACCCTGTTGCACAAGCTGCGGCCCACCGATCCCCTCGGCCCGGACCTCGGCGTCTGCCTGCTGCACTCCGGCTAAAACTCGTGCAGCGATCAAATCCCCAGAAGGCTCGCCCGCAACAAGTCCAAGCCGCCAGGTCATGGGCGAATAATGCCTCGAGTGCTGCTGTCTAAGAAGTCGAGCATGACCTGAAGCGCAGCCGCAACTGCAGGTTCTTCGGCCTGTCGTTGACGCATTTGTGAACGCGCTTCGTCTAATGACAAACCACGTCGATAAATTAATTTGTAGGCATCACGCAGGGCACTGATCTGCTCGGGCGTAAAGCCACGGCGCTTTAATCCTTCAGCATTGACCCCAACCGGTACGCACGGATTTCCCGAACTCATGATGTAAGGCGGAACATCCATATGCAAAGCGCTCTGCCCTCCGGTCATGCTGTGGGCACCGACGCGTCCGAATTGATGAATCGCTGCCAAACCGCCAACAATCGCCCAATCTCCGATATGGACATGTCCACCCATCTGCACGCCATTGGCCAAGATCACGTTATTACCGATTTGGCAGTCGTGCGCAACGTGTACGTAGGCCATCACCCAATTGTCGGATCCTAAACGTGTAACGCCTACATCTTGCACCGTACCGGTGTTGATCGTCACGTATTCACGCACCATGTTGCGATCGCCGATCTCAAGTTGCGTGGGTTCGCCTGAGTATTTTTTGTCTTGAGGCATACCACCCACAGAACAAAAACGATAGAAATGATTGTTTTGTCCAATCGTGGTGCGGCCATCGATGACACAATGAGACCCAACCTTGGTATGGGCGTCGATTTTAACGTCTGGCCCAATGATCGAATAAGGCCCAACACTCACGGTTGGGTGCAGTTGTGCCAAGGGATCGACCAACGCGGTCGTATGAATGAGCGCTGACATTTTTTATTCCACTGGGCGAATGGCACACATCAGCTTAGCTTCTGCAACCACTTGACCATCCACAAAGGCGTGCCCCTGATACTTGCAAATCTTGCTACCTAAGCGCTCTGCGACCACTTCGATGTGCAGTTGATCGCCAGGCAAGACGGGCTTGCGAAACCGCGCGCCATCAATGCCCACGAAGTAATAAACGCTTTCTTGATCTTTAGGTTTGAGACCGGTTTCTTCGGCAAACGAAAAAATCGCTGCAGCCTGTGCCATCGCTTCAAGTATGAGCACACCAGGCATCACTGGATGATGCGGAAAATGCCCAACAAAAAACGGTTCATTAATCGAGACATTTTTAAGTGCCTTGATCGACTTGCCAGGCACCATTTCTAAGACCCGATCAATGAGAAGCATCGGGTAGCGGTGAGGCAAACGCTCAAGAATACTTTTAATATCAAGCTGCATAGAGATTCCTGTGAAGCCCAAGAAGGGCTATTCTTAAACAATAATCTGGTGCACGAACCCTGACGCTATTCGCGCTCGAGCTTGCGTAAGCGTTTGCGCAGCACCGAGAGCTGTGACACGACAGCCGCATTACGTTGCCACTCTGCGTGTGGCGCAAACGGAAACACGCCAGTGTAACGACCGGGTTCTGTGACGTCGGTTGTGATACCGGTACCACCTGAAACAAAGACATCGTCACAGATCGTCAGATGACCCGCAATCCCAGCAGCGCCGGCGATGGTGCAACGTGCGCCAATCGTGGTCGAGCCCGCCACAGCAGTACAAGCCGCAATCGCAGTGTGCGTACCGATGCGACAGTTATGTGCAATCATGATTTGATTGTCGAGCTTAACGCCGTCTTCAATCACGGTATTTTCAAGCGCCCCACGATCAATGGTGGTGTTGGCCCCGATCTCGACATCATTACCGATGAGCAAACCGCCAAGTTGAGGGATTTTTCCCCAGGCACCTTTCGCCAGGCTTGGGTCTGGCGCAAAACCAAAGCCATCCGCACCTAGCACAGCGCCACTGTGCACAATCGCGCGCGCGCCGATTTGTACGCCATCGTAAATCGCAACACGTGGCTGAATCACCGACGAGGCACCAACTTTAACATCGGCCCCCAACACGCAGCCCGCTCCAATCTGCACCATGGCGTCGATCACGCAGCGAGCGCCAATCACCGCCAACGGGCCAACCGTCACGCTTGGCGCTAAAACCGCGGTTGGGTCAACGACTGCTGAAGGGTGCACGCTGATTTCACGCGCTGGCTGCCGAGCCCAGTCAAACCACTGGGCAATGCGGGCGTACAGCAAAT
>CANKOW010000284.1 GCA_947484295.1 Alcaligenaceae bacterium | reverse complement strand
TCAACAAATTAGAACGCTCACTGAGGCCAACCAGCGCGCGCGCGTGCAGCTCGCCGATCAGATCGAAGCACTTGAACAAGAGGTCACGCGTTTACGCGGAGATATGGAACAGCTTGGACGGCCAAGCTCTGGGCTAGGTTCACCCGGTGGCACCTCTGGTGCGCGTGCGCCCGACGCCAAGTCTTCCGATCCGCGCGAACAGTCGGCTTTTGATCAATCGATCGAAAGTTTTCGCAAAGGTCAGTACAAAGAAGCGACTGAAAATCTAACCGCGTTTTTGACCCTTTACCCTGACAGCAAACTCACGCCTACGGCACAGTTTTATTTGGGTAGCAGCCGCTATGCGTCAAAAGACTTCAAAGGTGCTATTGTCACGCTTGATGCAATGGTAAAGAGGTATCCCCGAGAAGCCCGAGCACCCGACGCTTTGCTAATGATTGCGGGATCCCATTTTGAACTGAACAATCGAGCAGCCTCAAAAGCCACCTTGCAGCGTATCGTACAAGAGTACAAGGGCACCCCTGCTGCTGAAACGGCGGCAAAGCGGATTCCTCTGCTGTAGAAGACTGTCATGCTCAGCCGACTCAAGGATCGCGTAGTCTTGAGTCGGATAGGTCATTTGCAGCCTCTGCTTTAGGTCGATGTCCACAATAGGCAGGCCACGCCTGCCACAATCAGTACGGTTCCAATCGTTTCTTGACGCGTGCTTTTACTTGCAAATACACGCCAAGAAAGCAGTTGCGCAAACAACACCTCGACTAAGCCCAGGGTTCGCACATTAGCTGCGGCGGTCAACGCAAAGCCCAGAAACCAACCTTCTGAAGCTGAAGCGCCCAGCAAACCGCCCCAGATTGAAATGCGCCAAGCCTGCAAGCAGCGCACCCAGGCTTCGTAATGAAAAATCATCATCCACGCCGCTAGTAGCAAGGTTTGCACGCCTAACCCGCAAGCGAGTGTGAGCGAAGCACGCATCAGAAAATGACCATCGCCTAAAGCCAAAATGCCACCCCTAAACGTGACCGCGGCAATGGCAAAACAGGCGCCGGCCGCTAACCCCAACACCGCAGGCTGCCATCCAGAGCCCTCTCGAGGGCCGCTGACAGGCTTGCGCGCCATCACGGTGACACCAGTTGTGGCGACAATAATCGCAGCCATTGCAAGCCATGAAATCGTGTCGCCCAACACGACCAAGCCAAAAACCGCTACCTGAACGGGCTCGGTTTTAGTCCAGGCAGTCACCACCACAAACGCGCGCTGGCGCATCGCTGCAAGCATCAAGGCTGTTGCTGCAATTTGAGAAATGGCCCCTGCAGCTACAAACATGGCAAAATTCAAATCCATGGATGGAAACGCGGACCCCGTTGCATACAGAGCAATCGCCGCGAACAGCGCGGCAAATGGGAAACCGTATAAAAATCGTACCTGCGTGGCACCTAGCGTGCCAAGCTTTTCAGTCAGGCTGCGCTGGATGGCATTACGCCCAGCTTGCGCCGCTGCGGCAAAAATCGAAGCGGGGATCCATAACCAAGTCCAATCGTGCACAAGAGTCTCCAGTGAGGGTTGAGTGACTATCGAGAGCGTCAATTCGCTCGCAGATTCAACACCGCCCGCTTACGCGCAGGTAGTAACAGTTTGCATCGAACATCAATGACCGCCCGCGTGCTGCAGCAAAAGCGTCACCGTTGCAGAATCAAGCACAATCCCCTCAGCACGCTGCTGCGCCATTTTTTTTAATTCAATTTCGCCCGGTACAATCACTGGCTTGTTCGCGTCAACAGCAGGGCTGTCATGCAAAATCGCAGCAAAGTCCATCATCCGCTCTGACAGCCACTGCGCCGAACCCAACAGACGCGTATCAATAAGAATAAAAAAGTGCCCCAAGTTTTGTGGCTCGTCGGGCGCATCGACCCAAGACTTCACGTGCGTCAGATAGGCTGCGTTCGACAAGAGCCCCGCAAACATATCCACGAGCAAAGCAAGCCCGTAGCCCTTGTGCCCGCCGACCGGCTGCAAGAAGCCATCAAGCGCGGCCTTGGGATCCGTTGTAGGACGACCCTGAGCATCAGTCGCCCACGTGTCAGGAATCGACTCACCACGTTTAAACGCATTACGCACCTTGGCGCGCGCCACGACACTCATCGCCATATCCAGTAAAAAAGGCGAGCCACCCGGGTTAGGCACACCAAAACCAAGCGGGCTATTGCCTAACCGAGCATCACTGCCTCCCCAAGGTGCAATCGTCGTTGTGGCGTTACTACCGATGACACTGGCAAACCCCTCTTCTGCCGCGATCAGTGAGTAGGGCGAGATCGGCCCAAAATGATTGCTGCCGCGCGCAAGCGCCATCCCAATGCCACACTGCCGCGCCGCTTCCATCGCCGCACGCAGCGCATGCATACCGACCAGCGGCCCCACACCATTGTCACCATCTACCAACCGCAGCGCTGGCGCAGGTGCTTGCACAGCGATATTAGGCCGAGCATTAATGCCCTTGAACAGCAAGCGCTCACCGTACGACTCAATACGCGACAACCCATGCGTGCTTAAACCGAAAAGATCCGCCAGCACCAAGACCTTCACAACATCAGTGGCGTCTGCTTGCGTCAGACCCAGCCCCTGAAAGGCGCGTGTGGCTAAGTCTGTGAGTTCTGTTTCAGACCAGTGCGATTGAATAGCCTGCTGTTGATTCATGTTGCTGAAAAATCCTGTTAATCGATAGATGAAAATAGTCGCGAGCGTCCCCCGCGTATCAGGCACGCCCTACAAGTGGGGCTACCATAGGCTCGTGGCTAACTGCTGACATACTAAACGTTCTCTCGCTAACGGCAAAATGACGTCAGCACCCCTGCTGCTGCGACAACACAAAATGGTGTGATTGCAGCGCGCTTTGACGCTAATATGTTGATCAAACTAATAGGAAACTGTCATGCCAAACACTGAATCCGTCGCGGTACACGCTGATGTTAGACAGGCCATTCTTGACTGGTTACGTGCCCACGAGCAAGACATGTTCGCCCTGCTCGAACAAGTCGTGAACATTGACAGCGGCAGCTACAACAAAGCTGGCGTTGATCAAGTGGGTGCGGTTTTTCGTAAGCATCTCGAGAAGGCGGGCGTCGCCACCGAGGTGCACCTCAATGCCAAGCATGGCAACTGTCTCGTTGCTGAGGTACCCGGCACGGCTGGGCCTGAGGCCGCGCACGTACTGCTAATGGGGCATATGGATACGGTTTTCCCGGATGGCACGGCGGCACAACGTCCGTACCGCGCTGAGGATGGTGTTGCCTATGGTGCAGGCGTGGCGGATATGAAAGCAGGCCTGGTGATGAACACCTTTGTAGCACGCGCCTTTCATGCCTGCGGTGGTAATCATTTACCTATTAAAGTGCTCTATACCGGCGACGAAGAGATCGCCTCGCCCGCGTCGCGAGAACTGATCCTGAAAATGGCCAAAGGCGCCGCCACCGTATTAAACGCAGAACCTGGTCGGCCAAGCGGCAACGTAGTCACCTCCCGCAAAGGTGCCTTCTTCATCGACTTCGAAGTCGATGGCGTGGCCGCACACTCGGGCGTCAATCACGACAAAGGCGCCAGCGCGATCGAAGCCTTGGCCCGAAAAATCACTGCCCTACATCAACTCACTGACCGCGCCGCAGGTATCACCGCCAATGTCGGAACGATTAAAGGGGGCATGTCAGTCAATACCGTAGCCCCTCATGCCTCAGGCCAATTAGATGTTCGGTTTCCGGGTGACGTGGATCATGAGAAGCTGCAGCAACGCATCAAAGACATCATCGAAGAAGAAGCCCTACCTTGTACATGTGGCCGCATCACCCATCAAGGGACTTTTTTACCTTTGTTCGAAACAGATGCCAGCCGCGACCTCTTAGCCGACTATCGAATGTCTGCCGAAGAACTTGGCGTTCAAGTTAAAGGTGAATTCACCGGCGGCTCAGCAGACAGCGGCCTCACCGCCTCAATCGGAGCCCCCACCCTGTGCGCAACAGGCCCAGTCGGCGGCCAAGTGCATACCGCCGACGAATACTGCCGCATCGACACCCTAGTACTCAGAGCACAAGCCGTAGC
>CANKOW010000283.1 GCA_947484295.1 Alcaligenaceae bacterium | reverse complement strand
GCCTTGCTTGGCCTGCGCGGTGTTGTCATTAAAAGTCACGGCTCGGCCGATGCGATTGCCTTTGGTTTTGCGCTAGATTGCGCGCGCGCCTCGGTCGCAAATCATTTGCTAGCGCGCACCACCGAGGCCATTGCACAGTTGACGCAAACCCAATCCCTCGCCGCTGCGCCAGCTACTGACGTCGTCACCGGAGACCTCGTATGACACAGGCCATGCCCTATGCCCGTGTCGTAGGTTCGGGTAGCTTTCTTCCGCCACGTTGCGTCAGCAATGACGACTTGGCTGTGGATCTTGCTACGCGTCAGATCGAAACCTCTGATCAATGGATATTTGAACGCACCGGGATCCGTCAGCGCTATCTTGCTGAACGCGGTGTGAAGACGAGCACGCTCGCAACTGAAGCGGCGCGTCGGGCACTCGCCGATGCCCAAATCGAAGCGGCTGAAGTTGATCTGATTATTCTGGCCACCTCAACCCCTGACTTTGTGTTTCCAAGCACAGCCTGTTTGGTGCAGGCCAATATCGGCAACAAGGGGGCGGCTGCGTTTGATGTGCAGGCTGTCTGTAGTGGCTTTGTGTATGCGCTGACCACGGCCGAGGCTTTTATTCGTGCCGGTAGGGCCCGCTGTGCCTTAGTGATCGGTGCAGAAGTATTTTCAAGCATTCTCGACTGGAACGACCGCGGCACCTGTGTGTTGTTTGGTGATGGCGCTGGCGCGGTGGTTGTCAAAGCGAGTACCGAACCCGGGATCTTGTCGGCCGAATTACATGCCGATGGTAGCCAGACGGGTATTTTGGCGGCCGCGGGTAATGTGGCTTACGGTGTGGTAACAGGTGATCCGTTTTTGCGTATGGATGGTCAGGCAGTCTTTAAGCAGGCAGTTACGGTGCTTGATCGTTCTGCGCGTGAGGTTGTTGCTCAGGCCGGTGTGCAGTTGTCTGAAGTTGATTGGTTGATTCCGCACCAGGCTAATTCGCGTATTTTGATCTTTTTGGCGCGCAAACTAGATATCCCGCTTGAAAAAGTGGTGATGACCGTGGATCAGCATGCAAATACGTCGGCGGCGAGCATCCCCTTGGCGCTTGACGTTGCACGGCGTGATGGGCGTATTCAGCCCGGTCAGCTGGTGCTGTTGCAAGGCGTTGGGGGCGGCTTCACGTGGGGTTCTGTTCTCGTCAAAATGTAAAGCCAAATAACTCGATACAGAACCGTCGAACACAGAACGCAGAACACAAAATACAGAACACAGAACACAAAATACAAAATACAAAATACAAAATACAAAATACAAAATACAAAATACAAAATACAAAACACTAAAAAATCTTAAATACTAGACGCTATGAAATTTGCTTTCGTTTTTCCGGGCCAAGGCTCGCAGTCGGTTGGGATGATGGACGTGTGGTCAGACAATCCTGCCGCGATGCAAGTGATTGCGCAAGCGAGCGCCGCTTTGGGTGAAGACCTTGGTGCCTTGATGGCGCAGGGCCCTGCCGAGCAATTAAGCCTCACGACCAATACTCAACCTGCGATGTTGACGGCTGGCGTGGCGATGTACGAGGCTTGGTGTGCGTCCGGCGGCCCCAAGGCGAGTCTGATGGCAGGCCATAGCCTAGGTGAGTACGCTGCGCTAACGGCGGCCGGGGCGTTGGGCTTGGCTGACGCCGTGCGTGTCGTGCGCATTCGCGCCGATGCGATGCAGGCCGCTGTGCCCGTCGGTACGGGTGCGATGGCCGCCGTGCTGGGTCTCGAGGACGACTTGGTCAAACAAGTGTGCCTCGACGCAGCAGAGGGCGAAATTGTCGAAGCGGTTAACTTTAATGCACCCTCGCAGGTTGTGATCGCAGGCCATGCAACCGCTGTGCAACGCGCCATTGTGACCGCAAAAGCTGCCGGTGCGAAGCGTGCCATGCTCTTGCCCGTTTCAGCCCCGTTTCATTCAAGTTTGCTTAAACCTGCCGCTGAAGTGTTGGTCGATGCGCTATCAAAAATCAACGTGTCGATTCCTTTGATTGCCGTCATCAACAACGTCGATGTGGCGATCGAACAGTCGCCCGACGCGATTCGCGATGCCTTGGTGCGGCAAGCCTGGCATGCAGTGCGCTGGGTTGAGGTGATACAGGCTATGAAGGCGCAAGGGATCACGCATATTATTGAGTGCGGGCCCGGCAAAGTCTTATCAGGAATGGTCAAACGTATCGATCCTGAGCTTGTTGCGCTGTCGATTACAGACCCCGAATCAATGCAAGCCGCGCTCGACGCGCTGGCAGCGGCCTAAGGACAACATCATGGATCTAAAAGATAAAGTCGCCTTAGTCACAGGTGCTTCGCGTGGGATTGGCAAGGCGATCGCCCTAGAGCTCGCAGCACGTGGTGCTGTCGTTGTGGGTACCGCCACCACCGAAGCGGGCGCTGCCGGCATTACAGAGGCGCTGGCGGGCCATGGCGGCCGCGGTGTAGTGCTCAACGTCACCGACGCTACAGCCTGCGTCGCGCTCACCGACGCACTAGCCAAAGAATCGGGTGGGCCACACATTCTGGTCAATAATGCCGGCATTACCCGCGATAATCTTGCAATGCGTATGAAAGACGACGATTGGGATGCCGTGTTGCAAACCAACCTCACCTCCGTATTTCGGCTGTCTCGCGCCGTGATGCGCGGGATGATGAAAGCGCGCTGGGGTCGTATTATTAATATCACCTCGGTGGTGGGCTCGAGCGGTAACTCCGGACAGGCTAATTACGCCGCAGCTAAAGCGGGTGTTGCGGGCATGAGTCGCGCGCTGGCCCGAGAGCTAGGCAGTCGCGGCGTAACCGTCAACTGTATCGCCCCCGGCTTTATCGCCACTGACATGACCAGCGGCCTCGACGACGGTCAAACCGCGGCACTTTTAACGCAAATTCCCCTTGGACGCCTTGGGTCTGCAGCTGATATTGCTCATGCTGCAGCCTTCTTGGCGTCTCCCCAAGCCGGTTACATTACAGGCACGACGCTCCATGTGAACGGCGGCATGTACATGTAACAGGTTTTTTTTCTGCCGGTTCGCTATAATTCGGCGATCTTTTCCCCTTTGGAGATATGAATGGAAAGCATCGAACAGCGCGTTAAGAAGATCGTCGCTGAACAACTCGGCGTAAACGAAGCCGAGATCAAGAACGCATCCTCTTTTCTTGACGACCTCGGTGCCGATTCACTCGACATGGTCGAGCTAGTCATGGCACTCGAAGACGAGTTCGAAACCGAAATCCCTGACGAAGAAGCTGAGAAAATCACAACTGTGCAACAGGCTGTTGATTACATCAATTCGCGTTCTAAGCAATAGGCTGCTGTCAGTCTATGTGAATAGCGTGAGCTTTCACAAAGATTGCGCAGGGTAGGGTCAGTTAGGCGGTTAAGAAGTCTGGTGTAAACGCGACATGGGTCTTACGACGCCTTGTTGTGCCGCGCCATACGGCTTGGCCGCCGTTATCACATATAAGGAGTGATCCGTGAAGCGACGAGTCGTCATAACAGGTCTTGGCATCGTGAGCCCAGTGGGCAATAATATTGCCACGGCTTGGGACAATATCGTGAACGGTCGATCGGGTATTGGGCGCATCACACGGTTTGATCCTAGCGCGTTTAATGCGCACATTGCTGGCGAAGTGAAAGACTTTGACGTCACCTCGATTATGCCGATCAAAGAAGCGCGCACCATGGATACTTTTATCCATTACGGCATTGCAGCAGGTTTGCAAGCCTGGACAGACTCTGGCCTGGATATTGCACAGACCGACCCCGAGCGGGTGGGCGTGATCGTCGGATCAGGTATCGGCGGTTTGCAGCGCATCGAAGAAACCCAAACAGAATATTTACAGCGCGGTCCACGTCGGATCTCGCCATTTTTTGTCCCCGCGTCGCTGATCAATCTCATTTCGGGTCAGCTCACCATCATGTTGGGCTTAAAAGGCCCCTCCTATGCCGTGGTGTCGGCCTGCACAACCGGTTTGCACTCTATTGGCGACGCCGCCCGCATGATCGAGTACGGCGATGCCGATGTGATGGTGGCTGGTGGCGCTGAATCGACTGTATCGCCTTTGGGGATTGGTGGTTTTGCGGCAATGCG
>CANKOW010000282.1 GCA_947484295.1 Alcaligenaceae bacterium | reverse complement strand
GGTAACCTAGTGCCGCAGCTGAATCAAGTATTAGCTCGATACGATTGCGCACCCGTACCATCGTCTCGTTCTTTGTCTCCCAGTGCTTTTGCAGCACTTTGAGGATGTGAAACATTTCTATGTCAGCGACAGGCATTGTGCCGAGCGTGGGGTAAGCGTATGCCGTCAGTGTGTTTGTCCATTGTTGTGCGTGCTTGGCGCTTTTCCATCCGCCGCGCTTGAGCTCCATGTATTTTTCGGCCACCCGTTGGAATGTGCGTTCGTCAGATAGTCGCTCAGCGCGTTTACTTTGGACTGGATCGCCGCCTTTAGAAATTTCTGCTTTGTTCTCTCGGGCCTTTTCGACTGCCATGGCCAAGGTCACTTCAGGATATCCACCCAGCCCGATATCGGCGCGGCGACTACCAACCATTGTGCGCAGCACCCACGAGCGTGCGCCAGTCTTTGAAATCCAGAGCATGAGCCCAGGCACGGTGCCTACGGCGTAGCGGCCGGGCTCTTTGAGCTCTCGCACTGCCTTGGCAGTCAGCGCGTGTACCTTGATTGGCATAGCGTCTCCCCATCTGTTCCCACATCCCCCTCATCTATTCCCACATCAATAAAAGAGATTGAGTGAAGTTAAAAAGAGTGGTGTGATTCGAACTATACAGGGAGAATTGGATTTTATGAGGGAAGTCGAGATGTAAAAAAACCCCGTGAGACGGGGTTCTGGCGGAAGCGGTGAGATTCGAACTCACGGAGGGCGTGAACCCTCGCCGGTTTTCAAGACCGGTGCCTTAAACCGCTCGGCCACGCTTCCTTTTCTTGAAGGGATGCATAATAAACGATTTCCGATAAATGTTTTGAGGCGACCGATATGCGTGCAATAGAAATTACAACTCCGGGTGGTCCTGAAGTGCTGGTGCCTACCACTCGACCCATGCCTGAAGCAGCGCGCGGTGAGGTCTTGATCAAAGTTGAGGCCGCTGGTATCAATCGCCCTGACGTGTTTCAGCGTTTGGGTCAGTACGCGCCGCCACCGGGCACCACCGATTTGCCAGGGCTTGAAGTGGCCGGCGAAATTGTGGGCGGTGATGTCGGTAACAGCGGTTTCAAAATCGGCGACAAGGTTTGCGCACTGGTTGCAGGTGGTGGCTATGCCGAATACTGCGCTGCTCCTATTGAGCAATGTTTGCCAATACCCAAGGGCTTGTCGATGATTGAGGCGGCAGGTTTGCCCGAAACGTATTTCACGGTCTGGAGCAACGTGTTTAACCGCGCCCAGCTTGCAGCCGGAGAAAGTTTGCTGGTGCATGGTGGCGCAAGTGGCATCGGTACCACCGCGGTGCAGCTGGCCAGTGCCTTAGGTCACGCTGTGTATGCCACGGTGGGTAGCGACGAGCGTGCGCGTGCCGTTGAGGCCTTGGGTGCGGTCAAGGGCATTAACTACAAAACTCAGGATTTTGTTGAAGAAGTGAATGCTTTGACCCAAAAGAAGGGCGTCAATGTCATTTTGGATATGGTCGCGGGCGATTACATTGGGCGCGAACTAAAGTGCCTGGCGGATGATGGGCGTATCGTGTTGATCGCGACGCTGGGGGGCAGCAAATCAAACTTTAACTCATCTGAATTGATGCGTCGGCGTTTGACGATTACCGGTTCGACGCTGAGGCCACGCCCAGTGGCGTTTAAGGCCGAGATCGCCCGCGCTTTGCAAAAGTATGTCTGGCCCTTGCTGAGTGCAGGCAAGATTAAGCCAGTGATTTTTAAGACCCTGCCGCTAGAGCAGGCCGCCCAAGGTCACGCCATGATGGAAGCCGGCGAACAAATCGGCAAAATCATCCTGACAACTGGATAAGGTCATCCTGAAAACGAGTTAAGGCCAGGGATAAGGCCAAGACTTCCCGCAATACGGTGTGACAGGATACAATCTTGGGCTATCTCGACTTTATGTCGCTGGTTTTGTTTAAACAGCAGGGTTGTATCCTATGACGATGTCTCGTACGCGCCTGGTAATGGGTAACTGGAAAATGCACGGCAATTTGGCTGACAACGCCAAGCTGCTTGCAGGCTTGCGCGCAGGCGCCGGCTCGATTGCCTCAGGCACGCAGCTTGCAGTCTGTGTGTCGTTTCCTTACCTCGCTCAAGTCGGCGAGGCGTTAAAAGGTTCGGTTGTGGCTTGGGGCGCACAAGATATCAGTACGCAGAAGCAAGGCGCGTTTACCGGCGAAGTCTCTGGCGCAATGCTCAAAGATTTTGCTTGTCGCTATGCCTTGGTGGGTCACTCTGAAAGGCGCTCGTTGCATGCCGAGTCTGATCAACTGGTCGCTGATAAAGCCAACGCAGCTTTAGTGTCGGGGCTAACTCCTGTGGTGTGCGTGGGCGAGTCACTTGCCGAGCGTGATGCCAACCAGGTTATGACGGTGATTCAACGGCAACTGGCACCAGTGCTGGCGTTAGGTGCCGACGCCGTAAATAAAATGGTGGTTGCCTACGAGCCCGTTTGGGCGATTGGCACGGGCCGTACTGCAACACCTGAGCAGGCGCAAGAGGTGCACGCTGCGATTCGGGCCGCTTTGCAGGCGATGGGCGCAGGCCAAGTTCAAATTTTGTATGGTGGCAGCGTGAAAGCTGCGAATGCCGCCAGTTTGTTTGCGATGTCTGATATCGACGGTGCGTTAGTCGGTGGGGCATCTTTAGTGGCTGAAGATTTTCTGGCGATTGCGGCTTAAGGCCGCAGTAGCAGTGATGAGTTTGGTCGTTTAGTTTTCGGAGTCTTTCAATGTCCTGGATGTTTACTCTTTTGTTGGTTGTGCAGGTTCTGTCCTCGCTCACCATTATTTCGTTGGTGTTGCTGCAACAAGGTAAGGGCGCCGATATGGGCTCAGCCTTCGGCAGCGGCTCGGCTGGTAGCCTCTTTGGTGCAACGGGTGCTGCAAACTTTATGTCGCGTGCGACCAAGTGGGCAGCAGTGGTGTTCTTTATTAGTACCATCGGCTTGGCCTATGTCACAAATCGTGGCACAAAAGGGCAAGACACCGGCATTATGCAAAACTTCTCGCAGACAGCTCCGGTGGCGCCGCCTGTGGGGTCTGCCGTACCCGGTTTGCCAAGCAGTACGCCTGCAACCCCAGGTGCGGCGCCTGCTAACTCAGTGCCCGGCGTACCTGCTGCACCAGCGTCAGCAATCCCAGGTGTTGTTCCTGGTGCCAATGCACCGGCAGTACCCGCTGCGCCAGCAACGCCTGCCCCGGCTGCTAAGTAATATTGCTAGCGCGCCGAGGCTTGAGCTTGCCTCTGCGTGCTAAACTCTCGCGCTGACTAAAACTGCGTCAAAACCTCAACGCAGTCAGTGCAAAACCTACGAGACAAGGTCGTAAAAAGTCTCGTACTACGCAGTAAAAAGTATCCGCAGTACACGTGCCGACGTGGTGGAATTGGTAGACACGCTATCTTGAGGGGGTAGTGGCGAAAGCTGTGCGAGTTCGAGTCTCGCCGTCGGCACCATCAAACTATTAGTACATGGTAATTTCACGGTGTTGCTTTTTAAATATTCAAGGCGCCCAACCATGTCCTTCATTGCCGACCGCATGAATCGTATTAAACCCTCTCCTAGTTCGATGGCAACGCAACGCTCACGCGCGTTGAAGGCTGCTGGCCATGATGTGGTGGGCCTTACTGCAGGCGAGCCCGATTTTGATACGCCGCCTAATGTGATCGAAGCCGTCGCGCGTGCGATGGCTGCTTCAAAAACCAAGTACACCGATATCGGGGGCACGCCTGAACTGAAGACCGCAGTACGAGATAAATTTAAGCGTGAAAATCAGCTTGAGTACTCAACTGCCGAAGTGATTGTGGGTACCGGTGGTAAACAAGTGATTTTTAATGCGTTGATGGCGACGGTACAAAAGGGTGTTGAGGTTATTGTGCCCGCGCCGTTTTATGTCTCGTATCCCGATATTGTGCTGTTAGCGGGGGGCACGCCGGTGCCAGTGACGTGTCCGCCAGAAAAAGGCTTTAAGTTACAGCCCGAAGATCTTGAAAAAGCCATCACGCCACGTACACGCTGGTTGATTTTGAATGCGCCTAATAACCCCAGCGGCGCAGTATATTCGCGTCAAGAGTTACGTGC
>CANKOW010000281.1 GCA_947484295.1 Alcaligenaceae bacterium | reverse complement strand
GATTACATCTACGAACCTGACGCTCAAACAGTCATCGACGAGTTACTGCAACGCTACGTCGAAGGCCTTGTGTATCAAGGTGTCGCAGAAAGTATGGCCTCAGAGCAATCTGCCCGGATGGTGGCGATGAAAGCCGCTTCGGACAATGCGAAGAAGGTAATCGGTGACCTGCAACTTGTCTTCAACAAGACACGTCAGGCTGCTATTACGAAAGAAATTTCAGAAATCGTGGGGGGCGCCGCGGCCGTCTAGTTGTTTAGATTGCTTCCCGGTATCCCATCAGAATTTACAAAGTAAGGATCAGACATGAACAACGGAACCATCGTTCAGTGCATCGGCGCAGTGGTGGATATTCAGTTTCCCCGCGATCACATGCCAAACATCTATGAGGCGCTTCGCCTGACAGATGAGTCGTCAGCTTTTGCTGAAAAAGGCTTGACCTTCGAAGTTCAACAGCAATTGGGTGACGGCGTTGTTCGTACCATTGCCCTCGGACCAAGCGATGGTTTGCGCCGCGGTATGGCTGTTGCAAAAACGGGCGCACCGATTTCGGTACCCGTTGGTGTGGGCACCTTGGGCCGTATCATGGACGTCTTAGGACGCCCGATTGATGATGCCGGTCCAATCCAAAGTGAAGAGCGTCGCGCCATTCATCAAAATGCTCCAAAATTTGATGAGCTGTCACCCTCTGTTGAGTTGCTTGAAACTGGCATCAAGGTGATTGACTTGGTTTGCCCGTTTGCTAAAGGCGGTAAAGTCGGTCTGTTCGGCGGCGCCGGTGTTGGCAAAACCGTCAACATGATGGAGCTCATCAACAACATCGCAAAACAACACAGTGGTTTGTCAGTGTTTGCCGGCGTGGGTGAGCGTACTCGCGAAGGCAATGACTTTTATCACGAGATGGAAGAGTCAAACGTGCTTGATAAAGTGGCTATGGTGTTTGGTCAGATGAACGAGCCACCAGGTAATCGTTTGCGCGTGGCGCTGACCGGTCTGACGATGGCAGAGAAGTTTCGTGACGAAGGTCGCGACATCTTGTTCTTCGTCGATAATATTTATCGCTACACTTTGGCAGGCACTGAAGTATCTGCTTTGTTGGGTCGTATGCCTTCTGCTGTGGGTTATCAACCAACCCTCGCTGAAGAAATGGGCAAGCTGCAAGAGCGCATTACTTCAACCAAGCAAGGTTCGATTACGTCGGTACAAGCGGTTTATGTGCCCGCCGATGACTTGACTGATCCCTCGCCTGCAACGACCTTCCAGCATTTGGATTCAACAGTTGTGTTGTCGCGTGACATCGCAGCGCTTGGTATTTATCCAGCGGTCGATCCGCTCGATTCGACCAGCCGCCAGCTCGATCCTCACGTGGTCGGTGAAGAGCATTACAACGTAGCGCGTGGTGTTCAGCAAACCTTGCAACGTTACAAAGAACTGCGCGATATTATTGCGATCTTGGGTATGGACGAATTGTCCCCTGAAGATAAGCAAGCGGTTGCGCGTGCGCGTAAGATTCAGCGTTTCTTGTCGCAGCCTTTCCATGTGGCCGAGGTGTTCACGGGTTCGCCAGGCAAGTATGTTCCCTTGTCTGAGACCATTCGTGGTTTTCGTATGATTGTCGAAGGCGAGTGCGACGCATTGCCTGAGCAGGCGTTCTACATGGTCGGATCGATCGACGAAGCCTTCGAGAAAGCCAAGAAACTCCAATAAGGATCTATCATGGCTACCATCAAAGTCGACGTTGTCAGTGCAGAAACATCTCTGTACTCGGGCGATGCTAAGTTTGTAGTGCTGCCCGGTGAGTCGGGTGAGCTGGGTATTTTGCCCGGCCATACGCCGTTGATCTCGCGCATTCGACCTGGTTTGGTGCGCATTATTCTTGAAGATGATTCTGAAGAAAGCATTTTCGTGGCGGGCGGTTTGCTAGAAGTGCAACCAGGGCATGTCACTGTTCTGTCCGATACCGCGATTCGGGGCGGTGATCTTGACGAGACAAAAGCCGATGCTGCACGCCTTGCAGCGCAAGAAGCTTTGCGTAACGCTAAAGATCAGGCCAGTATGGATGTGGTCAAAGCAGAACTCGATATGTTGGCAGCGCAAGCCTCAGCAGCACGTCGTATCCGCGAGTTGACTAACAAGCATTAAATACGGCACTCGGTACTGGCGTAGTTGACGTCAGTGGGGGTAAAAACTACACGCCTTGAATTGCACCCCAATAATTGGACACCTATCCAACTACTGGGGTGTTTTTTTGCCTCTGGTGATGCTTGATCGCTCTCGGCGTTGCGCCAAGACCCAAGCGGTAGCGCTACAGATACTCTGCAGCTCGTGGCAGCCTCGCGGTACGTCGTACATATGCTGTTGCGTAAACTCCGACTATTCTTGGCGTTGCATCAAGCCTAGCCTAATGGTTTTGGTTTGGAGAGAAAAGATGCGACAACAAATAGACTGCGCAGTGTTGCGACTGGCGGCTCATCGCGTGTGGCTTGAGGATGTATTGTCAGGGGCTGCGCCTGCCTTGACGCGCGTCAGGCTGCACCAACTTGAGTGGGAGGCTGGGCAAGACCTCGAGGTCAGCACAACGGAGGCCGTGACTTTACCAGCTCAAGCGCTTGCTCAAGCGGGTATTAGCCTTAGACGATTCGACCTATGCTTGGTGCCGGTATCGCTCGACACCTTGGCCTGGACGCGGCAAGCACTCGCCCTGATCCCGCGGGGCCCTTTTTTACCACTCGTTGGGATTTTTCAAAATCTGAAGTCTGCGGCAATGCAAGACCTGCTTGAACTCGGGATGACTGATTTTGTGAGGTTGCCTTTATGCCCAGATGAGTTTCGTGCCAGAGTGCTCACGACCGTCTCGCGCGTGCCAAAGCCTGGCACCTTGCGTGAGCCCGATGCTAGCTATATTTCGTCAGACTGGTGCGCAGCGGTGCCTCAGTTGAGTCCAAAGCTTTTGCAGGCGACTCAAGGGCAGGCCGTGGCTGGCCACGCTGCTGTGCCATTACCAGGGCATGCGGGGCAAGTGTTCTTAAACGCTAAAGCACAGAAAGTAAAGATTAGTCGTGGCGTTGATCGAGAGCCACTGAAAAGCGCAATCGCGTTCAACGCCATACGTCATCAAACAGAGCAGCCGGGCTCTTTCCGTGATGCAAAAAATAAGCTTGTGAGCAATTTTGAACGTTCTTACATCACCGAGGCGCTCATCAAGCACAGCGGCAATATTGCTATGGCAGCGCGAGCGTCAAATAAGCATAGGCGGGCATTTTGGGCACTAATGCGCAAACATGACATCGCGGCTGAGTTGTACCGCGCAGATGACGGTGAAGATTGACATCCTCCCCGGCCTAAAGGCCGAGGCTTTTCGCGCAGTCCGGTAAACTACTGAGTGAACAAGCGACAGCCTGAGCCTGATGCGTGGCTGGCGCAAGACTTAGATAAGGACTTCCGTGGGCGTTACACCATTACAAAACGATGTATTTCTGCGCGCACTTAAACGTGAGGCGGTGCCCTACACCCCAGCATGGTTAATGCGACAGGCAGGGCGATACTTGCCCGAATACAACGCCACACGAGCCCGTGCTGGGTCTTTTATGGGCTTGGCACAAAGCCCAAGTTACGCGGCAGAAGTCACGCTACAGCCGCTCGAGCGTTTCAATCTTGACGCAGCGATTTTGTTTTCTGACATCTTGACCGTTCCAGACGCGATGGGCTTGGGCCTGTCGTTTGCACAGGGCGAGGGTCCGCGGTTTGCACGCCCGCTTCGTACCGAGCACGACGTCAACAAGCTTGAAGTTCCTGATCTGGCTAAGCTGCAATATGTCTTTGATGCGGTCAGCTTAATACGCACCGAACTAAACGGCAGGGTGCCTTTGATTGGTTTCTCAGGTAGCCCGTTTACGGTTGCTTGCTATATGGTCGAGGGGCAGGGCAGTGACGATTACCGCTTGATTAAAAGTATGCTCTACGCCCGTCCAGATTTATTACATCGCATTTTGCAGATCAACGCTCAAACCACTGCGCTGTATTTAAATGCTCAAATTAAAGCGGGTGCGCAGGCAGTCATGATTTTCGACAGTTGGGGTGGTGTGCTTGCAGACCAACTATTTCAGCAGTTTTCGTTGCATTACACCCGTCAGGTG
>CANKOW010000280.1 GCA_947484295.1 Alcaligenaceae bacterium | reverse complement strand
CCCAGGCATGGCCAAAACAGCTCGCGCTGAAGGCTTTGACGAAATCGCTGATTGGTTTGAAACACTCGCGAAAGCCGAGCGTTCACACGCCAATCGCTACCAGAAAGCGTTAGACGCCTTGGTCGACTAAGTCAGCCAGCGCGTTCGGGGGTTGGCGGTAAGGGGTTCCCTTCCTGCCAAGCACCGCTGCTAGAACTGTGGCCGGCTTTGCTGGTCACAGTTTTTTTAAGCACTCGATTAGTTAGCCTTCGTTCTTTCACGCACTTGGTACGGTTTTTTAAGCGCGCGTTTTTCCAATACCCGTTTCTTGCAATAGATAAGGATTTTTTATGTCAAACCGCGAAGGTAATCTCGACGCGCCCACCCGCCATCCCCTAGGCTGGACGAATCCAGACTTTTACGACGAGGATAAGCTGCACACCGAAATGGAACGCGTGTTTGACCTGTGTCATGGCTGTCGCCGCTGCTTAAGTTTGTGCGGTTCGTTTCCAACCATGTTTGACCTGATCGATGCGACCGAAGATGGTGAAGTGCATGGTGTTGATAAAAAAGATTACAAGGCAGTCGTCGACCAGTGTTTTTTGTGTGATGTTTGCTATGTCACGAAGTGCCCCTATGTGCCGCCTCACCCTTGGAACCTAGACTTTCCGCATCTGATGTTGCGTGCCAAAGCGGTGAGTTTTAAGAAGGGCGAGACCAAGATGCGTGATGCCGTGCTGTCATCGACCGATAAGCTCGGGATGTTCGCAGGTATCCCAATCGTGACCGAAGCCGTGAACGCCGTGAACAAAACCGGCGTGATGCGCTCGCTGATGGAGACCACCCTGGGGGTTGATAAAAAAGCGTGGATTCCGGAATACGCGCCCAAAACCTTTGCGCAAGTAGCAAAACCGTCGGCTGACTTGCCCGTGGTGAACGGAGCCAAAACGCCAGGTAAAGTCGCGATTTATGCCACCTGTTATATCAACTACAACGAGCCGGGTATTGGTCAGGATCTGATTAAAATTTTGAGTCACAACAAGATCCCCTACGAGTTAGTCAATAAGGAAGCCTGTTGCGGGATGCCCAAACTTGAGTTGGGTGATCTTGACGCTGTCGCCGCAAACAAAGACAAAAATATTCCGAAGCTTGCTCAGCTTGCGCGCGAGGGTTATGCGATTTTGACGCCGATCCCCTCTTGTACCCTGATGTTCAAGCAAGAGCTTCCTCTGATGTTTCAAGACGAGGCAGATGTGCAGCTCGTGAAAGACGCGATGTGGGACCCATTCGAGTACTTCATTGCTCGCAATAGAGATGGGCTTCTCAAAAACGATTTCACAGAGACTCTCGGCCATGTGAGTTATCACGTGCCGTGTCATTCGCGTGTTCAAAACGTGGGCAAGAAAACAGCCGAGATGTTGAAGTTGGTGCCGGGCACTGAAGTCAATGTGGTCGAGCGTTGCTCTGGCCACTCGGGCACCTGGGGCGTGAAAAAAGAGTTTCACGATACCGCGATGAAGATCGGCAAGCCCGTATTCAAAGCCATGGCAAACAACGAACCTGATTACATCAGCTCAGATTGCCAACTGGCCGGCCACCACATTGAACAAGGAATGAAAGAAAACGGTTTGGCGAGCGCTGAGATGGCGCATCCGTTGACCTTAATTGCCAAGGCGTACGGCCTTTAATCACCCAGTTGCACAATAATGACGAGATCAGCATGACCAAAATCACACGCGAAAGCTTGATGACCCTCGAGGCTTATCACAAGGCTCGCCCCGAAATGCGTAAGCAAGCGATTGAACAGCGCCGTTTGCGTACGGTCGCCTTAGGTGAACATTTAAATATCATTTTTGAAAATGAATTTTTGATGCGCTATCAGATTCAAGAGATGTTGCGCGTTGAAAAAGTGTTTGAAGAAGAGGGGATTCAAGATGAGCTGAACGCCTATAACCCCTTAGTTCCGGATGGCTCGAACTTTAAAGCCACCATGATGCTTGAGTACCCTAACGAGGCGGATCGCAAAATTGCCTTGGGCAAACTGATGGGTGTCGAACACAAGATGTTTGTAGAAGTCGAGGGGCAACCAAGGGTGTATGCAATCGCGAACGAAGATCTCGAGCGCTCAACCGACACCAAAACTTCAGCGGTGCATTTTTTGCGCTTTGAGTTGCCCGCAGCGGCTAAAAAATCGTTGCAGGCGGGTGCTCAGCTGATGGTTGGATGCGATCACCCAGAGTATCCGATGCATGTCGAAGCGCTGCCCGATGCAGTGCTGGCGTCTTTGGTGCAAGACTTGAATTGAGGGTCGGCGCTTCGATTTAGCTGACTGTTTCGCCCGACCCCAAGTGGTCGGGCGAAACTTTTGCGCAACCATGTACTAAGGGTATTTGCCCATACGGCAGAATTTGATTTTTCGACTTAAACCCTGACATTTCGTTATGATGACGGGCTAGCGTGGCGGTGGTCTGGGCCCTGAGCCTCTTTGCCGTGCGCCCTTCGGAGTCGAAATGAAACAGTTGCTTGTCGCCGCCGGCTTGGTTGACCGGGTAACAGACTTTTTTGCAGTCATTGCAAAATGGGCAGTCCTACTGTGCGCGGTCATTAGTGCAGGTAACGCGTTTACGCGATACGCTTTCTCTTACAGCTCGAACGGCTGGCTTGAGATTCAGTGGTATCTGTTTGCCGCGTGTGTAATGCTCGGCGCGGCGCAAGTGCTGCGCGTCAACGAGCATGTCCGTGTCGATGTGATCTACGGCACGCTTAAGGTTCGTAGCCGCGCCTACATCGATTTATTTGGTTTGATTTTCTTTTTGATGCCAGCCATGACGCTGTTCTGTTACTTGTCATGGCCCTTGTTTGTGCAAATGTTGTGGTCGGGCGAAGCCTCGCCCAATGCGGGTGGTCTGATCCGTTGGCCAGCGATGATGACGTTACCACTTGGGTTTGCCTTAATGGTGTTCCAAGGGCTGGCTGAAATTATCAAACGCGTGGCCTGGTTAAATAATGCCTACCAGATGGATATGCACTACGAGAGGCCACTGCAATGACCATGCAAGAGTTCGCACCCCTGATGTTCGCGGGGTTGATCCTGATCATGTTGATCGGGTTTCCGGTTGCTTTTTCTTTGTCAGCGCTAGGCTTGCTCAGCGGGTTCATTGCCATTCAGATGGGTTGGTTCCCCGCCGCCTTTATGTACAACTTGCCGCTCAATATCTTTGGCATCTTGTCCAATGACTTATTGCTAGCGATCCCCTTCTTTACGTTGATGGGCGCGGTGCTAGAAAAGTGCGGTTTGGCTGAAGACATGCTCGATTCAATGGGCCAGTTATTCGGACCGATTCGCGGCGGCTTGGGCTATTCAGTCATTTTGGTTGGCTTCATCCTTGGTGCGATTACCGGTACGGTCGCTGGCCAAGTGATCGCGATGGCGATGATTTCGCTGCCCGTCATGATGCGGTATGGCTACAACATGCGCTATGCCACAGGGGTGCTTGCAGCCTCGGGCACGATTACACAACTTGTACCGCCATCACTCGTGCTGGTGGTGATGGCCGATCAGTTGGGGCGGTCAGTGGGTGACATGTACAAAGGTGCCTGGGGCCCCTCGATTTTGCAAGTATTGATCTTTCTGATTTACACCTTTGTGCTCTCAAAGGTAGCGCCTGGGCATGTACCCGGCCTGCCTGCGACGGCTCGCACGCTGCACGGTTGGACGCTCTGGAAAAAATGCCTTCGAGGGATCATCCCTTCAGCGCTTTTGATTTTTGCCGTGCTTGGCAGCATGGGGGGCTTGCCCGGAATGAGTTATGCCATCGCAACACCGACCGAGGCCGGTGCGATGGGCGCAATGGGGGCCATCATCTTGGCGGCGGTGCACGGGCGGTTGAATTGGTCAATTATTCGAGACGGGATGACAGGCACCATGCGCATCACGGCCATGGTGGTCTTTATCTTGATTGGCTCGCGGGTGTTTTCGTTGGTATTTCAAGGGGTCGATGGCGCCCTATGGATCGAACACCTGCTGTCTGGATTGCCGGGTGGGCAGATCGGTTTCTTGGTTGTCGTGAACGTATTCGTTTTCTTTTTGGCCTTCTTTTTAGACTTCTTTGAAATCGCTTTTATTATTCTTCCCATGCTGGCGCCAGTCGCTAATAAGCTTGGCATCGATATG
>CANKOW010000279.1 GCA_947484295.1 Alcaligenaceae bacterium | reverse complement strand
GATCGCCCAAGGCGTGATCACTGCCTGCAAGGCTGTGAATTTGAGTGTGCCCTTGGTGGTACGTATGAAAGGCACCAACGAAGAGTTGGGCAAAAAAATGCTAGCCGATTCGGGTCTGCCTATTATCAGCGCCGACACAATGGCTGATGCCGCAACCCGCGTTGTCGCGGCGGCTAAATAATTCTGCCAGGGATACTGATATGTCGATTCTGATTAACAAAGATACAAAAGTTATTACCCAGGGTATTACCGGTAAAACAGGTCAATACCATACGCGTACCTCGCGCGCCTACGCCAATGGCGAAGCTGCTTTTGTGGCGGGCGTACATCCTAAAAAAGCCGGCGAAAACTTCGAAGGGATACCGATTTTTGCCTCGGTCAAAGATGCTAAGGCAGAGACGGGCGCTAATGTCTCGGTGATCTACGTGCCGCCCGCAGGTGCCGCCGCAGCCATCTGGGAAGGCATCGAAGCCGAACTTGATTTGGTCATTTGCATCACCGAAGGCATCCCTGTCCGTGATTTGCTTGAGATCAAGTACCGCATGGCAAAAATGAACAGCAAAACGCTATTGTTAGGCCCCAATTGCCCTGGTTTAATTACTCCTGACGAAATCAAGATCGGCATCATGCCCGGTCATATACATCGTAAAGGTCGTGTTGGTATCGTCAGTCGGTCGGGTACCTTGACATACGAAGCTGTTGCACAAGTCACTGAACTCGGTTTAGGTCAGTCTAGTGCGGTGGGTATCGGTGGCGATCCAATCAATGGCTTGAAGCACATTGATGTGCTCAAGCTGTTTAACGACGATCCTGATACCGATGCCGTCATCATGATCGGCGAAATCGGCGGTCCCGATGAGGTCAACGCTGCCTTGTGGGCCAAAGAGAACATGAAAAAGCCGATGGTCGGTTTTATCGCTGGCGTGACCGCACCTGCTGGCAAGCGCATGGGGCATGCTGGCGCACTGATTTCTGGTGGGGCCGACACGGCCGACGCTAAGCTTGAAATCATGGAAGCTTGCGGTATTCGTACAACCAAAAACCCTTCTGAAATGGGCAAGTTGCTGAAATCAGTTCTCTAAATTTCAACGTTTCAAGCACCAAGCACCGGCCTGCCTTTACAGCGGGTCGGTTTTTTTTGGCTGTCCGTGTTCAAATTGAGTTGTTCGAACCTCTTTGGATGTCATCGATGACAACGCCACAACCCTCGCCACCGCAACGCGGCCAAACAATTTTGCAACGTTTGATGTTGCTCGCCGCCATCGGAATTATTGCGACCGTGATTTTTAATTATCTGCGTTAAAGGTTTGTTCCGATTGATCCCTCGCCATTTGACGATCGCCACGCGCGCCAGCAGACTTGCCCTTTGGCAGGCTGAGCATGTGCAGGCTCGGTTGCGCCTCTTGTATCCAGAGATGCAAGTCGATTTATTAAAACTAAGTACCCGTGGTGATGAGATTTTGGATCGCAGCCTTTCAAAGGTGGGTGGTAAAGGTCTGTTTGTTAAAGAACTAGAAAATGCGCTACTCGATGGTCGAGCCGACCTTGCGGTGCACTCGCTGAAAGACACGCCAGTTGACATGCCAGCTCTTTTTGAGCTGTCAACGATCTTGGCACGTGCTGATTGCAGAGACGCCTTTGTGTCAAACCATTTTGCGACACTGGCCGACTTACCCGAGGGGGCCGTCGTGGGCACCTCAAGCTTGCGGCGCGAGGCACAGTTGCGCGCGCGGTTTCCGCAGCTCAAGATTGAGCCTTTGCGTGGCAACTTGGATACCCGTTTGGCCAAGCTAGATGCAGGTGGCTATTCTGCGATTATTTTGGCCGCCGCTGGTCTTGAGCGGCTTGGGTTGGCACAAAGGATTCGCCATTGCCTTGCTGTCGAAGACTCATTGCCTGCTGCAGGGCAAGGTGCGTTGGGCCTTGAGATTTTAAAACGACGTTCTGATTTATTTGAAATTCTGGCACCACTTTCTTGTCACGAAACCACCGCCTGTGCGTCAGCCGAACGCGCTGTGTCTCGCGCCTTGGGGGGCTCTTGTCAGGTGCCTTTGGCGGCCTACGCATCTATACTAGGGCAGCAGTTGACGATTCGCGCCCTTGTCGCGACTCCCGACGGTAAAACCATTTACAGAGCGCAGGCGGCCGGTCTAGTGCCAGAAGCCTTAAGTCTAGGCTGGCAGGTGGCTCAAGATTTGCGTGAGCAGGGCGCTTCGGTTCTTTTGGCGAATCTGGCCGCGAAGAACGAGTCCGGTCTCCCTTAAGGTTCATGACACACGCATACGCCACTGCGATTTTGACTCGACCGGCCGGGCGCAACACGGCACTTGTGCGGGCCCTGGGTCAACGGGGTTGGTTTGTGCTCGAATGCCCCGCGCTCGAGATTCAATCGGTCCCATCGCTGCCTGCAGGCGTGTTGCCTCGCCCAGAAGCGTTTGACTTGGTGGTCTTTGTCAGCCGGGCGGCGGTGGCGGGTTACAAACGGCAACTCCCCGAAAATTTTGTGTGGCCCCGTCAAGTTCAGACCGCGTGTATGGGGCCCGTGACAGCTGGGGCGGTGCAGCGCGCCTTCGGTGCGGATTTGGCGGTGTTGCACCCGGAGGGTGCCGCCTCGCAAGACTCTGAGGCGCTTTGGCCACTCATTCTTGCTGAACCCGCTTTACCGCGTCGCGTCTTGATTTTGCGGGGGCAAGACGGACGTGAGTGGCTCAGCGAGAAACTCGCAGCCTTGGGCATTGCCGTCACTGTGCAGCAAACCTATCAGCGCGAGATCGCGTCATGGCCAGAGCCGCTGTGTCTATCGCTGCGCGTGCAAGCGGCTGCAGAGGGGCATGCGGTTTGGTTGTTGACTAGCGCTCATGGTGTCGAAGCCATTGTGCAAAAACTGGCTGAGCTGAAGCTTCTGCCATGGTTCGAACGCTCTGCGTTTATCTTCACGCACGAGCGCCTGCGACCAGTTCTTGGCAAAGCCCTTGGGCGCGAGCTCGGGCAGCTCTGTCACGCTGTGGCAAGCCCCGAGGATGAAGCCATTGTGTTGTGTTTTGATCAAATTGTTAGCCAGCTTAAGCAGACTTAATGCATTGAAAATGCACGTTTAAGCGGGGCAACGACTACAATACAGTTATGACAGAATCCACCTCTTCGCCCCAGCCGTCAACCCAAGCCGAGCAGGCTAAGCCAGTGTCGGCCTCTGCTAGCACCGCTCCTGAGTACGCCTCACGGTTTCGGCGCAAAAAGAGTGGCCCCTCGTGGTCGGTCACGTTGATGCTGGTTTTTTTATTGCTTGCCGTGATGATCGCAGCCTGGGCCTGGTTTGCGCAGAATCGTTTTGATCGCACTGGGCGTGAAGTCGCCACTCAGGTACAGGATTTTACGGCTCAGTTAATTGAAACCAAACGTGAAGCCAAAATGGCACTCAGCCTCGTTGAGGGGCAGGCCAAGCTGATCGTTAACCTTCAGCAGTCACTCGCCGAAGCAAAAGGTCAGTATGAAGGGCTCGAAGAGGCTTGGGCTAGCTTCAATAAAGGCATGGAAGACTCGATGCTTGCAAATGACATCGATCGCCTCGTGACCTTGGCCAGTCAACAGTTGCGTTTAGCTAGTAATGTCAATAACGCAGTGATGGCGCTTGAAACCGCTCTATCAACGCTGGTGCGTGCTGATCGGCCGCGTTTCGCAGCCGTGCGACGTGCTATCAGTGCAGACCTCGATCGTTTGCGCTCGGTGCCGCTGATTGACGTCAGCGCGCTTTCAGTGCGACTTGAAACCCTAGCCACCTTAATCGGTCGCGCACCGTTGTTGGTGCCTGATGCCGCAGTGCCTAAAGTTGCGGCGATTAGTGCGTTGGGGCTTCCGGTTACCACAGCGCAACCAGTCGCAGCTTCACCAGCCGCACCTCAACCAGCCGTAGTTTCACCGGATGCCTCACAAAAGGCCGCTGTTGCCGCTGCTGAGACGATGCAAGCGGGTGCGCCGGCTACTGCGGCGGCGCCTATCACCGAGGCTTGGTGGGATAGCGCGTGGCGCAAGACCGTTGTGTGGTCTAAAGCAGTGGCAGTCTTCGCAGCCAAAGAATTATCAAGTGTTGTGAGCATTCAGCGCGTGACAGATGCCAACGCGTTACTGATGTCACCCGAACAAGGTGCGCAGCTGCGCGCAAACTTACGCACCAGAGTGTTGACGGCTCAAATGGCCTTGCTCAT
>CANKOW010000278.1 GCA_947484295.1 Alcaligenaceae bacterium | reverse complement strand
TGGTGGGGCTGTTTCTTGGCTCGATCGGGATGGACCTTGTGATGGGTACACCGCGCTTTACGTTTGGCATAGTCGAGTTTTCGGATGGCGTCGGGTTGATCCCCGTCATCATGGGTTTGTTTGGAATCTCTGAAGTGTTGTTGAATATTGAGCAGCGGATTTCAAAAGATGTATTTTCTGGAAAAATTTCTCAAATATGGCCGAGCCGAAAAGACTGGGCAGCCTCAGCCGGGCCGATTTCACGCGGTGGCTTGATTGGATTCTTCTTCGGGCTTCTGCCCGGCGCCGGTCCGGTGGCTGCTGGTTTCGTGTCTTACAGCGTTGAAAAGAAAATATCCAAGCACCCAGAGCAATTTGGCCAAGGCGCGATCGAAGGCGTTGCGGGCCCCGAGGCCGCAAATAACGCGGCGATTGGCGGTGCTTTTATTCCGTTGCTGACGCTCGCGATTCCTTCAACACCGGGGATGGCGTTATTGCTTGGTGCATTTTTATCGTATGGCGTGAATGTGGGGCCCTTGTTAATCACGCAACACCCAGATATTTTTTGGGGCGTGGTTGCCAGCATGTATATCGGCAACATTATGTTGATTGTGTTGAACCTTCCCTTTGTTGGGCTATGGGTCAAAATTTTAAAAATCCCGTATCACTATCTTGTGCCTGCAATTCTCATTTTTTGTGTGATTGGCTCTTACAGTCTAAGCAACAGTATTGTTGATGTGATCGTGATGATCGTGTTTGGCTTCATTGGTTACTTGTTTAAAAAGCTTAAATATGAGGCAGCACCGCTGATCATGGCAATGGTTTTGAGCCCGCTCATGGAGAACAACTTTCGGCAATCCCTATTATTGTCACAAGGCGATTTCATGATTTTTTTCTCAAGACCACTATCAGCGATCTTGATGTGCATCGCGGTGTTGTTATTGATTTTGCCGAACCTATCATGGGTTCGTAAGCGTCGAGAAAAACGGCTTGAGGCCTCGCTTGAGTAACGTACTCTAAACGAGGCTGTTCAAACATAATTTATAACGAGGTCTAGTGTGAAAAGATTTCAAAAAATTTCAAAAGATATTTTTTTACTTGTTGTATTGCAAGTGTCTAGCCTATTGATGCCATCCTTAAGCCAAGCGCAATCGACATGGCCAAGTCAGTCAGTCAAAATTGTGGTGCCATGGGCGACTGGTGGTACGGTCGATATGGGTGCCCGGGTCATTGGTCAAAAAATTGCCGAGCAAACCGGGCAGCCTGTAGTTATTGAAAATAAACCAGGTGCATCGAGCACGATTGGTTTTTCACAGGTGCTCAAAGCTAGCCCCGATGGATATACCTTGATTGCGTTTGAATCGAGTTATGCGATTTTGCCATCGCTGTTTAAAAAATTGAATTGGGATCATTCAGAAGATTTAGCAGTAGTCGGGGCAGTCTTTCAAACGCCTATGGTCTTGGTAGTACCTGAAAAAAGTCCTTTTAAGACAGTACAAGAGTTAGTTGAGTTCGGAAGATTGAATCCCGGTAAGTTGAATTTTGGCTCGGGTGGTGTTGGTAGTAGCCCTCATCTTTCGGGTGAACTGCTGCAAAAAGAGGCAGGTATTAAATTGACGCACATTCCATATAAGGGTGGGGGTGAAGCATTGTCTGCTGTACTGGCGGGCAACGTTGACCTATTGATTACTGCGACCCCAACCGCGATTGGGCATGTGCAAGGTGGACGAGTGCGTGCGCTTGCGGTGACGGGTACACAAAGATCTGGTGCCTTTCCTGCGGTACCAACGCTTAAAGAGGCAGGATTAGCGAACTATGTCGTGATGAACTGGTATGGTTTAGGTGCGCCTAAAAATACGCCGCCCCAGATCTTGAATCAAATTTATCAATTGACGGTGCGGGCGCTTTCAGATCCAGGCATTCAAAGTCGTTTTGCCCAGCAAGGTGTTGAGCCACTCACTATGAATGCCTCTGAGTTTTCGACCTTTATTAAAGCTGAAACGATTCGATGGACGGCAATCAGTCAGGCCGCCGGTTTAACGCCTGAATGAGCCTTTTATATCAAACGCGGAGACCAATAAATTGATTAATTTAAATCGCTGCATTTTCGTACTTGTTCAAGTGCTTGCAATGCTGGGTTATTCGGTGTCTGGCTCTGCTCAAACTGATCCCTATCCCGCACGCCCAGTCAAAATCATTGTGCCCTTTGGGCCGGGCGGGTCGGCAGATATGCTGGCGCGAGTACTCGGCGAAGGCCTGGCTAAAGAATTTGGACAGTCTTTTCAAATCGAAAACAAAGCCGGTGCAACTGGTGTGATTGGTACCACTGAAGTGGCGCGCGCTAAGCCCGATGGGCATACGCTTTTGCTGGGTTTTGATGGTACGTTGACGATCACACCGTTTATCCAAAAGAATGTGAACTTTAATGCAAGCAAAGATTTTGCACCTATTTCAAAACTCACAGATGTCGCTTTTGTTGTTGTCGTGAACCCCTCGATTCCAGTCAAAAATATTAAAGAGCTTGTCCAGTATTCAAAAGCAAACCCGGGCAAGCTGTCTTACGCGTCGCCAGGTGTCGGTAGCACCGCGCATATGCTCGGCGAGCAGCTCCGCCTAGATGGAGGCTTGGATTGGGTGCACATCCCCTACGGAGGCTCGGGTAGTGGGAAATTTATTGTTGACGTAATTGGCGGCAGTACACCTGCGGCGGTGATTTCGATTGCGGTGGCAGCAGCCTCAGTTCGCGAAGGCAAAGTGCTGGGGGTTGGTGTCCCTTCCAGTCAGGTCAACTCTGCATTACCTAATGTGCCTACGTTTGGACAGGTTGGCTTTGAACGTTTTAATGTAGCGTCATGGTTTGCGTTGTTGGCGCCGCTTGGTACCCCGGATCACATTGTGAAGAGGCTCAACGCCGAAGTGGCAAAAGTGCTTGCGACTGACGCTTTTAAAGCCCGTATGGCCATTGCCGGAATGGATGTGACGCCTTCGACGCCGACTGAGCTAGCGCAACTCATTGCCTCAGATTTGAAAAAATGGGAAAAAGTAGCAGAACGTATTCCGAAGACCGAGTAGTTTGATTCAGGTTGGCTAGTCGTGGCACAAACAAGGAATAACAACATGCGAGTATTAAATAGTATTGCCCTCAGTGTTTTAGGTCTAATCGGCACTGCGACGTTGGCTCAGACGCAACCCTACCCAAACCGCCCAATCACGGTTGTCGTCCCTTACCCTCCAGGCGGTGCTACAGACCCGATCGCGCGAATTTTTACGGTCAAATTGGCCGAGGCTTGGAAGGTGCCGATCATTATCGAAAATCGCGCCGGTGGCGGCACAACGATTGGCATGAGCTACGGTGCCCGCGCGGCACCTGATGGTTACACCATCACAGTCGGCACTACCAGCGTTGGAACCAATCCTGCGCTCTATAACAAATTGCCGTATGACACCATGAAAGACTTTACTTTCATTAGTCAGATGGGCATCTTGCAGCTTGTGCTCTCGGTGCACCCCTCACTGCCAGTAAAGACGCTTGATGAGTTGATTGCGTATGCGAAGAAGAATCCCGGCAAGCTTAATTACTCATCGTTTGGTAACGGCACGATGGGGCATTTGTCGGGCGAGTACTTCAAAGTGTCTGCAGGCATTGACGTCACGCATGTGCCTTATAAAGGTAGCGCTGCCTCAACAATTGCTGTGGTCGGTGGTGAAGTCTCATATGCGATCGATACACTGTTCATTCAATCGCAGCACATTAAGGCTGGGTCAATTAGGCCTCTCGTGAGCTTTGGCCCCAAGCGCCTAGAGTCAATGCCCAACATGCCGACGATGGTAGAAAAATATCCAGGCTTTACCGCGTTTTCATGGCTAGGCTTTATGGGGCCTGCAGGGCTGCCACCAGAGATCGTATCGAAGTGGTCAACTGAAGTTTCTAAGATTGCGAATACTCCAGAAGTCAAAGAACGACTAGCGCAGCTTGGCATTGATGCTGTTGGCGGCACCTCTCAACAGTTTTCAGATTTTGCTCAGGCAGAAATCAATAAATGGACCAAGGTCGTTGGCGAGGCAAAGATTCCTAAAGAAAATTGATGTGCGGCGCTTGAATTTAAACCCGCACAACCAATTTCCCAAGATTTGCGCCTTTAAATAAGTCTACAAACGCTTGCGGGGCTGCCTCTAGCCCTTCAACAAAAGTCTCAGTGGGCTGCAGGGCGCCACTGCGCAGCAGCGCCTTGA
>CANKOW010000277.1 GCA_947484295.1 Alcaligenaceae bacterium | reverse complement strand
CTTACGGATTCATTTCATGACAACTAAACAAAAAAATGTCTTATTGATTGTGGTTGACCAGTGGCGCGGTGATACGCTCAAAAATCTTGGGCATCCAGTTATTCAAACTCCAAATATCGAAGCCTTAGCCAGCGAAGGTGTCACGTTCGCCAAGCATTACACGCAAGCTGTACCTTGCGGCCCGGGTCGCGCCTCAATGCTGACCGGTCTTTATATGATGACCCACCGCGCGGTACAAAATACGATTCCACTTGATGCCCGGCACACCAATATCGCAAAAGAAGTGCGCAAGGCTGGCTATCAGCCCGCCTTAGTTGGCTACACCACCACGACACCTGATCCGCGTGAAACCGACGCCCATGACCCTCGCTTTAAAGTCTTAGGGGCGGATATGGAGGGCTGGCACCCCGTCGGCTCTTGGGGCCTAGAGAAAGAGGCCTACTTTGCCTGGTTAGCTTCGCAGGGCTTTGCCATGCCAGAAAAGCCTAACGACATCTGGTTGCCGCAAGACCTCACCGACGCTGATATTGGCGCTACTGCTAAACCAAGCGTAGTGCCTGCGCATTTATCCGACACCACTTGGTTCACAGACCGTGCCCTCGAATACCTGCAGGGCACAGAGAATAAGCCTTGGTTCTTGCATCTTGGCTACTACCGCCCTCACCCGCCCTTTAGTGCGCCAGCACCCTACCACGCAATGTACGACCCAAAAGATTGCCCACCGCCGATTCGTGCGGTCAGTCAAGACCTTGAAGCGTCGCAGCATCCAATGTTGGCGTATTACCTTCAAGAGATTCAACGACGTCGCTTCTTTGAAAATGGCCAGGGACTTGGCGCAGACATGCAAGAAGCTGAAGTGCGTCAAATGCGGGCCACTTACTACGGCTTGATGTCTGAGGTCGATCATCATATTGGGCGCGTCTTTGAGTATTTAAAAAGGACAGGCCAGTGGGATAACACCTTAATCGTGCTGACGAGCGATCATGGTGAGCAACTCGGCGATCACCATTTGCTGGGTAAGCTTGGCTACTTTGATCAAAGCTTTCATATCCCAATGATTGTGCGCGATCCCAATCCTGAGGCGGATGCGACGCGTGGCAATATTGTTCGGAACTTTACCGAAACCATTGACACGATGCCCACGATCTTAAACTGGCTTGAGCGCCCGATCCCCAGAACCTGCGATGGTCATTCGTTGTTGCCCTTTGTACAAACTTGCATCGCGCCTGCTGACTGGCGGACAGAAGTGCACTATGAATACGACTTTAGAAATATTTACTACTCAACACCCGAAGATTTCTTGGGCCTGTCAATGGATCAATGTGCCCTTTCAGTCATTCAGAATGATCAGTATAAGTATGTTCATTTTGCTGCCCTGCCACCCTTGTTTTTTGATCTGACAAAAGATCCGTCACAACTGCATAACGTCGCGCAAGACCCGAGCTATACCCTCGAGTTATTAAAAATGACTCAAAAAATGCTCGACTGGAAACTCTTGCACGCCGATCGTAGCTTGACAGGTTATGCAGCAACACCCGCTGGCTTGGTATCTAGGCCATGAAGACAGCCAAAGACGTTGTCAATGACTGCTCGGCGATCGTCTTCGACCTTGATGGCACGCTCTTGCACACCGAGCCCGATATTCGGCGCGCAACCAATCAAGCGCTGCTTGACTGCGGTTTTCAGACACTTGCGCCCGAGCAAGTGATTCCGAACCTCTATGGCCCGCTGCCTGATATTCTGGCCTCAGTAATGTTGCTTGTGCAAGCACCTGCTGCGGCTGCGGATGATCTGCAACAGGCTTATCTGACGCACTACGCGCGCCAAGCACACGACCATTCGTTTCTGTACCCAAACGTCTTGGCTTTGCTAGAGCAATTACTTTCGCAAGGGCGGCAATTAGCAGTTTGCACCAATAAGATTGAACTGTCGGCGAAGCAGGCGCTTGAACGACATGGTATGTCTGCATATTTTAAAGTGGTCACAGGGGGCGATTCGACGAGGCATCCCAAGCCCCACGCGTTACCCTTACTCACCACCATTGACGCGCTTCAAGTCAATGCAAGTGACTGCCTGCTGATTGGGGATACACACGTGGACGCGCTCTGTGCGAGCAACTGCGGCATTCCCTTTGTCTTTTATCGCAGTGGCTATGGCGATGAGTCGGTGCAACAATATCCCGTTGCAGCGAGCTTTACCCACTACGCAGAGATCTGTGGTTAGAGACGCACTCTCGCTACGAATACAAAGTTTGCTGTGAGCGATGCACTCTCGCCTGCAAGGCCATGCTGCTCTTTAGCGAAGCGCCCCAGGTAAAACGGTCGTCTTAGCCTTTGAAGACACCAGGACCGCGCTGGGATCTTCATTCGCAATCAATGATCTAAAAATGCCCTCGGTACGCGTGATCACCGAACTCCAATCACGGTCGACCGCAGTTTGACGCGCCGCTAAGCGTATTTGCGTGCGTAAGGCGGCGTCGTCAACGAGTTGTCTGGCCGCCTCAAAGAGCTGTTCTTCTTGATTGGGAGCAAGGACCATCCCGTTGCGCCTATGCTCGATTAGCTGCCCTGCTGCGGCATGGTTGTACGCCACTACGGCCAAGCCACTGGCCATCGCCTCAATGGTCACATTGCCAAAAGTCTCGGTCAGGCTTGGAAAGATAAACAGGTCTGCGCTGGCATAGTGTTGCGCTAAATCCTGACCAGTACGCGTGCCTGCGAAGATCGCCTCAGGCACACTGCGCTCGAGAGCGTGACGCATTGGGCCATCTCCGACGATGACCAGTTTTACTGGGAGCCCCTTCGCCTGCAAAGATTTGAAACAGCGAACCACAATATCAAGATTTTTTTCAACAGCTAGACGCCCAACGGAGAGCAACACTTGTGTGTCTGCGGTCGCACCCCAACTCTGCCGTAGTGAATCATCTCGTTTGACAGGCGAAAAATTTTCAGTATCGACACCGCGAGGCACAACCATTAAACGATCAAAACCAATCTTTGAGAGCTCGGCCATCAAGCCTTGTGTAGGTACCATGGTGCAGTGCGTCGCGTTATGGAATTTGCGCATATAGGCCACAATCGCGCCTTTCAACCAGCCAAATCCATAGAACTGGCTATAGGCATGAAAGTTTGTTCTGAAATCTGAACTGGTGGGTATTTTGAGTTTACGCGCTGCGCGCGAGGCAGACCAACCGAGGGGGCCCTCGGTGGCGATATGCACAAGATCAGGTCGCTGCTTAAGCCACAGTTTTTGCAAAGCGCCTTGCGCCGGCAACCCCATACGTAGTTGTTTATACATTGGGATCGGTGCGCCCCGCACCAAGACCTCTTGGTAGCGCGAATCAACCGCTGCCTCGTGATCGCTGTGATTTCTTGGTCTAACTAACATGAGTTCGTGCCCACGCGCGCGCAAGCCCTCTACGATCTTTGAGACCGTATGTGCCACCCCATTGATATCTGGCGGATATGTTTCAGTCACCAAGGCGATTCTGAGACTAGGCTTATCGGGATAGATTCGATCGACTTGAATGGGAGCATATTCTGTCATCTGAGCTCTTTCATACCTAGACGGTGTTAACGACAAAGCCCAATTTAATCAATTTATGTAACCGTTCGATGACAGTCGCCAGCTGAAAATAAACTGCAACATGATTGTCATCAAAAATTCATCTTCTGACACAGCGCTTCTGAAATAATCTGTCTTGAGAGGTCGCGTGAAATCTTTTTTGATTTGCGACACAGATAACCCAAGGGATCACAATGAAAGAATTGCTCAACACTTTAAAAATTCAGCGCTGGGATGATCATCGTTATTATCACCACAGCCGCATTAACCAAAGTCTGCACTTAGTCAGCGCGCTGTCATTTTTAGTGTCTTATGTACTGTTATTCATTAACCCAGTCGCTGCATCGCTTGTTGCGTGGTTGGTTGCGATGACGACACGTCAATCGGGGCACTTCTTTTTCGAACCGAAGGGATACGACCACGTCAACCAAGCCACACACGAGCACAAAGAAGAAATCAAGGTGGGCTACAACTTGCATCGTAAGATTGTGTTGCTATCGATCTGGGCTGCGATACCGGCATTGGCGTACCTTCAACCCTCGCTGATTACTTGGGCCGTTCCTGAGGCTTTCGAAGATACGACTGTGCGTATTGTCGGTATGGCTTGGCTCTTTTTGGGCGTTGCAGGCTTGTTATTTAGAGTTGCTCAACTTTGTGTCAAAGAGAGCT
>CANKOW010000276.1 GCA_947484295.1 Alcaligenaceae bacterium | reverse complement strand
GCGCAAGGGCCTGGGGCATCAAGCCGGCAGTGCCCCCGATTTACCCTAAAACTCACACACACTAAAAAATGGCGTGTCAGTTTCAGCAATCAGCGCCGAGCCCCCTAGGGCAGGCAGATTCACCACCGCTGCGGCCTCGGCAACATTACCGCCGAGCTGTTGCAACAACTTAATCGCCGCCAGCATGGTGCCCCCGGTGGCAACCAGATCATCCACCAATAGCACTCGCTGACCGGGTTTAATCGCGTCTTCATGCACCTCGACGGTCGCGTCACCATACTCAAGTGAATACGGCTGCGCCACGGTCTTAAAGGGCAATTTGCCCGCTTTGCGAACCGGTACGAAGCCGACATTCAACGCATAGGCTAACGCGCTGCCAAAAATAAACCCTCGGGCATCGATCCCCACCACCGCATCGAGCCGATTACGCATATGTCGATACACAAACATATCAATCAGCGCGCGAAAAGCACGCGGATCTTGCATCATGGGTGTGATATCCCGAAACATCACCCCGGGCTTTGGCCAATCGGGCACCGTACGGATGAGCCCGCGCACCAGCTCTTGGGGGTCTTGGTAGGGGATTGGCGTAATCATCAAACAGCACTCCGCAGTCAAAAATCGATAAGAAACATCGCACATACTAAATTATGCACAGACCCATAGAATACGCTAGCGGCGCCCCAACAGTCTGCCGAACCGTTTAAACTCAAACCATGACACGTTCAGATCCACGCCTACCGCCAAAATCGCTTAATCACTCGGCGACGCTGGCCTCTGCCCGGCAAACCCTCGAACTCGAGGCTGAAGCGATTCTGGCACTCAAAGCCCGATTAGGCGTTGAGTTTGTGCAGGCCGTCGAACTGATGCTCGCCTGCCAGGGGCGCGTGATTGTCTGCGGTTTGGGTAAAACGGGTCATATCGCGCGCAAAATTGCCGCTACGCTGGCTTCAACCGGTACGCCGTCTTTTTTTCTACATGCCGCCGAAGCCGTGCATGGCGACATCGGGATGATCGGAGCGCAAGACCTCTTGGTGGCCTTGTCGTATTCAGGCACGGGTCAAGAGGTGCTGTCTATTTTGCCCGCTGCCCATCGTTTGGGGGTCAAGGTGATCGCCCTCACCGGCAACCCGCAATCCGAGCTCGCCCGTCTGGCCGAAGTCCACCTCGATATCGGTGTGGCGCAAGAGGCCTGCCCGCTCAATTTAGCACCCACGTCTAGCACGACAGCCTCGCTCGCGATGGGCGATGCACTGGCCGTGGCTTGCTTACAGTCACGCGGTTTTGGCCCCGAAGATTTTGCGCGCTCTCACCCGGGTGGCGCGCTCGGCCGCAAGCTCCTGACCCGCGTATCCGACGTGATGCGCAGCGGCAAAGACTTGCCGACAGTCTCTGTTACGGCAACCATGTCTGAAGCGCTTGAAGAAATGTCTCGTAAAGGCATGGGGATGACGGCGGTGCTAGACCCACAAGGTAAAGTCTTGGGGATTTTTACCGACGGTGACTTGCGCCGTCTGATTGAGCGTGAGGGTGATATTCGTGCGCTCAATGTCACCGCCGGCATGACACTTGGTCCGCGGCACATTAGCGCCGAGGCACTGGCCGTAGATGCCGCGCTGATTATGGACACGCATCGACTCAACCATATGTTGGTCTGTCAAGACGACGGCGTGCTGTCGGGTGCTGTGCATATGCATGACTTGATGGCCGCAAAAGTGATCTAGGATTGCGCAAAATATGAAACGTCCTCTTTCGGTTGTTCATCCCGCCGAGGCCTTGATTCTGGCTCGGCTCGAGCCCTCCGTGCGCTCGCGCCTTAAAAAGCTCAAACTCATGGTCTTCGATGTCGACGGCGTTCTCACAGACGCAGGCCTTTGGTACACCGAGCAAGGTGAAACCCTCAAGCGCTTCAATGCCCTAGACGGTCATGGCCTAAAAATGCTGGCGGTCAGCGGCATTCAAGTAGCCCTGGTAACTGGTCGCGAAAGCCCGATAATCGCCCGGCGCGCTGCCGAGTTAGGCTTAGGCGCGGTGATGCAAAACGTGCGCGACAAAGGGGCCGTCTTGACCGAACTTTGCACGCGTTACGGCGTCGCGCTCGAGCAAACGGGTTTTATGGGTGACGATCTGATCGACCTGCCCGCAATGCAGCGTGCTGGGTTTTCAGCATCGGTGCCCGATGCGCCCACCTACATCACTCAAGCCGCACACTGGGTGGCCGAGCGGCGTGGCGGGCATGGGGCCGCCCGCGAATGTTGCGATCTTATTTTGGCGGCCCAACAGCGCTTGGGGGCGTTCTTTCAACCCGGGTTGTTAGGCTCGGGCCCGGTACAGTGAAGGTTGCACGATGAAAGAACGTTTTGCAATGATTGTTTCGCTGGTGATCCTCACCTCTTTGGTGATGGGCTCTTGGTGGGCCGCCGATTACTCTCAACGTGCGGTTGATATCGACCCCCCAGTTAGGCTGACACACGAGCGTGACCACTGGGCTACAAAAATTGTGTTGGTGCGCACCGACGAAAACGGCCTGGTGATCCATCGACTCGAAGGCGACCTGATGGAGCATTTCCCAGACGACAAGTCCTATGATGTGATCCGACCGCGCGCGTTTGGCCTGAAGGCCGATAACCCGCTCACCATCGCCACCTCAAGCACGGCCACCGTATTTGAAGAAGGCGACCGAATCGTCATGAAAGGCGACGCAGTATTACTGAGGCTTGCGGATGCCGAACGCCAACCGCTAAACTTTCGGAGCGACGAAGTGACCCTGTTGATCAAAAAAGACCTCGCCTACACCGACCTGCCTGCCATCGCAACAAGCGGCCGCTCGCGTATGAGTGGCATCGGCATGCGCTATAACAATGCCACGCAAGACCTAGACGTGTTTAAATCAACTGATGTTGAAGTTGTACCGAAAGACAAAACTGACACCACTGAACCCGCTGCCACACGGCCCAAACGATGACCATTGCCCCTTATTCTCACCGCTTCAGTCGCTTGTGGTTAGTGCTGGGTCTGTGCGCCGTGCTCGGCATAGCGCAGGCACAAAAGAAACCCTCTGCAACCGCTGCGCTGGTGCCTCAAGAAGAGCCCAGCACAATGATCTTGTCTGATAGCTTACATTTTGACGACTCCAAGCGCGAAAGTACTTTCGCTGGCAACGTCGTGATGACGCGCGGCTTCATGACCATGAACGCAGACGCTCTGAAATTACGCGAGGATGCTGAAGGTTTTCAATACGGCACCGGTACCGTCAAACCTGGCAAACGCGTTTTTATTCGACAAGTCCGCCCTGAAGTCTATGAAGTGCTCGAAGGGGTCGGCGTACGCGCTGAGTACAACGGAAAAACTGAAACCTTTGACTTAATTGGCCAAGCGGTGGTCACACGCTACATTTGTGGACAGCACTTTGACACGGTCAGCGGTGAACGTGTGCGTTACAGTCAAAAAACCGATATCTACGAGGCGTTTTCTGGCCCAGACTCTGCCAACGCGGGCGGGCGCGTACGTTCAGTTGCACAACCTCGCGCACGGGCAGATGCGGCCGTGGCAGAGTGCAAAGCGAAAGACGCTGGCCTGCCTGTCATCACCCCAAGTCCCACGCCTGCGAAGCCAGCGGCCACGGCACCTGCCGCGAACACACGGCGCCAACCCGCGCCGCCCGTTCGCCCTTAATTTTTGGTCACATGCAAACAGCAAACGACGTAGGCTCTACAACACCCAACGAACAATTGACCCCCGGGCGCCTGACCGCCACGGGTCTGCGCAAGTCGTACGGCGGACGCATGGTGGTGCAAGACGTGTCGCTCTCCGTCAATAGCGGCGAAGTCGTGGGCCTGCTGGGCCCAAACGGCGCGGGTAAAACCACTAGCTTTTATATGATCGTGGGTCTGGTCGCGGCAGACGCCGGTCGGATCGAGATCGACGACATCTCGATCAGTAGCATGCCGATTCATCAACGTGCGAGGCGAGGCGTCTCTTACCTGCCACAAGACGCCTCGGTGTTCAGGCGCCTGACCGTTGAAGAAAACATTCGCGCCGTGCTTGAACTTCAAATCGACCAAGACGGTAAAAAGTTTTCAAAAACAATGATCGAACAGCAGCTCGACTCGTTGCTCGAAGAGCTGCAAATCACCCATATTCGGCGCAACAGTGCACTCTCACTCTCGGGCGGCGAGCGACGTCGGGTTGAGATCTCACGCGCGCTGGCTACGCGCCCGCGCTTTATTTTGCTCGATGAGCCCTTCGCCGGCGTCGATCCCATCGC
>CANKOW010000275.1 GCA_947484295.1 Alcaligenaceae bacterium | reverse complement strand
TTGCTGTGGTTCAGCAGGTGCATATTCGGTCTTGCAGCCCGAAATTTCAACGTCACTGCGCGATCGTAAGTTAACTCACTTGAGCCAAGCCAAGCCCGATGTAGTGCTCTCTTCAAATATCGGTTGTATCGGGCATTTGCAAAGCGGTACTGAAATCGCAGTGCGACATTGGATTGAAGTGGTGGACGCTGCTCTTATGTGATGCCAAGACCTGCAAAGCACATGTCGATAGAGCACTTCTTTGCGTAAATAGTCTCAGTTGAAGTGATCGTTGGTATTCTGAAACCATCCTCTGAATCCCGACGTTGAGTGCTATGTCAGCGAGTTTAAATGTGTTACCAGTCAGCCCAGTCCCCGTTGAGTCCGAGGGCCTTGACGAGCGCTCTGCAAACGCGACGTGCCCAAGCGCTTTAACGGTCAATACACCGCCACCCGAGGTGATCGATGACGGTCCCTTGGAGGTAGATGATCATGGCGTACGCTCGGCATATTACGTGAGACTTTTGGCACGCCGTTTACGTGACACGGGTTACTACACTGAGGTGCTGACCGACGCCTGGATCAATACGCTGTGTCAGGCCACGCCTTTACACGACATCGGTAAAGTTGCTATTCCGGACCACATCCTGATGCAAGACGGTAAGCTGTCCCACGAGGATTGGTGCGTGGTGCAAACGCATGCGCAACTGGGCGAGGCCATTTTGAGCACGACCGCAGCGCAGCTTGAATATCCCTCTGAGGTTCTCAAGTTGGCGATTGTTGTGGCCGGCGCGCATCACGAAAAATGGAATGGTACTGGCTACCCACGGGGCCTGAAGGGCGAGCAAATTCCGCTGGCCGCGCGCTTAGTTTCACTGGTCGATATGTATGATGCTCTTGTGTCGTTTAGAGCCTACAAGCGTAACTGGTCGCACAGCGAGGCAATCGAAGAAATCGTACGCCACCAAAATACCTCGTTTGAAACCGTTTTAGTCGATGCTTTCTTGGCAGTATCCGAGACCGTTGAGCGGTTTTCTAAGGCTCAGGATGTCAAGTCCTTGCTCGGTAGTCCGTGGCTAAAAGGTGGTGTACTCCATTACCAAGAAATTCCGGTCCAGCATGCGCTCGTGCGTTTCGAAGAGCGCTTTGAGCAGCTGTTTAAAAACTCGCCGGTGGGTTTGGCGATGGTCGACCAAAGCACTGCCCAATTTTGCGAAGTGAATCAAGCCTTGTTGAGTTGGACGGGCTATTCGCGGCAAGAGTTTCTTGCTTTGAGTTTTTGGGACATCACACCAGAAGAATATCGCGCACAAGACCAACAGCAGCTTGAAGATTTGAAACGAGAAGGGCGGTTTGGCCCGAATCAAAAAGAATATATCCGGCGAGATGGTAGTCGGTTTCCGATCAGGATTAGTGGCTTTAAGCTCATTGACGTCAACGGACAACCCGTGGTTTGGGGCATGATCGAGAATTTGAGTGAGCATATTGAACGGATCAAGCTCGAGAAAAAACTAGCCGATAACGTTGGGCAGCTTAAGACGCTCGTTCACGCTATTCCAGATGTGGTTTGGTTTAAAGATACGCAAGAGCGGTTTCAGTTTTGTAACGCGCGCTTTGAAAGCTATTTCGGTGCGACCGAAGAGCAAATCGTTGGGCAAAAGGCGAGTGCTTTTGTGGATCCAGACCGGGCTGCGATGTTTCGGGTGGGCGACCAACTGGCGATAGAACAAGGCACGTCGCATATCTCAGAAGAGTGGGTGACCTTTGCAAGCGACGGGCATAAAGAGTTGCTCGAGGTGACTAAAAGTCCGGTCTTTTCTGAAGATGGCAAACTGCTTGGCGTCTTGGGGATTGGTCGAGATGTGAGCCGCCGCAGGCAGCTTGAAGAGCAGACCAAAGATCGTGCTTTCTTTGATGGGCTGACAAAACTACCCAATCGCTATTTGCTTGAAGACAGGCTGAAGATTGCAATGATTCACAGCAAGCGCAATGAAAGTCATTGCGCACTGCTGTTTATGGATCTGGATTCGTTTAAAGGATTAAACGATCAGCACGGTCACGTGTTGGGCGATGTTGTCTTGCGTGAGGCAGCTGCGCGCTTGTTAGACTGTGTGCGCGAGGTTGACACCGTAGCCCGCTTTGGTGGCGACGAATTTGTGGTGGTTTTGAATCAACTGCATAACGACCGCGATTACTCAATCGAGTCTGCGCGCCGCCTCGCTGAACAAATGCGTGCGGCCCTCGCGCTGCCATATTTTTTGAGTCATTCATCAGTGGATGATGCACCCGAAACGAAACGGGCTAATCGCAAAGAGCGGCATTCTTCAGAAAACGATGAAGTGATTTATCAAGGTGGAACAAGCATCGGCATCGTGCTGTTCTTGGGAGATGAGATCGGGCAGCTAGAGCTCTTTGCCCAGGCCGACAAGGCCATGTATCAAGCGAAAAAATCAGGTGGCAACAGCGTGCGTTTTCATGAAGATAGCTAGAATAGCCCCAGTTGAGCAGCCGAGGCTTGAGGGCCAGTCTTAAGAGTTCTCAACCGCCTTGACCATATCCTCAATCACCTTTTTCGCATCACCGAACACCATAATGGTTTTGTCCATGTAGAAGAGTTCGTTCGATAAAACAATGACTTATAGGTCTGCGTTGGGTTTTAGCTAAAAGTTTGTATCCGCTTCCGGGTTTTAAAAAATCGCCAATTTTGACCTTGATTTGGACAGAAATTGGACAGGAAAGACGATACCACAGCGATTAAATCTGGTCTTGGTTATGACCTGTGCGTCGTGCCGTGCTGGACGTTTGACTGTTGGTGCTTTTTGCTTCGTGGTTGAACAAAGACATACCCACCCCTTGTCGGTTTCTCCCCACGCTGACCCCACCGTACCCCCACCCCCGTAAATCGACGGCTTCACTGTGCCGGGCTATGCACTGTATTTTGATCAAACGATGCCCCCCCGGGGGTCTCAAAGCGCTCTGGAACTGGTGTATTCGTCGCTAGGAAAACACCCCCCTTTGTTTTCTGTGTAAAAAGGGTGGGGGTATATATTTTTTTAAAACAACGCTACCGTTTTTGCCACCACGAGGTCTGACAGTCTGCGCACTTAAAGTACATGGTTTGCTCAAGCGGAGATGAACATGTCGTACGGCAGTCTGGGCAGGCTGAACTCACTTTCCTGCCTGAATTGGACGGAGCGTCTACGTCGCGGTCAGCAATAAATTTGGGTATCACTTGCCCATAGTTTCGAGGAGTAGTGCTGCGCACTCGATAGCCCGATTCAGGTGAACTCGTGCGCTCATATTCAAACTGCATGAGATATAAATCAGACCGCTTATCCCCTATGCCATAGTCCGACGCATACCAAGCAATTTGCTTCCCTTTTTCGGGCTGGGTATCCCTGTCTCGCTGATTGTCGTTTACAGGTTGATGAGTCGGCTGAGTTTCTAGATTTCGTTTAGTGAGCCGAGCATTACTTTTCTGAACGTGATTCAGCACATCTTGGGTATACACCGAGTCAGTCTGCACTAACCGCTCCGGTTTGGCTATTGTTGTTGGCGAAGGAACTGCTTTAGGTGGCGGAGGTGGCGCAACCGTTGTGCCAATGACGTACATGATGATATTTATATTTTGTATTGCTTGATTGCCGCGAGCATTAGGATTTGGATGGCTCTTAATAAACGCGGGTCCTGCAAATAATTTGGACAAAGTAGATTTCTTGTTTAAGTCATCATCTAGTTCGGCTCGCACCATCATCAGTCGTTGCGCTAACGCCACCTGTTCCATTTTCGCCAAATGCGACCAATCAGAAATCAAGTAATCCGCGACCTGACTGCCTTGGCTCATAAACAAATAGTCGCCGTCAAAAGTTTGGTTGTATTCACCAACCATGCTTGAGTACGCGGTTCCACTTTCGTGCGTGACTTTAGCTATTAATGTTCGCAATGAGAAAACATCAAATGTTCGTTGATTCATGTATTTCATGAAATTTCCGTTGCTTATGAGTTGTGCTAAACCTTTGTTTGTAAACGGCAATATTATTAGGTAGTGTCCGCGCTTACGCTTCACGGTTATTTTGTACTCAAAGCTAAGTGCTGCACTCCGGAAAGCATCGATTAACTCAGGTTCCCAATACATCAGGGGTGCGTTACTTCCACTTTACTCCCACATAACGCAATATAATTTTGTAGATTATATTCCGTGGACTGTCAATCTATGAGCGCCCATAGTGGCTCTTATGGACAGTCGCCTAATTCGTTTGAAAAGAGGTCTTGCGCAAAGCGTTAAGCTGAGGCGTAAAGAGCTTGGGCTGTC
>CANKOW010000274.1 GCA_947484295.1 Alcaligenaceae bacterium | reverse complement strand
GCTGCATCAACAATACCGCGCGAACGATCACTTAACACCATGTGCACACTAATCGCATCTGACGTGGCAAAGAGCTCTTGTTTAGACACAAGCTTGACGCCAGCCTTGGCCGCACGCTCTTCAGTCAGATTCGGGCTCCAGGCAACGACCTCCATTCCAAACGCCAAACCGACCCGCCCAACGCACTGGCCGAGATGCCCTGCGCCCAACAAGCCCAAGCGCTTCGCTTCAAGCGTCGGTGGCATGGTGGTTTGCCATAAGCCTTGCTGCATATTGGCGGCTTCTTTGGGGATTTGTTTAAACAACGCGAGCAGCAATGACCAGGCAAGCTCGGCCGTGGCGCCGGTACTTTTTGGATCGCCGGGCGCACCGCAGACATCGATGCCTTGCTCACGACAAGCCACCATGTCGACCGAACTATTACGCATGCCAGTTGTGATCAGTAAGCGCAGCTTCGGCAAGGCCTTGATCACTGTTGCCGGAAAGGCAGAGCGCTCGCGCATGGCGACAATCACCTCAAAGGACTCGAGAGTCTTGGCCAGGTCGGCAGGCTGGATATACTCAGAAAAAAAACTAACGTCAGCTTTTAGGCTGTCCCACTTCGCCATGTTGGGGGCAACCTTTAAATAATCATCCAGTACGGCAATACGCATCACATGTTCCTAATTTTTGTTGTAACAAAATAACTACGCAACGAACTGATAGTGATCTCGGGTGACATCGCCCGATGCAAAATAGATCACTACTTCGCCTGTTGTAGGCGTTTCTCAATATCTTCTTTCGGGATTGCACCGCCCACCCTCGAGCCATCGGCAAAAAATAACGCCGGCGTGCCCCGCACCATGAGCTTTTGACCAAGCGCCACCATCTGATCTATCGGCACGTCGCAATCAAGCGTAGCGGGTACTTTATTCTGAAGCATCCAAGCGTCCCACGCCGCAGCGCGATCTGAAGCACACCACACATTACGTACTTTTTGCGTTGAATCGGGTGACAAGATCGGATAAGGGAAAGTAAAGATCGTGACGTTGTTAATACTATCGATGGCTTTGCGTAACTGCTTACAGTAGCCGCAATTTGGATCTTCAAAGATTGCCAGTTTGCGCGAACCATCGCCACGCACCTGTTTGAAAGACAACTCAAACGGCAATTGATCAAAAGGCATTTGTGCCAATGAGTCTTGGCGCTCGCGGGTGATATCGCGGCGCGTCTTGGCGTCAATCAGCGTGCCATCTAAAACAAAATTCACTTTCTCATCGGTGTACACCAAATCCATGCCAAGCTGAACCTCATACAAACCGTAAGGCGTCAGGCGCACAACATTAATAGGCGGGTTACCAAAACGCTCAGCAAAAAGCTTTTGCACCGCTTGTATTTTGGCCTCAGGGTTTGCGTCGGCTACCGGCGCTTTTTGTGCTGAAGCCACAGACGCCACGCCCAACAGACAGGTCACGGCAAGCCATTTGAAGTTCAATAATTTTTTCAAACGTACTACTCCTAATCGATATACGCGTTATACCTAGCGCGAGGCCCCAGCAATTAAGTACCGCTTAATCATCGGTAGTTTTTCAACCGCCGACATGCCAATGTTGCGCAACCATGCTACTGGCGAGCTTTGCGCTTCAAATAAACGATGCAAGCCGTCGGTCACGACTCGCATAGCCAGTACCGGTTCAGCGCGCGCCCGACGGTAACGCCTGAGTACCATCGCATCACCCGCACTACGAAACGCTTCACGCTCAGCAAGCACACTCACCAAGGCCTCGACGTCGCCGAGGCCCAAGTTTAAGCCCTGCCCAGCAAGCGGGTGCAAACGGTGCGCGGCGTCACCGACTAAGGCAATACGCTCACCGATCATAGGCGACTGATTTAACGATAAAGGAAAAGCATGCAGCGAGCCACGTAACGTAAGTTCACCTAAGCGCCCAGCGGTAAGCGCCGCGAGGCGCACGCTCAGTTGCGCGGCTTGCTCTGTCACGGGTAGCGCCAGCAACTCTTGCGCGAGCGACTCTTTGAGCGACCAGACCATCGAGACCTGCGCGCCTGCCTGGGTCGATGGCATCGGCAGCAAGGCCAGCACCCCTTGGTCGTCAAACCATTGCAAGGCGGTGCCTTGATGTGGTCGTGCACAGTTCAGATGCGCCACGATCGCTGTGATGCCATAAGGCTTGCTGTCGACAGGTAGGCCTGCAGCCGCGCGCAAAGGCGATTGAGCACCGTCGGCTGCGATAAAGAGTTCGGCCTGCATAACGGTGGCTCGGTCGGTCGTGAGGCTTGAATCGGCATCGCCCGCTTTGCTAAAGGTCGCAAATTTTTCTTCGATCCAGTTCAAACCAAAAATCTGCACCGCTTGGGTCAGCGCGCGTTCGATCTCGCCTGACTCGACAATCCAGGCCAACTCAGGGATCGCCGCCTGCCAGGCATTTAAATTGACCAAGCCAGCGCCATCGCCGTGAATCTCCATGGCCTGCACAGCGGTTAAGCGCAGCGCGTCGAGCATATTCCAGATCCCGAGCGACGCTAAAAACCGTTGGCTTGCCGGTGAGATCGCATAGACGCGTGGATGAAAAATCTCAGGCGTAGCGGGCGTAAACGTTTGGCGCGGGCCTAACAATGTCACTTGTTGCCCGCGTCGCGCAAGCGCTAAGGCCGTGGCTAAACCCACAATGCCCGTACCGCACACAACAATTGGCGTCTTCATGGGTGGCTCATGTGTTAATTAGCGCGCGCTTGGTGCGCCGGCCTGTTTAGGCCAAAGCACCCACATTTGTCCGGCCTGTTTCATGCGGCCGGCCTGAGCACCCGCAGCCTCGCCAAACCCCCAATAAAAGTCGGCGCGCGCCGCCCCCTTAATTGCGGTGCCCGTGTCTTGCGCAAACACCAGGCGATTCAGGGTTTGCGTTGAAGCAGGCAGTGTTGTGGCCAAAAACACTGGTGTGCCTAAGGGCACAAAATTGGTGTCTACAGCAATCGACCTCTGTGCCATTAAGGGGATGCCATACGCGCCTTTAGGCCCGATTTCTGGATCGGTAATGAGCTCTTCTTTAAAAAACACCAAGGCTGGATTGGCATTGAGCATTTCGGGCACGCGCTTAGGGTTACGCTTAGCCCACTCGCGAATGCTTTGCATCGAGGTTTGCGACAGTTGCATCTCGCCTTTGTCGGCAAGCCACTTACCGATCGACACATACGGGTGACCATTGTGATCGGCATAGGCTACGCGTATCGTTTGACCGGCACCGGGGCCATCGTTGAGTTGGACACGGCCCGAGCCCTGCACTTGTAAAAAGAAATTATCAACGGGGTCATTGACCCACACCACGACAGGTGGTTTGCGCGCAGAGGCCTCAAGACTAGCGCGGCTATCGTAGGGCACTACCCGATTGCCCTCTAGCTTGCCGCGTACACGCTTACCAGCAAGTTCTGGATACACCCGACCCAGATCGATCGTCAGCAAATCAGCGGGCACGGTATACAGCGGCCACTGGTAGACCCCACCTTGTTTACGCGAGCCCAACACCAACGGTTCGTAATAGCCCGTCACAATACTGCTGGCGGGTTTGCCCTCGGTACCTTCTAGTCGCCAGGGTGCCAGCCACGTTTGTAAAAACTTGCGTACCGCCTCGGGATTGTTGGTTGCGGGCGCACGCGCCGGGTCAGTGGCTGCTGCGCACACCGGTTGCCAGGCGAGCGGCGTGGCGCGGGTAGGCCCGGCTAAATTGATGGCAGTCGGGCGCATCAACCCCGCGCAATTACGCAAGAAGGTCGTCCAGACCCCGCGCAAATCGTCGTTGGTCCAGCCGGGAAGATCGCCCCAGCCAACCGCTGCAAATTTACCGCTCAAGGCGCGTGCTGCACTGTCGGCCAGGGGGGCCTGAGGTACCGCTGCAGGGGCCTCAACACTGGGTACCGTGTCTGAATCGGGCACGCGCGGCGGGCTTGAACAAGCGGCCAACAAGGCCAACACACTCAACAGCAGGGCTCGAAAAAAAGTACGTGGCATCACAGAAAACCTTGTCTTTAGCGTTTTGAGAGGAATTACGGGTTTGAACGCTGGCGCAAACTAAGCTTCAGTGAAGGGTACGTGGCATGGCCAGTACAAATTCAGGGATCTCGACCTCAAAGGGCACGCCGTTTTCGCCGACGCAGTGATAGCTGCCGCGCATCGTGCCAACCGGCGTTTTAAGAGGACAGCCGCTGGTGTACTCAAAGGTTTCGCCGGGCCCCAGCAACGGCTGCTGACCCACCACACCCAAACCGCGGACTTCTTGGGCAACTTGTTCACCATCGCT
>CANKOW010000273.1 GCA_947484295.1 Alcaligenaceae bacterium | reverse complement strand
GTCATGTGGGATAACCGCTGCAGCATGCATCGTGCACGCCCTTATGATGACAAAATCTACAAACGCGACATGCGTCGCATGACCTTGACTGACAGCGCTCCTACACTTGAACAACCAGCCTAACCGCCTTGCAAGACTCAATTTGAAAGCGCTATAACGACTTCTTGATAAACGACACAATCGCTGCGGTTGAAATACCGTACCGATCATGCAAGGTCGGCAAAGCACCTGCCGCTAAAAACTCATCTGGTAACGCAATGTGGTGATAGTTTGGAGCCATTCTTGCGCGCAACACACAGGCAGCAATCGCTTCACCCAACCCACCGATCCGCGTGTGATTTTCAGCCACAATCACCAAGCGCGAGCCGCGACCAATTTCTTTTAGAATCGTCGCCTCATCCAAGGGTTTGATCGTTGGCACGTGCAGAACCGCGATATCAGCAGCCCCTCCCGCCATCTCTTTTGCGATCTCTAACGCTCGCATGGTCATGATGCCGCTAGAGATGATCAGAACATCCTTACCGTCGCGAATGAGTTGCGCCTGACCTAGTTTAAATTTGTAGTCATACTCATCGAGCACGAGTGGCACCTGTCCGCGCAATAGACGCATATACACAGGGCCGTCGTGCGCCACAACCGCCGGCACCATCTGCTCAATGTCTAACGCATCGCACGGATCAATAACTGTCATGCCCGGAATGGCCCGCATCATCGCTAAGTCTTCGGTCGCCTGATGGCTGGGGCCGTAGCCCGAGGTCAGGCCTGGCAGAGCACAGGCAATTTTCACATTTAAATTTTCTTCTGCAATGACTTGGTGAATAAAGTCGTAGGCGCGTCGCGTTGCAAAGACAGCATAGGTTGTGGCAAAAGGGATCAAACCTTCTTTGGCCATCCCACCTGCGGCTCCCATTAAAAGCTGCTCGGCCATGCCCATTTGAAAAAAACGCTCTGGGTACGCCTGTGCAAAAATATGTAAGTCGGTGTACTTCGCCAAGTCGGCTGTCATCCCCACAATCTCAGGGCGACTTTCGGCGAGCTCGACAAGCGCCTTGCCAAAGGGCGCTGCACGAACGCGCTGGCCTTCAGCTGCGATCGAGGCAATCATGGCCGAGGTTGTCAATTTGGGTTTAGTCACTACAGTGTTGCTGGGCGCACTCATTGAGCATCTCCTTGATAGCTCGCATCTAGTTCGGCGATGGCTTGGGCCCACTCGTTCGCTTCAACGCGAATGAAGTGATTTTTTTCGCGCGCTTCTAAAAAGGACACGCCTTTACCCATCTTAGTATCAAGCAAAATGACACGAGGCTGTGGTGCCGTTAAAGAACGTGCCGTATCAAACGCTGCTAAAACAGCGGGCAGATCATTACCATTGACGCGCTGTACGTGCCAGCCGAAGGCCGCCCACTTATCCGACAACGGCTCAAAGGGCATAACCTGACTCGAGTGACCGTCTGCCTGTTGATTATTAATATCAACCAAGCAGATTAAATTTGCGAGTTTGTGTGACGACGCAGCGAGAGCGGCCTCCCAAGTAGAGCCTTCATCAAGCTCACCATCTGACATTGAGTTGTAAACAAAGGCGGAATTACGCTTGTGTCGCAAAGCGAGTGCCATGCCAACACCGATCGGTAACCCCTGTCCAAGCGACCCCCCAGAGATCTCCATCCCGGGCGTGTAGCTTGCCATGCCCGACATTGGTAGACGGCTCTCGTCACAGCCATAGGTTTCGAGTTCGTCTTCACTCAGAATGCCAGCATTGATTAGCGCAGAATAAAAAGCGATTGCATAGTGACCATGCGAGAGCAAGAAACGATCACGCTGCTCCCATTCAGGCTCACCAATTTTGAATTTCAGCGCGTGACCATAGGCAACAGCCAACATATCGGCGATACCTAAGGCCTGCCCAATATACCCTTGCCCCTGCACTTCTCCCATCCGTAGCGCCAAACGGCGAATACGGTAGGCGTCTTCTTTTAACTGATTTAAATCTGCACTCATCGCTTTTGCCTCTTCACCATGTATACCTCTTAGCCGCGATTACCTCTTGGCCGTTATGACCTCTTACCCGTGAATCAACATACCACCGTTGACATCTAATGCAATCCCCGTGAGGTAGCTCGACAAATCCGACGCTAAATACAGAGCGGCATTGGCGACGTCGCTCGCTTGGCCCAAACGATTCAACGGGATACCTTTCAAAATTTCAACACGCAACGCATCGGTCATCATTCCGCCCGTAATATCGGTCTCAATCAAACCAGGCGTGATGCAATTGACACGAATATTGTCTGGTCCGAGTTCACGCGCCATTGCTTTGGCTAGACCGAGTACCCCGCCTTTCGCTGCCGAGTAATGAGGCCCGCCAAAAATGCCACCACCACGCTGCGCCGATACCGACGACAAGCAAACAATCGACCCCGAGCGACGTTGACGCATGTGGGGGATCACTGCCTGGCTCATGTAAAGAGTGCCACGCAACGAAACATCGGTGACCGCCTCATAGTTCTCGGGCTTGATGTCCATGATTTTTAAGGGCTGAGTAATGCCAGCGTTATTCACCAAGATATCAATCTGACCAAAAGCAGTCAGTATCTGCTGCGCCGCAGCATCACACTCAGATTTCTTAGTCACATCGCATTTCAGGCCTAGATGCTGCGCCCCAATATCCGCCGCAGCAGCTTGCGCTGCCGCCAAATCAAGATCCAAAATCACAATCGAAGCACCTTGCGCGGCAAACACACGCGCCGTGGCTTTACCGATTCCTCTGAGCGAAGCGGCACCCGTAATCACGGCAACTTTACTTTTAAGCAACACAGAGTTCTCCATATCGTTCAAAATCTTTACCGACTTCATTCAAAAAACTGCAGCTAGTATTATCTGAAACATATTTCTGAACAAGCCGAGATGTCGATCCGTACTATTTCAACGCCACCGCAAAACCGCGTTGCACCGCTGGGCGCGCCATCATCGTGTCGTACCAGCGTTTCACGTTCGGGAAGTCATTTAAATCAACTTGGTGGCGTTGATGGCGCCAAGCCCAACCCAAGATTGCAAAATCTGCGATCGAAATTTCGCCAGCAAAAAATGTATGGTTAGCTAAACGCTGATCCATCACCCCATACAGGCGGCGAGTTTCTTTCATGTAGCGGGCTAAGCCATAACGTTTATCGTCTTCGTTCGACAAGCCTAAAAAGTGATGAACTTGCCCTGGCATAGGGCCAAAGCCTGCCATTTGAAACATCAACCACTCAAACACAGCAATACGCGCGCGCGGTTCGGTCGGTAAAAACTTACCGGTTTTTTCAGCCAAATAGATCAGGATCGCGCCTGATTCAAACACACTGACTGGTTTAGCGTCAGGGCCCTCGGTATCTAAGATCGCCGGGATCTTGTTGTTGGGGCTGAGTTTTAAAAAATCAGGCTTGAATTGTTCGTCTTTCGTAATGTCAACCGTATGCACGGTGTAAGGCAGGCCCATCTCTTCAAGGGCAACCGATATCTTGCGGCCGTTAGGGGTATCAAAGGTGTGTAATTGAATCATCAAAGTGCCTCTATTATTTTGAAGCCGCTACAGGCGGCTCGTTACCCATCAAATATTTTTTCAAGAGCGGCGTCACCAACGCAAATTCGTCTTTTGCCTCACGCGCAAACGACTCTGGTGAACTAAACAAGGGCGTCGCGCCTTCATGATGCATCGTCTTCAAAACCTGCGGGTCTTTTGAGGCAATGTCAATCGCCTGAACAAGTGCATCCACCGCAGGCTTTGGTGTGCCTGCGCGCACCATTAAGCCATACCAGGTCATCGCAGTCATCTCTAAACGCTGCTCAAGTAAAGTCGGTACGTTGGACAAGGTACTCAGCCGATCGGTTGACCCGATAGCCAGCGCTCGAAACGTGTTGCTACGGATGTGAGGCATCGCAACCGACAGTGATGGCATACCCATCGAGACGTGTCCGCCCAACGCGTCAATCATCATTGGTGCCGTACCCTTGTAAGGGATCACAACGGCTTGGCGCAACTGCGCTTTTTCGATGATTTGTCGCGCCATGATTTCACCATGGCGCGTGGCTGCACCAAAAGAACACGGCGTCTGTGCTTGCCTGCACCGCTCAATGAAGCCAGAAAATGTTTGATCTGGCGAAGTGACGGTCACGCCAAAGACCATTGGATTTTGCTGTAACTTCGACACAAGATAAAAGTCACGCAGTAAATCAATATCGGCTGAAGGGATTGTGACGGGCCAAAACAACGCCTGATTGACCTGCATCAAAATCGTGTGGCCGTCAGCAGGCAG
>CANKOW010000272.1 GCA_947484295.1 Alcaligenaceae bacterium | reverse complement strand
TGATGAAGAAAGGTTCATTTTGTTAGGGCTTAGCCACTTGCTTCGCGTGGTCGTCGTATGCCATTGCTACCGTGGTGACGACAATGTCATTTGCATTATTTCTGCTCGCAAAGCAACAACCCAAGAATTAAAAGCTTACTGAAGGTGACCTATGCGCAAAGAATATGATTTTTCTAAAACTAAAAAAAACCCTTACGCCTCACAGCTCAAGAGGCCAATTACGATTCGTCTTGATGAAGACTCAGTGACCTACTTTAAGACCATTTCAGAAGAGGTAGGCATCCCCTATCAAAGTCTGATTAATCTCTACTTAAGAGACTGTGCTGCATCACATAAGAAGCTGAACCTTAGCTGGAAATAGTTAATAAGCAGAATCAAACGCCCACCGCCCGTGATCAATTCCGCCCCAGGCCACCATCTGAAACTGAAAAAAATGTGGTCAGGCAATGGCTGCAGACGCGTGAACACTTGCCCGGCAGGCATTCAGCGTATGCAACTCCTGCCCTAGATATCGGGCAATCGCACGCATACCGTACAGACCCGCTGCAGCTTCAGCGTCGCTGTTGTAATTAGTATTGGTGTTGACATCGTAGGTGTAGATCTCGCCTGCCTCATCAACAATAAACTCAATTCCAGAAATCCCTATCCCGTTTTCGGCGATGAAGCGCTGATAACGCTGGATGATGGGGTGATCAAAACCCTCGATGATCTGAAAGCGTGGCGCAGCCGCTTCGGGCGCAGTTTCGCCCACCGGACAAAAAGCATCACCAATCTGGCAGACGTCCGCTGGACAGAGCTCAAACCCTAGCGAAGTATCAACGCGTACGGCATAAAGGAACTTGCCGCCTACGAATTCGGCGCGCGTAATGAAAGGCTGCGGTGCGCGAATGTATTGCTGGATTAGCGTAATGCCGTCGACGGAGGGCTCGAACTGTACGCTGTTGACATAGTCCTGTAGGGCATCGATATGATGGAAAAGTTTTACGCCCAGCCCTTTGCCTGCGCGATTATGCTTAGTGATGAATGAGCCTGTCATCTGGCGGGCGGCTTCGATGATGTGCTGCTTGCCAACTGCAGCGATGGTGCGGGGGGTCTTAACCCCGTAATTCTGCAAAGCAGCGTACTGTGCGACCTTGCTAATTTCAAGCTGCAGGGCGCGGCTATTGTTCACCACACGCCGACCGTGCGCCTCAAGCCAAGACAACACTGCTGCCGTGTATTCGGGTGCGAAACGGTGATCGCGAGTGTGGGATGAAGCACTCATTCGGTTGTAGAACACCCCCTCAGGCGGCGGCACGGACAGATCCAGTTTGCCTTCGTCCAGAAACCATTCCTCGTAAGGTAAATCCAGCTCTTGAAAAGCTGCTTGCAACGGCTCTACCCAGGCAGAGTTCTCATGAATCACATAAATTTTCGACATATCTCATCTTCACGATGCCGGCTACACAAACGCTATCCGGAACGGCATATCCGAACAATTCAACAGCATAATAAAAACTCATTAAAACCAAAACGACATTTTTATAATTTCTTTATAACTAATTAGTCCTAAGGTTTTCGCGTGGTGTCTGGCTCCTCGGCAGCGGCCGATCCCGCCTCAGACCACCATCTGAAACTGAAAGACGCCTACTGTTGACGCAGCTCACCCTTACCTGAACCGGAACCCGACACATTTCGTACAATGCCGTAGACAGGAGACCAATATGACCATTCAAAAAATAATCACCCGTATCGCGCTTGCAATGTTGCCGCTTTGTGCCGCTCAGCAAGCCTCTGCCAGCCCAGACTATCCCAACAAACCTATTCGCATCGTCGTGGCCTATGCGCCGGGCGGACCTACCGACATCGTGGCCCGATTTTTTGCCCAAGAACTTGGCACTAAACTTGGTCAGCCTGTTTTGGTTGAAAACCGTGCAGGTGCTGGCACGCTCATTGGCACAGAGTCAGTCATTAAGGCGGCACCGGACGGCTACACCCTGTTTTGGGGCACGCCCGCCACTGTGATCACACCGCTCTTGCACAAAAACCCAACCTATGACGTGCTGAAAGACCTTCAACCCGTCTCGTTAGCGACTACCCAATCCATGGGCGTCTTGGTTTCCGCCAATATTGCGATCAATAGCATTAGTGATCTGGTCAAGTACGCAAAAGCCAACCCAGGTAAGGTGAATTTTGCTTCTTCAGGAAACGGCTCGGCTCAGCATTTGGCCGCTGAAGCGCTAAACGATGCCGCCAAGATCAACATGCTCCACATCCCCTATAAAGGTGCCGGTGTCGCACTCAATGATCTCGTTGCGGGACGCGTCGATGTCATGATCACATCCTTAGTCGGCAATATGATGGAGCAGGTCAAAGAAGGTCGAATCAAACTCATTGCGACCACGGGACCCGAACGCAGTAGTACCTTGAATAATATTCCTACCGTCGCAGAAGGTGGCGTACCGAATTTTGGTATCCGCACCTGGACGGCGGTGTTCGCGCCAGTCAAAACGCCGCCCGAAGTAGTCGCCAAGCTCAATCGCGCCGTGGCTGAGATACAAAAAGATGGCCAGATTCAAAAGAAGATTGAAAGTCTGGCGATGGACGTCTCTGTCGGCTCCCCGCAAGAGCTCAGCACCATGCTCGCCAAGGAAAGTAACTTTTATTCTGTCATCCTGAAACGGACTAACACCAAGCTCGACTAAGCATGCTTGTCTGAATCGGTGCGCGACTTCGCCCTCAGTTAGCTCGGTAACTCAGTCGGTAGTGCAGAGGATTGAAAGTCCTCAGACCCAGGTCGATTCTGCACCGAGCCACTATCTGCAACTAAAAAAACCCCTGCGTTCGCGCTGGGGTTTTTGCCTTTGTGGGATTGCAGTTGGGTGTTTCTGATGTCCTAAAATAGTGCTTTTAATCGTACGATTGACTATACTATAAGTAATGTTAATCAGGAGTTCATCATGAGCACAATCTCTGCAAACGATCTCAAAACCAAAGGTGTGAAAGCGATCGAAGAAGCCCTCGCCACGCAACCTGAAGTTGCTGTTTCCGTTCGCGGTCAAGTTAAGTACATCGTAATGAGCGAAGAACACTATCAATATCTTCGCGAATGCGAACTTGAAGCCGCGCTTGCTGAATCTAAAGCCGACCTCGACGCTGGTCGCTACGTAAAAGAAACGGTTGCCCAACACATTCGTCGTATCAATAAGCTGAACGCAAAGTTGGCAGCATGACCTGGCAGTTAATTTTCACCGAGCAATACAACCGCAAGGCTGCCAAATTTATTAAGCAAAACCCAAAGGCACTGGCTCAGTACACCAAGGCCCTTGAAATGTTAACGGTCAACCCTCATCACCCTTCTCTTAGACTACATAGCCTGAAAGGAAAGCTCGCCAGTCTACATAGTGTCTCGATCAACCTGAAGTACAGGATTACGCTTGAACTGATCATTACAGAGAATGAAATCATTCCAATCAATGTTGGGGATCATGACGAGGTTTACTGATTGATAGCGACCAGAGTCCAACCTCAGGGATGGTGAATGACCATTTGGTAGACTGTCATTGCTACCCAAGCTCGTGAGCAATATTTCAGTGCAACGTTTGAAGCGATCGCCACCGCAAAAAAACAGCCCCCTTCGCGAAGTGACGCCGTCATTCGGCTTTGGCATGGAGCATCTTGATGACATTTCAATACAAGTATGTAGACTCACCCCTTGGTCAGATCCTCATCGCAGCCGGTGATGAGGGGATCAAGGGTCTCTGGTTTGAAAATCAAAGACACCATCCTGACATCACCTGTTGGCAAGCGGTGCGCTCTCAGAAATGGTTAGACCATTGCGCTAGCGAAATCCAATCTTATTTCGAAGGCACTCTGCGTGAGTTCAAATCTCCTCTTTCAATTCCTTGGGGAACCGAGTTTCAACAAGCGGTTTGGCGAGAACTGCTGTTGATTCCCTTTGGACAGACAACTAGCTATGGCGACTTGGCGACGCGGATCAAAAAACCGCAGGCAGTGCGCGCTGTAGGCGCCGCGATCGGAAAAAACCCCTGGAGCATCGTTGTCCCCTGCCATCGAATCATCGGTGCGAACGGCAGCCTGACGGGCTATGCCGGCGGCTTAGAGAGAAAAACAAGCCTCTTGCGCTTAGAAAAGGAGTCGCCATGTTCAGCTTTTCTAAGTTAAGCCTCCCGATTATTCAGGCGCCCATGGCTGGCGGTATTAACAATCCAAGGCTTGCTTCTGAAGTTTCTAATGCTGGCGGCGTGGGTAGCTTTGGTTTTGCTTACAGCTCCGAACAAAAAATCAGCGAAGACTTA
>CANKOW010000271.1 GCA_947484295.1 Alcaligenaceae bacterium | reverse complement strand
TTTTGCAGATCAACGCTCAAACCACTGCGCTGTATTTAAATGCTCAAATTAAAGCGGGTGCGCAGGCAGTCATGATTTTCGACAGTTGGGGTGGTGTGCTTGCAGACCAACTATTTCAGCAGTTTTCGTTGCATTACACCCGTCAGGTGATGCAGCAACTGATCAAAGACCATGAAGGACGTGTTGTGCCCTCGATTGTCTTCACGAAGGGTGGTGGGCAGTGGCTTGAGCAAATTGCAGCGTGCGGCGCCGACGCGGTCGGGCTTGACTGGACGGTCGACCTCAATAGCGCGCGTAAACGTGTGTCGGATTCTGTCGCCTTGCAGGGTAATCTTGATCCTATGGCACTTTTTGGGGGTGAGACCGCAATTAGGGCAGAAGTTCGGCGTGTGCTCGAGGCGTTTGGCGAGGTCGGATGCGGCGGTCATGTGTTTAATCTCGGGCATGGGATTTCACAATTTACCCCCCCAGAGGCCGTAGCCGTGTTGGTAGACGAAGTTCGCGCCTACAGCCCGAAGTTTCATGCTAGTTACAGTCAGAACTAATAAAGACGTGGTTTTTGAGGTGATTTCCCTCGAAAACCCTTACGAAATAAGCCTTTTTTTGTAAGTTATACACAAATTTTACAAATTTAGGAAACCCCCTAAATTTTTAATAATTACTTCGTAAATAAATGTATCCATATGAATTTAAACGATAAACACTATAAACCTCAAAAAGAGAATGCTGCAATGCAGTTCTGATTTGTGCAATAGGCGCTTACGGCGGTTGAGTTTTCCCCAAAGTTATCCACAGAATCTGTTTATTTTTTCGAAAGCCCTGTATCTCAGTGCTTTAGTGCACTAACAGAGAAACCACTTTAATTACATGGCTGACCTTATCCCGTCCGATTACAGCGACACGACTGCCAAGATACGGTGGGTTCGAATTGCGTTAGACGTTCCTTTGGCTGATTCATACGATTATCGGTCGACAGAGCCCGTTGACGTGGGCGATCGTGTCATCGTTGTATTTGGACGTCGAAAGATGATTGGAGTCGTTGTCGGTTTGCCTGACCTTCCAGCTTTTGATCCTGACAAGGTCAAAGAAGTGTCGGCTGTGTTGAAAGATATCGCGCCGCTCAGCAAAAGTTGGTTGCAGTTCGCAACATTTGCAGCCGAATACTACCAACGCCCACTCGGTGAGGTAATTTTACCGGCGCTGCCGATGCCTCTGCGCAGCGTGGCCTCGTATCAAGGCAAGCGCTCGGGTGCTGGCCCTGTCGCTCGCCTAAGTAAACGCCGTGCTGTCCAACAAGAAGCTACGGCAATTTCGACGGTGCCGCAACTCAACAGTCAGCAAGAACAATCTGTTGCGGCACTCGTTGCTGCAAACGGTTTTAAGACCTTTTTGCTCTATGGGGTGACCGGAAGCGGTAAAACCGAGGTCTATCTACACGCGGCTGCACAGACCTTAGCGCGTGGTAAACGTGTGCTGATGCTGGTGCCCGAAATCAATCTGACGCCACAATTTGAGCAGTCCTTGCGTGCACGTCTTGAACCGGTGGCAGGGATCAATGGTGTGGCGGTTTTGCATAGTGCCCTGTCAGACGGCGAGCGTCTGCGTGCCTGGTTACGGGTACACGCCGGGGAGGCCCGCATTGTGCTCGGTACACGCTTGGCTATTTTTGCACCGCTCGACGACCTTGGGCTCATCGTTGTTGATGAAGAGCATGACCCATCTTACAAACAGCAAGATGGGCTGCGCTATTCGGCGCGTGATCTGGCGGTTTGGCGGGCACATGATCTGGGTATCCCGGTGGTGTTAGGGTCTGCGACCCCGTCGCTCGAAAGTTGGGCCAACGCCGAGAAATCAACCTATCAACGGCTGGACTTGCCAGCGCGCGCACGCGCGGTCACCTTGCCTTCGGTACGACTGGTCGATACCCGTCGCTTGCAAATGGATCACGGCTTGTCGCCCCATCTTTTAGAGGCGATGCGTGCGCGGCTTGCAAACAAAGAGCAGGTCTTGATATTTTTAAACAGAAGAGGCTATGCACCAGCGTTACATTGCAATTCATGTGGCTGGGTCAGTCAGTGCACGCGATGCACAACCTTTACGGTGCTGCATCGACTCACTGCAAAACGCGCGCAATTACATTGTCATCATTGCGGCTTAGCGCAGACTGTGCCAAAGGCTTGCCCCGATTGCGGCGATCAAGATTTGCAGCCAATGGGCCGAGGTACGCAACGGGTCGAAGAACATTTGGCCGAGCTGTTTCCGGGGGCGCGAGTGGTGCGCATTGACGCCGACAGTACGCGTAAAAAAGGCTCAGCGCAGGCGCTCTTTGCGAGCGTGCATGCCGGCGAGGTCGATATTTTAGTGGGTACGCAGATGGTGGCGAAAGGGCATGATTTTGCGAACCTTGGCTTGGTGGGCGTACTCAATGCCGATGCGATGTTGTTTTCGCAAGATTTTCGAGCGCCAGAACGTTTGTTTGCACAGCTCATGCAGGTGGCGGGGCGCGCGGGTCGCCATAGCGGCCACGGAGAGGTGATTGTTCAAACGGGTTACCCAGAGCAAGCAGTCTATCAGGCGCTGTTGAAGCATGATTACGCGGGCTTCGCGCGACATTCGCTGCAAGAGCGGCAAGCAGCTACGTTGCCCCCCTTTTCGTATCAGGCGTTACTCAGCGCTGAAGCGCGCGAACTGTCGCCCGCGCTTGATTTTTTGCGTGGCGCCCGTGAGTTGGCAGGCGAGCTATCTGCGCACTATCAGACTGAGGCGGTACTGACCTTATATGACCCGGTACCGTTACGTATCGTGCGTGTCGACAACATGTGTCGCGCGCAGCTGTTGCTTGAATCGACCAATCGTCCTGCGTTGCAATCGCTATTGCGACACTGGCTTAAATTACTACCTGAGCAGTCTGATGCACGTCACGTGCGGTGGCAGCTTGAGGTAGACCCACTCGAGATCTGATTCGGCGCTATGTCAACGTTTGCAACAAATGGCTTGAATCCAACACAGCGTGAAGCGGTGTTGTATCTGGATGGACCCTGCTTGGTCTTGGCTGGCGCTGGCTCAGGTAAAACGCGAGTGATCACGCAGAAGATCGCGTATTTGTTGCGCGACTGCGACTACAAAGCCCGCAACGTGGTGGCGTTGACGTTCACAAATAAAGCCGCCCGAGAGATGGATGATCGCGTCAAGCGCTTAGTCGATCCGGCCTTAGCCAAAGGGCTCACGATTAGTACCTTCCATTCGCTTGGCGTACGTATTTTGCGCGAAGAGGCGCAGCACGCAGGTCTCAAACCACAGTTTTCTATTTTTGACTCGGATGACGCGCTGGCGATCGTGCAAGATTTATTGGCGACCACCGACCGCGGGCACTTACGCTCTGTGCAGCAAACAATTTCACTCTGGAAAAACGGCTTGATTGATCCGGATGCGGCGGCTGTCATCGCAGCGACGGCCAGCGAAGTTGAGGCTGCACGGGTGTATCGCAGTTACAACGCAACGCTCGCGGCCTACCAAGCTGTAGATTTTGATGATTTGATCGCGTTACCCGCGCAAATTTTTGAGCGCGAAGCCGAAGTACGAGAGAAGTGGCAAAAGCGCGTGCGCTATTTATTGGTCGACGAATATCAAGACACCAATGTTTGCCAGTATCGCTTAGTGCAGTGGCTGACTGGCCCCCGTGCCATGTTTACTGCGGTGGGTGATGATGACCAAGCCATTTACGCCTGGCGCGGCGCAACCATTGAAAACCTTTCAAAGCTCACGACAGATTACCCTCAGATTCGGCTGGTGAAGCTTGAACAGAACTATCGCTCAAGCCAAAGTATTTTGGCTGCCGCAAACCATGTGATTGCAAAAAACCCAAAGTTATTTGAAAAAAAATTATGGTCAGAGCACGGCACAGGTGATGCGATTAGCGTGACCGCCATGCCGAATGACGAGGCTGAAGCTGAAAACGTGGCGATGAAAATTTCGGCGGCGCGTTTTGAGAAACAAGCCGCATGGAAGGATTTTGCGATTTTGTATCGCGGTAATCACCAGGCCCGAATTGTTGAGCAGGCGATGCGCAATTTGCACATTCCCTACGCGCTTTCGGGAGGGCAAAGTTTTTTCGACAAGGCTGAAATACGCGATATCCTTGCCTACTTGCGCTTGATTGCTAACGAAGAGGATGATCCAGCCTTTATTCGCGCGGCGACGACACCTAAGCGTGGAATCGGTCAGGTCACGCTGCAAACTCTCGGTCAATATGCCGGCGAACGACAAATCTCGTTGTTTGAAGCGGTCTTTGAGATGGGGCTTGAGTCGCGCTTAAATCCGCGCCAACT
>CANKOW010000270.1 GCA_947484295.1 Alcaligenaceae bacterium | reverse complement strand
GATCATCTTTGCTGTGTTTTATATGCTGATGGCGGCGATTTTTTGGTATGCACCCGTGCTCGTCGCGTGGCACCAAATCAGCATCTCACGTGCGCTGTTTTTTAGTGGTATAGCCTGTTGGCGTAATAAATTGGTATTTTTGGTATATGGCTTAAGCTGGTTAGCCGTCTTTTTGGCGATAGACAGCGCCCTAAGTCTGTTGGTCTGGATCGGTATTCCAAACACCCTTGCCGCCACCGTACAAGTACCCATTAATATTGTTGGCGGTGCCGTCTTGTACTGTAGTTTTTATCCAAGTTATGCCTCGGTGTTCGTCGAAACTGAACCCGAGACAGTACCCACTTAACCGCGGGCCTGACTCTGGATCAGCACAGGCTTCACCGAGAAACTAACCCGCATAAGCGCCTGCAGCTCTGCGAGACTAATCCTGCGTCAGCGCCTGCAGCACCGCAAACTTCATCTCTTCTGTTTGGTCGCTTTTAAAGGCTGCGGTTTCAACCACAGACCTTGCTTGCCAACATAACGCAATACGATTGGGCTTAAGCTGAGCAATCGTTTTCACGATGGCGCCGTGTTTGTCGATAAAAAACACACCGATCGAAAATTGCATACCAAAGGTATGTACGCCCAAACAAGGGTGTAACCACAACGCGTATTTAGGTGCTAGCGTGCGCTTGCCTAGCAATCCCAGCAGACGCTCCCACGCAGTATCTGCCCGCTTCAAAACAAGCGCATACTTTGGCTCATCGGTTGTTTCATCCTGAGCCCTAGAACTAACCCTATGGTCAGACTTTTTCTTTCGCCAGTGATTTTTTTCATCCAAGAGCAAGGTCAGCATTCCTGGTCATGGTTGCAAACCCAAAAGTTGAACAATCACCGGAAACCCCAGCACTAAAAATGTGCACGGAAAAATGAACAACGCTAGCGGAAACAGCATCTTGACAGGCGCCTGCAACGCTAGCTTTTCAGCATTCATCAAACGTTGAGCCCGTTGTTGTGCGCCGTAGACTTCAACGATTTGCGCCATACTCTGCCCAAGTGATTCACCCTGAATCAACGCAGAGATTAGTTGACGAACAGCCACTAACTCAATGCGCAGGCTCAGTTGCCTGAGTGCCTCGCTGCGTGCAATACCGGTACGAATATCGCTTAAGGTCTGCAGCCATTCGGTCTTTAAAGCCCCCTCGTGCAAATGGTCGCAAGCCAGTTGTAGCGAGGCGTGCAAATTTTGCCCCGAACCTAGACCGAGCCCCACCATATCTAAAAAAAATGGTAGTGCGCGTTCAATCGCTCTGAGCCTTTGTTGATAACGTTGTTTAAGCCAAATGATTGGCAGCCACCAAAAAACCGTCGCCAGGCCAACACTCAGCAGCAGACTCATTAAGAGCTCTGTCCGTGAAACAGGGCCCTGAAAAGCCCCTATCCCCACATACCCCCACAAGACGGCCAAAATCAGTATCGACAGAAGTACTTGCGCGGCAAAAATCTGCGCAATACCTAAGTCAGTTAACGCGCTACGCACAAGCAATTTATTCAAAGAACGTCTTTGATTCCAGGTGATAAAAGGCAATAGCCAGCGTCCAACTAACGCCAGTAAAGGGCGAAGTACACCCATTTCAAGCCAAGAACGGAGTGCCGCACTAAAGTGAATGTGCTTGTCCTGCTTCAGACTTGCCAACAGCAACCAACCTCCGGCAAATAAGGCGACTGCAATCGCTAAGGCGCCTGATAGCGACGCGAGCCAAAGCATATGCTTAAACATGAATCGCCAAAATCCGACGCAAAAAATAAACGCCCAAGCACTCAAGAATAAATAGCGTGCCCAACACCGCTTGCCCCAACGCACTGCTGTGCAACAGGTGCACTGACAGCGGATCAATTTGACTCAAAACTAATAACAGCACCAAGGGCAAAGCACCCATAATCCAGGCCTGCATCTTGCCTTGTGTCGTCATCACTTCGATTTTTCTTTCAAGGTGCTGCCTTGCCCTGAGGTTGGTGCACAAACGTTCAAGCAGGTCAGCTAAAGAGGCGCCAGAACACGTGCCGACGGTGAGCATTGTGGTGACCAGCTCTACACTTTCAGAGGGCATGCGCTGATACAGATTAGCGAGTGCTTGCGTAAAGCCCACCCCCATGCGTTGTTCTCGCAAGACAAGCCCTAGCTCTTGCGAAAGCGGCGCGCTAGACTCTTGCACAATGTATTTCAAGGCTACCGCTAAACCTGCCCCTGCGCGCAATGCCCCTGACAAGGACAGTAAAAGATCAGGGAGTTGCGCGTCAAAGCGTTGCTGCCGCTTACGCACCGCGCGACTCAACATCATGCGAGGTAGAATAAAACTCACCCCACCTACGCACACCGCAAACAAAATACTTTCTATCAGTAGCCACAGCAATACGCTCGTACCTACCGACACGCACACCAAGACGGGCCAAAGGTGAGTCAAATCGATAAAGACGAACAAGTCAGACAATTCACTACGCGTTTGCTCAGTCAAGTTCTTGCGGTACTGTTGTGAAGCGCTAAAAAACAAGCGCTGGCCAAGCCATGCGCCCAAGGCGATCGACAAACATCCACTCACCAACGCCAGCGTATTCATATCTTTAAAAACCAATTGACGATCGCAGGATCCGCATGATCGGACATTTGGTCAAAGATCGAAGGCCGTAAACCCGCCCCAATCAGGCGTTGTTGAGGGACGTCAAATCTGGCTAACTGCTGCGTTTGAATCGTGCCAGACTCCATGCCAGAGATCTCAGCTAAACCTGTAATGACTCTGCGACCGTTTGCCAATCTGGTTTGCTGCACTACCAACTGTAGTGCTGACCCAATTTGTTCGCGTATTGCCTGCAACGGTAGTCCAGCATTGCCACTCAGCACCATCGTCTCAAGCCGTGATAGGGCATCGCGGGGACTGTTCGCATGCAAGGTCGTAATCGACCCGTCATGGCCCGTGTTCATCGCGGCCAACATATCAATGGCTTCTGCGCTGCGTACTTCGCCGATCACAATCCGGTCGGGACGCATCCGTAAAGCGTTTTTGACTAAATCTCGGATGGTGACGGCGCCTTGCCCCTCAGAATTAGCCTGTCGTGCCTCAAGTGTTACCACGTGTGGATGAACAATTAAGAGTTCGGCGCAATCCTCAATTGTGACAATACGCTGAGTTGGATCGACGAACCCAGCCAAGACGTTGAGCAAGGTTGTTTTACCTGAACCCGTCCCGCCTGATACCAAGATATTTAAACGCCGTTTAACGCATAATCGTAAGAACTCGGCCAACGGTGCAGGCAAAGCTTGCAAGGTGACCAAGTCATGCATCTGCAGGCGTTTTTTTGGAAATTTTCTAATGGTGAAACTCGCGCCCTTGACAGCAACCGGAGGCAACACCGCGTTCAACCGAGAGCCGTCAGGCAAACGCGCATCAACCATGGGTGAGGCCTCATCGATTCTACGACCGAGAGGGTATACGATGCGCTCAATGACACTACATACGGCTTGTTCGCTGCTGAATTGCAGCGTGTGCTTAGAGAGTTTACCGTGCGATTCAACATAGATATCGTCAAAACGATTCACCATAATTTCAGTGATCGTGGGGTCTTCAAGTAAATCCTCAAGCACTCCGAGGCCAATCGCCTCATCCACGACTAATTTCAAAACTTTGTTGCGCTGCCCATCCGTGAGCGAAAGCTTTCGTTTGTCTAGCAGATCAGCGACGCAAGTCCGTGCGTGTGCCTTTAACGCGCCATCAGAAAGTGCCCCAACGTCGTTGCGACGCAAATCAAAGGCCTGAATAAGGCCAGCACGTAGCTCTTGACGCAACTCTTGTTGTTCGACAATTGATTGCTGTATGAGAGACTGTGCATCGAACTCAGGCTGCGAAACTTTAATGTCCCCTTTTGTAAACGGCAGATGATCCATAGGGACGTTGGCACCGAGCGGTCGCTGCTCGGTGTGATCTGGCGCTGCTGCAATGACAAGCGCAACTGCGCTTCGATTCAACGAAAATGAACTCGAGTCACGCGCGCTCGTCTGCCCCTTTGAGCGCGTTACCAGTCGCCCTAATTCAGCGGGGGTGCCCTCATTGCAGACGCCTTTAACCGGCAATACAGGCAGCGCCCGAGATGCTAGCCGAAGCAAGCACGGCCCAACAACCACTTCGTCTGCCTTTTTAAGTGGCCCATAGCGAGTAATACGGTTGCCATTTACCCGTGTACCTAAAATAGAGCCAAGGTCATCAATATGAAAGCCATCTTCAGCACGCGAGATTCGAAGATGTTGCCGCGCCACCCGCCAATGCGAGACTTGAATCCCGCAATCTGGTGCGCGCCCCATCACTAAAGGCACCTCAAAGCTGCCATGCCT
>CANKOW010000269.1 GCA_947484295.1 Alcaligenaceae bacterium | reverse complement strand
TCGCCCATGACCTTTGACGAGACCATGCTGGGCGCGGCCAAGGTCTATGCGCGGGCCAACCAGGCCACCATCATCACGCCCTTTATTTTGGCTGGCGCCATGTCGCCGGTCACCGTGGCCGGCACCTGCGCGCAAACCCTGGCCGAAGCGCTGGCGGGTATGGCTTTTGTGCAACTGGTCAACCCCGGCGCGCCGGTGGTGCTGGGCAGTTTTGCGTCCTCGGTGTCTATGCAGTCGGGCGCACCCACTTTCGGCACGCCGGAACCGGCGCTGGTGCTGTACGTGATGGCCGCGCTGGCGCGCCGTCTGGGGGTACCTTTTCGCTCCGGTGGTGGCTTGTGTGGCTCCAAGATCGCGGATGCGCAAGCCGCCTCCGAATCGGCAAACACCATGATCCCCACTTGCATGGCCGGCGTCAACTTTGTGCTGCATACCGCCGGTTGGCTAGAGGGCGGCTTGTCCATGGGCTATGAAAAATTCATCATGGACTGCGACCAGGCCGGGATGATGCACACCTTGATGGCCGGTGTGGACATGAGTGAGAACGGTCAGGCCATGGACGCCATCCGCGAAGTCGGCCCCGGCAAACACTTTTTGGGTTGCGCCCACACCCAGGCCAACTTCGAAACCGCGTTTTACCGCTCGCCGATAACCGACAACAACAGCTTTGAGCAATGGGAAGCTGAAGGCGGCGTGGACCTGTCAGTGCGCGCCAATTCCCTGTGGAAGAAAAACCTGGCGGAATACGAAGCCCCGGCCCTGGACCCGGCCGCCGACGAGGCCGTGCTGGACTACGTCAACCGGCGCAAGGCTTCGTTTCCGGATTCGAATATCTAAGGAGTCTGGCACCTGCGGTGCCAATAGCGTTCGTCAGGGTCTTTGACCGATGTTGCGTAAGAGGCAGATTGCCTTCCTACGCCTGTATTGTTGATTTTCAAATCAACAACGACCCAGATAGACAAAGCGCGTAGTCACGCGCAAAATTTACTTGAATAATTTGTTTTTTTGAGCTTCAACCATGGTGACTACTCCCCCGATTCTCCGCCCCATAGCATCTGAGCTAAAAACCGATCGTCTGCATTTGCGCGCCCCCAGAGAAGGTGACGGTGAACGGGTTTATGAAGCCGTGGTGGAAACCTTGGATCAACTTCGCGCCTGGCCCGCATCGCTTCCCTGGGCCATGGTGGAGCCATCGGTAGCGGTTTCTGAAACCTTTTGCCGCGAAAGCGCGGCCGCGTTTATCAAGCGATCTACCCTGGTGTATCTGGTTTTCGATCATGCTGGTAACTTCGTAGCGAGCACCAGTTTGCATCGTATCAATTGGGCTGTACCTAAATTTGAAGTTGGGTATTGGTGCAGAGCCAGTCGGCAGCACCAAGGTTTAATGACCGAGGCGCTCGGAGCACTGATGCGCTACGCCTTTGACGGACTCGGTGCGCAGCGCGTAGAGGCCTTTACCGAAGAACAGAATCTTGCTAGCAGATTACTGTGCGAGAAATTCGGCATGCAGCTTGAAGGCATTATGCGCAAGGACCGCATCACGCCCAGTGGGTCAGTGCGCAATACCTGTGTTTACGCGGCAGTCGCCTCAGACCAATAGCGCGGCTATCTGCACCACATTGCGCGCGATGGCGCGCTGTGGACGCTGGCCCGCCCTTAAGCCGCAGCCCTCTGCCGCTTAGCCAACACCTCGTCCAACCAAGCGGTAGCCGATGTTGCACGCCTCCACGACTTTCTGGCCCAGATGAATCCGACTGCCGCTGCTCGCGCGGCACAAACCTTGACGGTGGCACCCAGGCAGCTACTGGATCGTCCCCAAAGCGGCCGGCAACTGGAACAATACTTGCCGCGCGAGGTGCGTCGCATCATCGTCGGCAACTACGAAATGCGCTACGAGTTGGTCGAATCGACAGTCTTCATCCTACGGGTCTGGCACACACGCGAAGAGCGCTAATTGGCGGGCATTGACTGGTAGTCGCTGACGAGTTCAAGAAATGGACAAACTCCGCCGGTTTGGGCTTACAAACCCCTTGGCGGAATTTTCGGCAGTTCCGGCTTAGCCCCCTTAATGATCGCTAGACCCACAGTGCTATGTTTTGCGGCTAACGCCCGCTTCAATACCTAAATGTGTCAAAGGTAGTTGGGTGCTGTCCTTGATGCAACTCAGTACCACGTTCGACCAGATACTGCCGACACCAACAATACGTGTAAGGTGCCTAAGAACGGTTCCAGACAAAGCCTGTAAGTCAAATGTCAATTCCTTTGGATTTCAGCGCGTGAAGTGCCTGGGTTTGGTCCACCACGTTGGAGCCATAAGTCGGGTTGGCTGTTCCATTGCTCCCCAGATCTCTAATTCAAACCAGGGTTTATGAAAATGCATGTACTTGTTGACAAGTACAGACAAAATAATAAAATTAGCACATGCCCCCGATCACTCAACACCCAGCCCTCGAGCTTGCAAATAAGCAGGGCTTTGTACGTGCGCGTGAACTAGCACTAGTCGGCGCAGTTGGGGGAACCCTTCAGCACCTCCTTAAGACAGGCAGCTTGGTCAAAGTAGGGCGCGGTGTTTACGCATCACCAGGCCGTAAGAAAACAGAGCTAGACGACCTAGGCCCAATTGCAATTAAGTATCCGCGCTTGGTTTTTTGTTTGCTTACTGCATTGCAATTACATGGGCTAACAATGCAGTCCCCACATGAGGTGTGGGTTGCTATTGGTCAGAAAGCACGTGCCCCAACCATTGAATACCCGCCACTGCATGTCGTGCGTATGAGTGATGTGGACTACGGCATTACGACAGTATCAGTCGATGGTGTGGTGCGAATCCCCGTGACTGATGTTGCCAAGACAATTGCAGACTGTTTCAAGTTTAGAAACAAGATTGGGCTTGACGTAGCACTTGAAGCCCTCAGAGATGCGTGGCTGAAAAAGAAGGTCACGATGGACGACCTATGGCAAGCGGCTGAACATTGTCGTATTGCCAACGTCATGCGTCCCTACATGGAAAGCTTGGTATGACGGAGAAGAATATTGGCGCATCTGTTCGAGTGCGTATTAACAATAAAGCCAAAGCAGATAACGTCAACACACAGTTCCTGTTAACGCGCTACGCATTGGAGCGGATGTTGTATCGATTAGCTGTGTCAGAGCATCGCGACAGCTTCCTGCTCAAGGGAGCATTGCTCTTTGATCTTTGGTACGACGTGCCACTTCGGCCAACACGCGACATCGATTTGTTGGGTTTTGGTATGGCAGAAATTCCGCACCTCATCAAAGTGTTTGAGGACTTATGCGCTATTCAAGTCGAAGACGGCATCAACTTTGAGTCAGCAAGCATCAGTGCAGAAGAGATTCGCAAAAATGCAAATTACTCTGGGACACGAGTGACGGTCGTAGGCGCGATTGACGGCGCCAAATGCACAGTACAAGTTGACGTTGGCTATGGTGATGCAGTTACGCCTGCACCAGAAATGGCAACCTATCCTGTCATGCTCAAAGACATGCCAGCGCCTGAGCTGCGTGTCTATCCGCAGTACACAGTGATTGCGGAAAAGATTGAAACAATTGTTTCACTGGGTATGGCGAACAGCCGTATGAAGGATTACTTTGACTTGTGGGTATTGCTGGGCAGTGCAGACTTAGATCAAAAAATTCTTGAGCAAGCTGTGGACGCGACTTTCAAGCGAAGAGGTACGGCGATGCCTACAGACATACCCGCAGGGTTGAGTGAACAGTTCGCGCAAGACAAAACTCGTATCGCGTTGTGGGATGCATTCGTGGGGCGTAATAAATTAAAAGCAGAATCACTTGCGGATACCGTGATTTATCTTCGGAAGCGATTTGCTTTTAAGTTCGATTGAAGATGCGTTGAATTGATTGGACGGTATGCGTGAAGTGTAGTAACGCTGACACAAACGCGATCACGGATGTAGGTTACCAGTGATCGTAGTGACGTCTTGGCTCAGCGAATGCTGAAGCGAACTGGCCTGGTGGCGTTGCTGCGGGAACTGTGTTGATTCTGAATGAGTGGCATATCTGTGCACCCGGTCATGCGATCAGTGGGGTAGATTTGTCTTCGTTGCCAAAAGTGACGGTATGAAAGCTAGTTCGTACCATCGACGAAGAACGTGCCTTCAATGCGTGTCTCCGGCTAGCGGGGGGCAGGTCAGATTGGCCGCGATCTCGCTGAGCTTATATTCATGAGGGTAAGCAAACTAGTTTTCTGTTAAGCCGCCGCCTTTTGCCGTTTAGCCAATACCTCGTCCAACCAATCGACGCGCATTTCGGGGACGGCGGTGATGAGTTTTTGGGTGTAGGGGTGTTCGGGGTTTTCGAAGATTTTGTCGGTGGTATCAAAGGCCACAAACTGGCCTTGCAACATCACAGCCGTGCGGTGGGC
>CANKOW010000268.1 GCA_947484295.1 Alcaligenaceae bacterium | reverse complement strand
CGGCCAGATTAATTGCGCAGGCGGCCCATGAGGGTGCGCAACTCATTGGTTTACCTGAATATTTTTGTTTATTCGGCCGCAAAGAGACCGATAAGCTAGATATTGCCGAGCAGCCCGGCACGGGTCCGATTCAAACGTTTTTGTCAGATACCGCCCGCGAGCACAATATTTGGTTGTCCTGTGGCAGCATGCCCTTGGTGTCCTCGGATCCTGCTCGTGTTTTAAATACACAACTTATTTTTGATCCGACCGGTAAACAAATCGCACGTTACGACAAAATCCATTTATTTGGATTTACGCGCGGTACTGAAAGTTATGACGAATCGCGCGGCATTTTGGCAGGCGACACCATTTGTCGGGTAGACACTCCAGAGATTAATCTTGGTTTATCTATTTGCTACGACCTGCGTTTTCCTGAGCTATATCGTGCGCTGGGTGAAGTGGATCTCATTTTGGTGCCCTCGGCGTTTACCTACACAACCGGTCGTGCGCATTGGGAGATCCTGTTGCGCGCGAGGGCCATTGAAAATCAGTGCTACGTGTTGGCGCCTGCGCAAGGCGGTACCCACGAGAACGGTCGCCGTACTTGGGGGCACTCAATCCTGATTGATCCTTGGGGTGAGGTTTTATCGGTTTTACCCGAGCATGAGGGGGTGGTAAGCGGTACGATAGACCCTGTGCGTTTAGCTGAAGTGCGGCAGTCTTTGCCAGCGCTCGCTCATCGCAAACTTTTCACCTAATCCTAAGTTGATTCATGAAACTGACTGACCCCGCTATTGTTTCGCTTGCTACGGCAAAAACTTTACTGCTCGACCCATGGGGTTTGTCCGAAAACGACATGGCGCGTGCGATCAGCGAGATTTTTACGCATAAAGTTGATTACGCAGATTTGTATTTTCAATACACCCGCAGTGAAGGCTGGAGTTTAGAAGAGGGCATCGTTAAAACCGGTAGCTTTTCGATTTCGCAAGGCGTAGGGGTGCGCGCGGTCGCAGGCGAAAAAACTGCCTTCGCTTACTCTGACACGCTTTCACCCGACGCCTTGTTATCGTCAGCGCGTGCGGTTAAAAGTATCGCGCGCCAGGGTGCAGGCAAGGCAAAAGTGCGCACCGGTGATGACCCGCGTCACGGGCAAAATTTATACACGTCAGTCGACCCGTTGTCCACGATGAGTGCACCTGAAAAAGTAGGCTTGCTCGAACGCATTGAAAAAATGGCGCGTGCCCGCGATCCACACGTGGCACAGGTGATGGCAAGTTTGGGCATGGAGTACGACGTCATCATGGTGGCGGGCAGTGATGGCCGCTTGACCGCTGATGTGCGACCGTTAGTGCGTTTGTCATTGACCGTAGTGGTTGAGCGTAATGGTCGCCGAGAAACCGGCCATTCGGGTGGCGGTGGTCGTTCAGGGTTAGGCTATTTTTCTGACGAAACCTTGACGCAATACGTCGAGCAGGCTGTTCACGAAGCCATGATTAATCTGGATGCGCAGGCTGCACCGGCCGGAGAAATGACCGTTGTGCTAGCTGCGGGCTGGCCCGGCATTTTGTTGCACGAGGCGGTTGGCCACGGACTTGAAGGTGACTTTAATCGCAAAGGGTCAAGCGTCTTTAGTGGCCGGATCGGACAACGCGTGGCCTCAAAAGGCGTCACGGTGGTGGATGACGGTACGATCCAAGGGCGCCGCGGTTCGCTGAACGTGGATGACGAAGGCAACCCCACCCAACGCAATGTACTGATCGAAGACGGTATCTTGCGCGGCTACATGCAAGATACCTTGAACTCAAGGTTGATGAAAACCGCCCCCACCGGAAACGGTCGACGCGAGTCTTTTGCGCATCTGCCGATGCCACGCATGACTAACACCTTCATGCTGTCGGGCAAAACACCTCCTGAAGAAATCATTGCGTCTGTTAAAAAAGGCATTTACGCAGCAAACTTTGGCGGTGGGCAAGTTGACATTACAAGCGGTAAATTTGTCTTTTCTACCTCTGAAGCCTACATGATTGAAAATGGCCGCATCACCCATCCTGTCAAAGGCGCGACCCTAATTGGTAGCGGCCCCGAAGCCATGAACCGCGTCAGTATGATCGGTAACAACATGAAGCTTGACAGCGGCGTGGGCACTTGCGGTAAAGAAGGTCAAAGTGTGCCGGTTGGGGTAGGGATGCCAACTATCAAAATGGAAGGGCTGACTGTGGGCGGCACTGCATAAGCGTTGTTTTATTTTTAATATTTTTTGCACCAGGAGTACGTTTTGTCACACAATACCGACGATCTGCGCATTCGCGAGATGAAAGAACTTGCGCCACCTTCGCACACAATGCTTGAACATCCTTGCACACCCGAGGTGTCATCGATTGTTTTTGAATCGCGTCAGGCGATCCATCGCATTTTGCATGGCATGGATGATCGCTTAGTGGTCGTGATTGGCCCGTGCTCGATTCACGACACTGCTGCCGCCTTGGACTATGCCAAGCGCTTGAAGGCCGAACGCGTTCGTTTTAAAGGCGAGCTCGAAATTGTGATGCGCGTCTATTTTGAAAAGCCTCGTACCACAGTGGGCTGGAAAGGCCTGATCAACGACCCCGACATGGATGGCAGTTTTAATATCAACAAGGGTTTAAAAACCGCACGTGGCCTGCTACTTGAAATCAATAAGCTGGGCTTGCCCGCTGGTTGCGAGTTTCTCGACATGATTACCCCTCAGTACACCGCTGATTTAGTGTCTTGGGGCGCGATTGGTGCGCGTACGACCGAAAGTCAGGTGCATCGCGAATTGGCCTCGGGCCTGTCGTGCCCGGTTGGTTTTAAAAATGGTACTGACGGCAACGTCAAGATTGCAGTCGATGCCATGAAATCTGCATCTGCACCGCATCACTTTTTATCGGTCACGAAAGGCGGGCACTCTGCGATCGTGTCCACCACGGGTAACGAAGATTGCCACGTGATATTGCGTGGTGGTAAAGCACCCAATTACGATGCCGCTAGCGTGCAGGCAGCATGTGCTGAAATGGCCAAGGCAGGCCTTGCCCAACGCATTATGGTAGATGCAAGCCATGCCAACAGCAATAAAAAACCAGAAAATCAACCTGCAGTCTGCGACGAGGTCGCCGTGCAAATCGCTCAAGGTGATGCGCGCATTTTTGGTTTGATGGTCGAGAGTAATCTGGTGGCCGGCCGGCAGGATATTATCGAAGGTCAAACCTTGGTCTATGGCCAAAGCGTGACAGACGGCTGCATCGACTGGCAAAGTTCAGTGGGCGTGCTTGAGCGCCTGGCAGAATCGGTACGCGCTCGTCGTCGCACTGTGCTGACCACCGGACAATAGAAGGTCATGCGAACGGGCGCACGCTCAAGCGCAGTTAATTTCAGCTTTTTTACGAGACATAGCGAATGAACGCTTTGCATTCCGCACAAACATTAAAGCGCCCACTACCGCCCGAGATGATCGCGGCGTTGCAAGGGCAATTTGCCGAGCGCTTCTCGATGGCCAACGCTGTGCGCGACCATCATGGTAAAGACGAGTCGCCGTTTCCGTCGATGCTGCCCGATGGTGTGGTGTTTGCACACAGTACGGATGAAGTCGTTGCTGTGGTCAAGCTCTGTGGCCAATACAACATCCCTTTGATTCCTTATGGGGCAGGGTCTTCGCTTGAAGGGCACATCTTGGCGATTCAGGGTGGTATTAGTCTTGATCTGACCGCCATGAATAAAATCGTGTCGTTAAACACCGAAGATCAAACCGTCACCGTTCAGGCCGGTTTGACCCGTAAGCAACTCAACGAACAAATCCGCGATACGGGTTTGTTTTTTCCGATTGATCCTGGTGCCGATGCTTCGCTCGGTGGCATGTCGGCCACGCGTGCGTCGGGTACCAACGCTGTGCGCTATGGCACCATGCGTGAAAACGTGGTCTCGCTGACGGTCGTCACGGCCGACGGCAAAGTGATTCGTACCGCACGTCGCGCGCGTAAGTCTTCAGCGGGCTACGATTTGACCCGCATCTTTGTGGGCAGCGAGGGCACGCTTGGCGTGATCACCGAAGTGACCGTTAAGTTATATCCGCAACCCGAGGCGGTCTCGGCGGCAGTCTGTAATTTTTCGACTGTGCACGAGGCGGTGCAGTGTGTGATCCAAACGATTCAACTGGGTGTGCCGGTTGCGCGCGTTGAGTTAATGGATGCCGCAGCAGTCATTGCCGGCAACCGTTACAGCAAACTTACTTTGCGCGAAACTCCTTTATTGTTATTTGAATTTCACGGCTCAGAGGCTAGCGTGAAAGAGCAGGCGCAAACCGTGCAAGAGCTCGCCAAAGATTGCGGCGGGATGGATTTTGAGTGGGCCGAACGCCCCGAAGATCGCAACCGACTCTGGACCGCGCGGCACAACGCCTACTTTGCGGGCTTGCAGTTGCGCCCAGG
>CANKOW010000267.1 GCA_947484295.1 Alcaligenaceae bacterium | reverse complement strand
ATGATGGTATGGCAGCGGAACAAGCGATATGGATCTTCAAGGTTATCCAGACGCTCAGCGGTCGCGTGATCGCGCGTATCGGCAATGAACCGGTACGCTTGCAGCAAGCCAGCGGGGCCCACGAACTTGTCGGGGTTCCACCAGAAAGAGGGGCACGATGTTGAACAGCAAGCGCACAAGATGCACTCGTAAAGCCCGTTGAGCTCGTCGCGCGCCTCGGGGGTCTGCAGACGCTCTTTTTCGGGTGGAGGCGTGTCATTGATCAAATAAGGCTTGATCGAATGATATTGATTAAAGAATTGCGTCATATCCACGATCAGATCGCGAATGACAGGCAAGCCAGGCAAGGGGCGCAGCACAACAGGCTCTGTCAATTCGAGCATATTGGTGGTGCAAGCCAAACCATTTTTACCATTGATGTTCATCGCATCTGAGCCGCACACGCCTTCACGACACGAACGACGTAACGTCAAACTGTCATCAACATCCATCTTTATGCGGATCAAGGCATCTAACAGCATTTTGTCGGTGGGCTGCAGCTCGACTTCGAGCTTTTGCATATAGGGACGCTCATCCTTATCAGGATCGTAGCGGTAAATTTCAAACTTCACGATGCGTTTTGTGCTCATGATGGGTGTCCTGGTGACTTGTCTTAGAAGGTGCGCGACTTGGGCGGGAAGCTTTCAACGGTGAGTGGCTGCATTTGCACAGGCTTATAATCGAGGCGGTTGCCCTCTGAGTACCACAAGGTGTGCTTGATCCAGTTTTCATCGTCGCGTGTAGGATGATCGTCAAGCGCGTGAGCGCCACGACTTTCAGTACGCGCTGCCGCTGAGTGAATCGTTGAACGGGCCACCTCAATCATGTTGCTCAACTCAAGCGCTTCGATACGCGCTGTGTTGAACACTTTTGACTTATCCGTAAACGCGATATTGTCGACTTTTTCGGCCAGAGCCTCGATTTTTCTCACGCCTTCGTTAAGCGATGCAAGGGTGCGAAACACGCCGCAATGCTGCTGCATGGCATTACGAATCTCATTACCCACCACTTGGGCTTTTTCGCCCTTGGTGCGGGATTCGAGTTTGTTGATGCGCTCAACTGAAAAGTCTACTGACTCTTGTGGCAAAGGCTGATGTGCGTGCTGACGCTCGGGATGCGCGGCAACGATGTGGTTACCCGCAGCGCGACCAAACACAATCAAATCTAGCAGTGAGTTGGTACCCAAGCGGTTAGCACCATGCACCGAGGTGGCGGAACATTCACCAATGGCATATAAACCGTTGACGATCTGTGTCTCCTTACCATCCCAAGTAGTGACTTGGCCGTTGTAATTACAAGGGATACCACCCATTTGGTAATGGATTGTTGGCACGACCGGGATTGGCTCTTTGGTCGCATCGACGTTGGCAAACTTATGACCGATTTCTAGAATCGAAGGCAAACGTTTGCTAATGACGTCGGCACCGAGGTGATCAAGCTTGAGATGCACATAGGCGCCATCTGGGCCACAGCCACGACCTTCTTTAATTTCTTGATCCATACAGCGCGAAATAAAATCGCGTGGCGCCAAGTCTTTAAGCGTTGGAGCATAGCGCTCCATGAAGCGCTCGCCGTCTTTGTTGAGCAAAATGCCGCCCTCACCGCGCACACCCTCAGTAATGAGTACGCCAGCGCCGGCGACACCCGTTGGGTGAAACTGCCAAAACTCCATATCCATCATGGGGACACCAGCCCGTGCAGCCATTCCCATCCCGTCGCCCGTGTTAATGAAGGCGTTGGTCGAAGCTGCCCAAATCCGGCCGGCACCGCCAGTGGCGATCACGGTGGTCTTGGCTTCAAAAATATACATCTCGCCGGTTTCCATCTCGAGCGCAGTCACGCCCAAGACATCCCCTGCCTGATTACGAATCAAATCAAGCGCCAACCACTCAACGAAAAATTGTGTGCGCGAGGCGACGTTACGCTGGTACAGCGTATGTAGCAAAGCGTGACCGGTACGGTCGGCCGCAGCGCACGCGCGCTGAACGGGCTTTTCGCCAAAATTAGCAGTATGGCCGCCAAACGGGCGCTGATAAATTGTGCCGTCGGCATTACGGTCGAACGGCATGCCCATGTGCTCGAGTTCGTACACAGCGTTGGGCGCCTCGCGACACATAAATTCGATAGCGTCTTGGTCGCCTAACCAGTCTGACCCTTTAACGGTGTCGTACATGTGCCAGTACCAATTGTCTTCGCTCATGTTGCCCAACGAGGCGCCAATCCCACCCTGCGCCGCAACAGTATGCGAGCGGGTTGGAAACACCTTAGACAACACGGCCACAGAAAGCCCTGCGTTTGCGAGCTGTAACGAACAACGCATACCGGCACCGCCGGCCCCCACGACTACCACATCAAACTGACGGCGCGGTAAAGATGATTTAAAAGCGACCACGGCTTAGTTTCTCCAGAGGGTGTGTACGAAGTACACGACTGATCCAGCCAACCACAAAATAGTGAGGACCAGCAACAACAAACGAATACCTACGGGCTTGACGTAATCCATCCAAATATCACGGATGCCAATCCATGCGTGCCACGCGAGCGACAACATTGCCAGCGAGGCCAAAACTTGCCCGACCGGAATGCCAAAGGTAGTAAAAGTAAAGAGATTTTTCCAGCCGGCGTAAGTAAAGCCAGCCATCGTCAAAACGCCCACCAACAAGACCAAGGTGTAAATCGCAAGAATGATGGCGGTCACGCGTTGGATAATGTACTCGCCCGTACCGTAGTGAGCACCAACCACCAAGCGCTTCGTACCAATTTTTTCAATAGCAGCCATTACCAAACTCCGAACAATTTAAGGCCAAACACAACTGTTAGTGCCAGGCTTGCGCCGAGCACTGCGCTCGCGCTTTTTGCGGCGGATTCTTTATCGATACCGATATGTAAATCGAGCACGAGGTAGCGAATACCGGCACAAAAGTGATGCAAATAGCCCCAAATCAAGCCTAACAAAATCAATTTCATCAGCGGATGTCCGGTCACTGTGGACATCGATGCGAAGCCGGCCTCTGAACTAAAACTCATGGCAAACAAAGCGATTAATAAAGGTAGCGCCAAAAATAATGCGGCACCACTAATTCGATGCATAATCGAAACTTTGCCCGCCATCGGCAAGCGGTAACGCATCAAATCAGTCACATGAATATTGCGAAACTGAGGACGCGGCTTTGAAGCTGTGTCAGACATAACGACCTCGATCTAAAAAAACTTTCAATTAGGATAAACACTCTATTCTCGCCGATGTGAGCCATCGGTTCAAATCGCTCATTTAATTCAATTAATTCAAGCTATTACGATAATGATACCGATCAGTCACATAATGACCCATGCGTAATTCTACCGGACGGTCGGCGTAGGTAAACGAAATACGATCCACTTTTAGTATAGGGGTATCTTGCACGACCCCTAGCAAGGTGCTGATATCAGCGTCAGCACTGACGGCACGCACTTTTTCTTCGGCGCGAACCATACTGATGCCAAATTCGGTTTCAAAAAAACCATACAACGGGCCGCGGTAGCCATTAAGCAACTCAGCGCTCAACCCCTTAAACAGCGCGCCCGGTAAATAAATGTCGTCGACCACGGTTGGCACTGAGGCGAACGAAAGTAAACGCCGAATCGCCACCACCGGATCGCCCCCCTTCAACTCAAGGACGCGGGCAATCTCGGCGCTGGCGCGCACGCGACGACAATCAAGAACTTGGCTTTCAGCTGGCTGGACCTCGCCTTGGTTGGGCGCGAGTCGCAAAAACCGAAAACGGACACGGGCCTCGTGGTGGGTCGAAACAAAGGTCCCTTTGCCTTGGCGCCGCAGCAGTAGGTTTTCGGCAGCCAGTTCGTCGACAGCCTTACGCACCGTACCCTGACTAACTTGAAAACGCAGCGCTAATTCAGTTTCGCTTGGGATCGCCTCGCCCGGCTTCCAATCACCGCGATCAAGCGCCTGCACCAACAAATCTTTAATTTGTCGGTAAAGCGGCCTAAACGCCGCCGAAACTGGCGTGCTTGCTGCAGACAAGGGTTTGCGGGCTAAGGCCTCAGGCATCAATTAGGGCTCTTCAAATACATGTTGGTATTGTGTCATAAGCCGCCCCGTAAGTCCATAACTCTTCTGTCTTATATAAGATATATGATTGGTTGACTACGTATACGATTTGCTCTAGCATCGCGCTCTGAAATTCAGCCTCCCCAGCTCTGCGGATCGGGTCGAGGCAAAAACGCTAAACTTCAAGTTAACTAAACATTTCACGCCCTCCCTCGTTTTAAATCGTCGCAATTTATTTAGCCTTCTCGGAGAAAACTATGTCTAAACCCGCCGTGCGCGTTGCGGTCACCGGTGCTGCCGGTCAAATTGGCTATGCACTCTTGTTTCGTATCGCCTCAGGCGAGATGCTGGGCAAGGAT
>CANKOW010000266.1 GCA_947484295.1 Alcaligenaceae bacterium | reverse complement strand
TGGGGTTTTGTCATGGGGTGATGAATACCGACAACATGTCAATTTTGGGGCTTACCCTTGATTACGGTCCTTATGGCTTTATGGATGGCTTTGATGCCAAGCATATTTGCAATCACACCGACAGCAGCGGCCGTTACGCTTGGCATGCGCAACCCGCGGTGGCGCACTGGAATCTCTATCAACTCGCGAATAGCCTGCACGAAATCGTTCCAGAGGCCGAGCCTTTAAAGGCTGCGCTTGACGAATACGAAGCTTGTTTTTTAGAAGCGATGCAAACCCGCATGAGTCAAAAGTTGGGCTTAGGCGCTTGGCAAGCGGGCGACGAAACGCTGATCGATGATCTCTGGAGTCTGATGCAAGCTAGTCATGCAGACTTTACGCTGACCTTTAGGCAGCTGGCCTACGCTCCGGGTTTTACGCTCGCGTCGCAAGCGCAAATTGAGCGAGATTTGGGTGGTACGGTGAACGCCAATTTGTTGCCTTTTGTGGATTTGTTTGTCGATCGCTCTGGCGCCCAGGCCTGGCTTAGCCGATATCGCACACGCTTAGGAGGCGAGGCAGTCACGCAAGATTGGCAGCACCGCGTCGCCGGGATGCTTGGCGTGAACCCGCTCTACGTGTTGCGCAATCACATCGCGCAGCGGGCGATTGAAGCAGCCGAAAAGGGCGACTTTAGCGAAGTTGAGCGTCAATTTGAGCTTTTGCGTCAGCCCTTTACTGCACAGCCGGGGCATGACGCTTATGCAGCAGCTCCGCCGGCCGGGGCGCTGCATTTAGAAGTCAGTTGCTCTTCTTGAACAAGAAGCCTACGCCGTTGCACCTGCTGCGAAGGGACTGCATTTAGATGCCAATTGCTCTTCTTGAGCAAGAAGCCTGCGCCGTTGCACCTGCTACGAAGGGACTGCATTTAGATGCCAATTGCTCTTCTTGAGCAAGAAACCTACGCCGCGTCACCCGCTGCGAAGGGACTGCATCCAGATGTCAATTGCTTTAAGTGATGCAGCGATATGAGCAAGTGGTCTAAGCCGTTGCATTTTCTGCAGAGGTACCGTATTTGAGGGGCAATTGACCTGAGTGATGCAATAATATCGTTTTGAAGGTTGCCGAGCTCTTTTTTTAGGGTAGATCCGACCTGACTCTGCTCATTTTTTCGGTAGTTGCCGCCTATGTCTGGTAATACGCTTGGTACGTTATTTTGTGTGACTAACTTTGGTGAATCGCATGGCCCCGCGATTGGCTGTGTGGTCGATGGCTGCCCACCTGGTTTGGCACTCTGTGAACAAGACATTCAAATCGAGCTTGATCGCCGCCGTCCCGGTACTTCACGCCACGTGACGCAGCGCCAAGAGGCCGATCAGGTTGAGATTTTGTCAGGGGTATACGAAGGTAAAACGACCGGCACGCCGATCGCGCTGTTGATTCGTAACGTGGATGCGCGCAGCAAAGACTACAGCGCTATCGCGGATACATTCCGACCCGGGCATGCCGATTTCACCTACTTTAATAAGTATGGCGCGCGTGATCCGCGTGGTGGTGGGCGTTCGTCGGCTCGCTTAACAGCCCCTACGGTGGCCGCTGGTGCTATCGCAAAAAAATGGCTGTCTGAACACTTTGGCATCAAGGTGCGCGGCTACATGAGCCAGTTAGGTCCCATTGCCATGCCGTTTGCGAGCTGGGATCACGTCCCCAATAATCCGTTTTATGCTGCTAATGACACGAGCACGCCTGAACTCGAGGCCTATATGGATCAGTTGCGGCGCGACGGGGACTCTGTTGGCGCGCGTATCGAGGTGGTTGCCGAAGGCTTGCCGGCGGGTTGGGGTGAGCCCATCTATGACCGTCTTGACGCAGACATCGCCCACGTCATGATGGGTTTAAACGCCGTCAAAGGCGTTGAGATCGGTGCTGGATTTAAAAGTATCGAGCAACGTGGCTCTGAACATGGCGACGAGATTACGCCCGAAGGCTTTTTAACCAATAATGCCGGCGGTGTGCTGGGCGGGATCTCGACGGGGCAGCCGATCACGGTGAGCCTGGCGATCAAGCCAACCTCAAGTATTCGTACTGAGCGCCGCTCAATTGACCGGGCCGGCAACCCCGTGATGGTGCAAACCCTTGGTCGTCACGACCCCTGCGTAGGGATTCGCGCGACCCCAATTGCCGAGGCGCTGCTTGCCCTCATTTTGATCGATCACGCCTTGCGTCACCGCGCGCAATGCGGCCAAGACTAAAAATGGCTTCGGTCTTTGAGGACGGCATTACCTAAAAATCTAAAGACGACGGCTGCTAGTCACCACTCCTTTTTGGCTGGGGCTGGCTATGGCATAATCAAGAGCTACCCTTTTACAACGTGTGTTTGGCAGATAAAGCGTCATGAAAAAAACTCTATACGACAAGCTTTGGGATGCCCATGTGGTTCACGAAGAACCAGATGGCACCGCAATTTTGTACATCGACCGTCATTTGTTGCACGAGGTCACAAGCCCTCAGGCTTTTGAAGGTCTCGACCTGGCGGGTCGCCCTTTGTGGCGCCTCAATGCCAACCTGGCAGTGGCCGATCACAACGTGCCCACACTGGCGCGTGATCGTGCCGAGGGCATCACAGATCCAGTATCCAAATTGCAGGTCGATACGCTTGATGCAAACTGCGTCAAGCACAATGTGATTGAATTTCGCATGAACGATTTGCGTCAGGGCATCGTGCACGTGATTGGCCCTGAGCAGGGCGCAACCTTGCCCGGCATGACTGTGGTGTGTGGCGATTCGCACACCAGCACGCATGGCGCTTTCGGTGCCTTGGCGTTTGGTATCGGCACCTCTGAAGTCGAACATGTCATGGCGACGCAAACACTGCAGGCCAAGAAAAATAAAAACATGTTGGTGCGTGTCGAAGGTACTTTGCCTATTGGCTGCACCGCCAAAGACGTGATCCTGTATGTGATTGGTCAAATTGGCACGGCCGGTGGCACAGGTCATGCGATTGAATTTGCAGGCAGCACCATTCGCGGCTTGTCCATGGAAGGTCGCATGACCTTGTGCAATATGGCAATTGAAGCCGGTGCGCGTTCAGGCATGGTAGCGGTTGATCAAAAGACGATTGATTACTGTGCGGGTCGCCCCTTTTCGCCAAGTGGTGCGCTGTGGGATGCCGCAGTCGCCTACTGGAAAACACTTCACACTGACGAAGGCGCGTTTTTTGATCGCGTCGTCGAGATCGATGCACGCCAAATTGTGCCTCAGGTCACTTGGGGCACTTCGCCCGAGATGGTCTTGCCCGTCACAGGCCGTGTGCCTGATCCTGACCGCGAAAAAGACGACATGCGACGCGAAGGTATGGAGCGCGCCTTGGTTTACATGGGCCTCAAGCCCAACACACTGATCGAAGACATCAAGATCGATCGCGTGTTTATTGGCTCGTGCACGAATTCGCGTATTGAAGATTTGCGCGCTGCGGCCGTTGTTGCCCGCGGTCGTAAGGTCGCTAGCAATGTGCGTCAGGCACTTGTCGTGGCTGGCTCGGGTTTGGTCAAAGCACAAGCCGAGCGCGAGGGCTTGGACAAGATTTTTATCGAGGCGGGTTTTGAATGGCGCGAGCCAGGTTGCTCAATGTGTTTGGCCATGAACGCCGATCGCATCGAGCCCGGCGAGCGTTGCGCCTCGACTTCAAACCGAAACTTTGAAGGTCGCCAAGGGCAGGGTGGTCGCACTCACCTCGTGAGTCCGGCCATGGCAGCAGCAGCAGCCGTTTCTGGTCATTTCGTTGACGTACGTAACCTCCGGTAAACATCATGGATTCTTTCACTACACATCAAGGTTTGGTCGCCCCGCTCGATCGTGAAAACGTCGACACCGATTTGATCATTCCAAAGCAGTTTTTGAAGTCAATCAAGAGCACAGGGTTCGGCCCGAATCTATTCGACGAGATCCGCTATCTGGATCACGGCGAACCGGGCATGGACAACTCTAAACGCCCCTTGAATCCTGATTTCATCTTGAATCACTCGCGTTATCAAGGTGCTTCGATTTTGTTGGGTCGCAAAAATTTTGGCTGTGGTTCGAGCCGCGAGCATGCGCCTTGGGCCCTGGCGCAATACGGCTTTCGCGCAGTGATTGCCCCTTCGTTTGCTGATATCTTTTTTAACAACAGCTACAAAACAGGCTTCTTGCCGATCGTGTTATCTGAGTTGCAAATCGCGCGCTTGTTTGACGAGGTGCGTGGTTTTGTTGGCTATAAACTCACGATCGACCTTGAAAAACAAGTTGTGGTTGCACCTGACGGCCGGGCGATGGAGTTTGACATTACGGCGCACCGCAAATATTGCATGATCAATGGTTTAGATGAAATTGGGTTGACCTTGCGTCAGGCCGATAAGATCCGAACCTTTGAGGCTGAGCGTCTGGCCCGCCATCCTTGGTTAGATGTTCAACCAATCGGTGCACGTTAATTAACTTAGACGTT
>CANKOW010000265.1 GCA_947484295.1 Alcaligenaceae bacterium | reverse complement strand
CCAACACCGTTGTTCAACCCGAATACGATGACATGCGCCCCCCCGGGGTCACGAATCACCTGGGGCGCATGGTCATCCCTGACATGGCGATCAATAACAACGCTGATTTCGATAAGTCAATCGAACTGATTAATGCAGCACTTGAAGGCGCCGTAGAGCGTGTCATGGACAGCAAGCCAAATGCCTTCGTCTTGGGGATTTCAGCCCTGTCGATTTGGGGCGGTAACGCAGCCTGGGGCGACGAGCTCAAAGCGCGGATTCGCAAAGTGGCAGGCTGGGAGATCCCGGTCTCACTTGCTAGCGACGCCATCGTGGCGGCGCTCAAAGCCCACGGCATCAAGCGCAAAATCGCTGTGATGGAACCCTATTACCCGTCGATTGAGCCACGTATGCAAGGGGTCTTGAATCCACATGGCTACGAAGTGGTGCGTTTCAATCACATGCGTGGCAAAAGCCCCGCGTCGTACTCGATTTTGACCGCCCAAGACATGATCGAAGGGATGCGCAAAATCGACGGTGATGACATTGAGGCCATCGTACAGTTTGGCGCCAATCTGCCCATGGCACGCCTGGCCGATGAAGCCGAACGCTGGTTAAACAAACCTGTCATTAGTGTGAACGTTGCCACCTATTGGCATGCGCTGCGCATGAACGGGATTCAAGACAAAATGTATGGCTTTACCAAGCTGATGTCTCATTTTTAAACAGCTGCGCCAAGTCAGCCCTCGCAACTGCGTCATAAGCTGCGCAGGGCGGCTCGGCCAAGAGCAGATAGAGGCACCAGAACGCGCTTAGGGCGGGTTCGCTTGCGTGGTGGCTTTGGGCTTGCCCGTTGAGTCATAGCCCACCATCGCCAAGCCACCGACTCGCTTGTCGAGCCACCAACCGGCAGAGGGATCCCATCTTTCAAAATGCACATCGGCCTCGAGCTGTTGTGCCGCGTGATGCGCCCAAAAGGGATCGAACATGGCCTGACGCCCAATCGCAATCAAATCGGCTCGCCCTTCGCGCACGATGGTCTCTGCCTGAAGGCCATCAAGAATCAAACCCACAGCCATGGTGGGCACACCCCCACCGTGTTTAATTCGGTCTGCAAAGGGCACTTGATAACCTGGGCCGCGTGCCTGATTGGCGAGCGTTGCCGATAACCGCACACCACCCGACGAGCAATCCACAACATCCACGCCCGCTTTGTGCAGCTCGAGCCCAAGCACCACCGAATCCTCTAAACCCCACCCGCCTTCGCCGCCACCATCTTCTGACGAAACTCTGAAAAACAAAGGCTTGTTAGCGGGCCAGTTGGCACGGATCTCTGCCACAACTTCTAAAGCAAAACGCATGCGGCCCGCGCGATCTTTACCATAGCCGTCTTGGCGATTATTGACTAACGGCGTTAAGAAACTCGCAATCAAATAACCGTGTGCGCCGTGAATTTCGATGATGTCAAAGCCGGCCGCATTTGCACGCGCCGCAGCTTGACCAAATTTTTTAACGATCTCGCGAATTTCACTGACCGATAGGGCGTGAGGCGTCTGATAGCTTTCACCAACCGCCAACTCACTTGGCCCGACAATCCCCCACGGGGCCTCGCCCCGCACGGTATCCGCTTGCGTCAGCGGGCCGTTACCTTCCCAAGGGCGCTGCCAACAGGCTTTGCGGCCGGCATGCGCTAACTGAATCGCTGCCAAGGCACCTTGGGCGTGAATAAAGTCAGTGATACGTTTGAGATCGGGAATAAATTCGTCAGACCACAAGCCTAGATCACCATAGGTGATTCGGCCACGCGGTTCAACCGCAATCGCCTCGGTCATCACCGTACCGAAACCACCCAGAGCAAATTTACTGAAGTGCGCAAAGTGCCAGTCAGAAGCAAAGCCATCAATAGCTTTGCACTGCATCATGGGGGCCAACACAATTCTGTTTGGTAGCGTTGTTTCGCGAATTTTATAAGGGCTAAACAGCGCACTTTGCTCAACAGTCATGCCTTGGCCTTTTTCTTTCTATTGAACAGTCACTCAAGCGACAGGCGCTGTTTTCGCCAAGGCTGGCAAGTTCACCACTGATGCGTACCAGGCCTCAAGCTTAGGATGACCAGGGCGCCAAGGCTCGTTCGCAAAACGAAAATCAAGGTAGCCTAGCGCGCAGGCAATCGCGATTTCGCCGATCGTGTCGAGCTTATTTAAGTTGGCGGCATCTTTCTCAAGATCGTCCAAAGAGTTTTTCACCTTACCTTGCTGCAACTGGATATAGCCAATACGACCTTCATCTTGCGGCAAGGCAATCTCGCGGCGACGAGGTTGACTGGCATCCAACATGCCATCGCCGATTGCTTGCTGGCGTAGAGCGGCCCAGCGCGCAGGGCCTGCTGCAGGAAACAGTGGCTTGGCAGAGCCAAGGCTATCTAAATATTCACAAATGACAGGGCTATCAAACAAGCTCTTGCCATCTGCCAGCACCAGCGTGGGCACCTTTGAGAGGGGGTTGGCGGGGACCAGTGCCGCATCGGTTGAAGGGATCACCCACTTCTCGATCTGGCCATCAATGCCGCGCGCAACCGCGCAGGCCATGACTTTACGGACATAGGGGCTTGCAGGAGAAAAGGCTAATTTCATCGGTGACTTCCTAGTGAATGTGATTTAGGCACAATTGAATAAATTCTAGACTTCGATAACGTTCGGCTGCGCTAAGCGTCAGGATTTGAGAGGCGTTGCGCTTGCCTACTGACTCAAGCTCAACGCGCTCTGCTGCTAATCACTGGTCCGCTTTAATTCCGGCTGCCTTGACGGTTGCGCCCCAACGGTCAAATTCTGACACCAGCACTTTGCTTATTTGTTCAGGATTTAAGACGTCGATCTGCAAGCCACCTTTAATCATCAGCTCGATAATTTGTGGATCTTTGACAGCTTCGTTTACAGCGTTATAAATCGCATCGACCGCAGCCTTAGGCATTTTTGCTGGTCCAAGAATTGAAATCCAAGGCGAGGTATAGACGCTGACGCCTTGTTCTGCCAAGGTTGGCATGTTTGGTGCACCCACAAACCGCGAAGGGGCGCCCAAACCGATCGCAACCACTTTGCCGGCGTCGGCATTTGGGACAGCCAAGCTCAGCGGCACAAACATCGCATCAACTTGGCCCGCTAAGACCGCAGTCATGGCGGGTGCTGCGCCTGTAAACGGGACGTGCAAGATATCGAGTTTGCTCATGACTTTGAGCATCTCCATTGCCACTTGGCTTGAGCTACCCACGCCCCAAGAGGCATAGGTCAGCTTGCCCGGCTGGCTTTGTGCCAAGGCGATGAACTCTTTTATATTTTTTGCAGGAACTTTAGGGTTCACTACCAAGGCGTAGGGCAGCAAGCCGATCTGTGCGATACCCACAAAATCTTTCAGTGCGTCATACGCGATCTTAGGGTAAACGTGCGGGTTGATCGAATGCGTGTCTGCCGCAGTCATCAAGATGGTGTAGCCATCAGGCGTAGCCTTTCCTACAAAGTCAGAGCCGATCATGCCGCTAGCACCTGGCTTATTGTCGACCACGATTGTCTGCTTCAGGATCTTGCCAGCACCCATCGCGATGGCGCGCGCGAGCACGTCCGTGCCCCCGCCTGCGTTGTAGGGCACCACCAAGCGAATCGATTTATCGGGGTAAACCCCTTGAGCCTGAACGCCCAAGCCAAACAGGGCCGTGGCGGCAAACAGCGCTAACGTTTTAAACATCTGGGTACTTTTCATTTAGGTCTCCGGTCAATGATTAGGTATTATTTTGTTAATCTTTTAACATGATTTTTTCGCCCTCACCACCTGAACGAGTTGGTTAGGCAAACCCTTTAGGACATCAGCACCCATGCGCCCTGCCATTAACTTGCACGATTTCAGGGCGATGGCCCGACGTAAATTGCCTCAGATCGCCTTCGACTTTATTGATGGCGGCGCTGACGACGAGCTGGGAATGGTCCGCAACCGCGAAGCCTTCAGCGACTATCAGCTGCTACCGCGTTACCTCAATGACGTCACCACGCGTAATCAATCAACCACACTGTTTGGTAGAAAGTACTCGAGCCCGATCGGTATTTCGCCTACCGGGATGGCGGGTCTGTTTCGCGTGGGTGCAGACGGCATGCTTGCCGCCGCAGCTAAAAAAGCCAATGTCCCATTTTTATTGTCGAGCGCGAGCAATTTCAGAATTGAAGATGCTGCCAAAATTGCGCCTGATAACGTGTGGTTTCAGATGTATGCCACAAGCGACCATCGAATCAATATGGATCTGGTCCGCCGCGCACGCGAGGCCGGCGTAGGCGTGTTGGTGATCACCGTTGATGTGCCGGTCAACTCAAATCGTGAGCGTAATCGGCGCAATGGTTTTACACGCCCCTTTCGCATGACTCCCTCGATCATGCTTGATACCTTGAGCCGCCCCGGCTGGTTATTAGAATACCTAAAGTCTGGGGGTATGCCGATGATGAGCAACTG
>CANKOW010000264.1 GCA_947484295.1 Alcaligenaceae bacterium | reverse complement strand
GTAATCTTTGGCATAGCCCCAGTCACGCTTGGCATCGATGTTGCCCAACTCAAGCACGGGCAGCTTGCCCAGTTTGATCTTGGCCACGCTATCGGTAATTTTGCGGGTCACAAACTCACGACCGCGCAGGGGTGACTCGTGGTTAAACAAGATGCCGCTGGTGGCAAAAATGTTGTAGCTTTCGCGGGAATTAATGGTCATCCAGTGCGCATACAGCTTGGCCACGCCGTAGGGGCTGCGTGGGTAAAAGGGCGTCGATTCAATTTGCGGAATCGCCTGCACCTTGCCAAACATTTCAGAGGTACTGGCCTGATAAAACTTAATCTTTGGATTCACAATTCGAATCGCTTCAAGCAAGTTCACTGGGCCGATGCCCGTGATTTCGGCGGTGGTGATGGGTTGTTCAAATGACACGCCCACAAAGCTTTGCGCGGCCAGGTTATAAACCTCGGTGGCGCCCGAGTTTTGCAGCAAACGAATACTAGAAGACAGGTCGGTTAAATCGTATTCAACCAGGTGCAAATTTGGGTGGTTTTCAACGCCAAGTTCTTCAAGACGCCAAAAATTGACTGAACTGGTGCGGCGATAAGTACCGTAAACCGTATAGCCTTTGCCTAACAGCAATTCGGTTAAATAGGCTCCGTCTTGTCCGGTGATGCCAGTGATCACCGCGGTCTTGTTTGCGCCTGTATTCGCCACGCTCGTATCCAGTTAGCCGTTCGAAGGCGTTATTATACTTATGTGGCGTTTATGCGCGCTTCTTGGTTGTATTGCCTCAAACTGCATTCAAGCAGTCTTTTTTTTGCCCAAATTTCTACTCGCTGGCCCGTGTCGCCTGCCTGCAGTTCTTTCAGTCACAACAACTATGATCAAGTCGGTTTTTAAGAGCTTATACGGTGTACTGACAGCCGGCCCCATTAAAGACGCGTTAAAAGCGATCGGGACAAAGTACCCAAAAATTGATGTTTTTTTGCGCAAAATACAAGTCGCCTTGTTCGACTGGTATTTAGTTAAGCCGCGCAATGTGCAGTACCGCGGCGACGGTGGCAATCAGATTTTATTTGTTGACGTATCTTTTTTAGTTCTCGAAGACGTCAAAACCGGCATTCAACGGGTCACGCGCAGTATTTTGCTGCAGTTGCTCAAACAGCCGCCATCTGGCTTCGATATTCAAGCGGTCTATGGCGACCGGTATGTAGGCTATAAAGCCGCAACCATGAGCCACACCAATGGCGACGCGCTCACCCTATCGGTCACCCGCGCTGAAATCCCCATACAAGTGCGGTCGGGCGATATCTTTTTGGGTTTGGATTACGCCGCAGTCAACACGCTAAAAGAACAAAGCTATCTTGCGAAGCTCAGAGCCGCTGGCATTAAGGTTTATTTTGTTGTGTATGACCTGTTGCCCATCCAGTTTCCTAGCTATTTTCCGCCCTCAACCGAAGAGTTTCACGTCAGATGGCTGCGCGCACTCACCAAATTTGATGGCGCAATTTGTATCTCAAAGGCCGTGGCCGATGACTATCAGGCCTGGATCGTTAAAAACCGTCTCACGGTTAGCGATACGTTTAAAACCACCTTTTTTCATTTAGGGGCCGATTTAAACAATTCATCCCCCTCAAAAGGATTGCCCCTCGACGCCGAGCAGGCGTTGCAAACCTTTAGTCAGCGCCCCACCTTTTTGATGGTGGGCACGCTTGAGCCCCGTAAAGGCTATCGCCAAATTCTTGACGCTTTTACCCTTCTTTGGCAAGCCAGCGAAAATGTAAATTTACTGATCGTCGGCAAAGTTGGCTGGAACATCGCCGAAATTGCAGACATTATCGCCAAACACCCCGAGCTGAATAAAAAGCTCTTTTGGCTAAAAGGGATCAGCGACGAGTACCTTGAAAAAATCTACGCAGCCAGCACCTGTCTGATTGCTGCGAGCGAAGGAGAAGGCTTTGGCCTGCCGTTGATCGAGTCGGCCCAGTACGGTATCCCTTTATTGCTGCGCGATATCCCCGTGTTTAGAGAAGTCGCCGGCGAAGCGGCCTATTATTTCGGTGGCCCCGCTGGGCGCCAAACCGCCGCCGAGGCTGCTCAGGATACGGCTCAAAGTATTAAAGCTTGGTTGTCTTTATATGAAGCCAAGCAACACCCGTTAAGCACCGGTCTGAATTACAACACTTGGCAGCAAAGCGTCGAACAGCTTCAAAAGTCGCTATTTGTGCAGTAGCAACCGTTCGTGCATATCCGGTGTTTGCAACGCAGATGGCCACAGCGCAGCTCGCAAAACCGGCTTTTTAGCCCCCACAATGCGATAATGTCAAAAAATTATTCTGACGGTTCAGCATGCAACTTATCCCCGTGATTCTCTCTGGCGGTGCCGGCACACGTTTATGGCCGGTTTCACGCGAGCAGCACCCGAAGCCCTTTATCCGCTTGGCCGATGGCCAAAGCCTGTTGCAAAAGTCATTTTTGCGCGCTAAAGGTTTACCGGATGTGGTCGAGGTGCTCACCGTCACCAATCGTGATCTGTTTTTTAAGACCGCAGACGAATATCGCGAAACGGGTGAGATCCCCATGCCGCTGGGTTTCATCCTTGAGTCTGAGGGTCGCAACACCGCGCCCGCAATCGCAGCCGCAGCCATCACAGTCCACAAAACCTACGGCCCTAAAGCCGTCATGCTGTTTTTAACGGCTGATCACCTCATTGCTGATGTGCAAGCGTTTACCGAAGCCGTGCAAACTGCAGTCAAACTTGCCGAAACCGGCAAAGTCACGACATTCGGCATCCAGCCCGAAGGCCCCGAAACGGGCTACGGTTACATCGAATCCGAAGGCCATACAGTTAAACGCTTCGTTGAAAAACCAGATCTCAAAACCGCGCAAGAATATGTTGCCAGCGGTAAATACCTCTGGAACTCGGGCATGTTTTGCATGACGACTGAAACGGCGATGGCCGAGCTCAAGCTCTATGCACCTGCGGTGTTAGACGCCGTTGAAAAAAGCTTGCAGGCCTCGCGTCGTGTTGAAGGCGCCGGTCAATATCAAATTGATTTAGATGCAGCCACATTTAAAAAAGCCGACAGCATTTCGATTGACTATGCGTTGATGGAGAAAACCACACACGCCGCCATCGTTGCCTGCAACATCGGCTGGAGCGATATCGGTTCGTGGAACGCCTTGGGTGATTTGATCCCCCAAGACGCAAACGGCAATAGCCTTGAAGGCGAAACTTATTTGCACGATGTCAGCAACACTTTTATTCAAGCCTCAGGCCGTTTGATCGCCGCCGTGGGCGTTGATAACCTCATCATTATCGACACACCCGACGCTTTGCTAGTGGCGCACAAAGATCGCTCACAAGACGTGAAACAAATCGCGGGCCAACTCAAAAAGCTTGGGCACGAGGCGTACAAGTTACATCGCACAGTGCACCGCCCTTGGGGCACGTATACCGTGCTCGAAGAAGGCGCAGGTTTCAAAATGAAGCGCATCGTAGTCAAGCCCGGTGCGTCACTATCGTTGCAAATGCATCATCACCGCAGCGAACACTGGATTGTGGTCGACGGTATGGCTAAGGTTGAAAATGGTGAACAAAACCTGTTGATCGCCACCAACGAATCGACCTTTATCCCCGCAGGCCACAAGCATCGTCTTGAAAACCCCGGCAAGATTGATCTGGTCTTGATCGAAGTGCAAAGCGGTAATTATTTGGGTGAAGACGACATCGTGCGCTTTGAAGACCACTACGGTCGCGCGTGAAGCCACCTATGGGGCGTAATCGCTAATGCGAATGTTTGCGGCGCTGTGGGCGTACCGTGGCTTTATTCTTGAAAGCATTAAACGCGACTTTCAAAGCCAATATACCAACACAGCTCTCGGTGCGGTCTGGACACTCATCAAGCCGCTGTCGATGGTCTTTGTCTATACCGTGATTTTTGCGCAAGTCATGCAAGCCAAACTGCCCGGTGTGACCAGTCAGTTTGCTTACAGCGTCTATTTATGTGCTGGCATTCTGACCTGGGGTCTGTTTTCAGATACGGTCTCTAAACTGCAAAATGTGTTTATTGAAAACGCCAACGTATTAAAGAAAATCAATTTTCCGCGCTTGTGTTTGCCAGTCATCGTCGTGGCCAACGCCACCGTCAACTTTGCCATTATTTTTGGCTTGTTCACAATATTTTTAGCCACGATGGGACAGTTTCCGGGCCTCGTCTTTGTTTCGTTAATCCCGTTGCTGCTGTTGCAAACCGCTTTTGCCGTCGGGCTCGGGGTCACGCTGGGCGTTTTGAATGTCTTTTTTAGAGACGTTGGGCAATTTTTTACGGTAGCGCTGCAATTTTGGTTTTGGTTAACTCCGGTGGTTTATCCACTTTCAATATTGCCCCCCGAGCTACAAGAGATTATTCAGTACAACCCCATGACCCTGCTTGTGACCGCGTACCAACAAGTGTTGGTTAACGGCCAGTGGCCGCAATGGCAAGGGCTG
>CANKOW010000263.1 GCA_947484295.1 Alcaligenaceae bacterium | reverse complement strand
TTGTTGCCCGCGACTAAACAGACGCACACCGGGCAGCCGTTGCCAGGCATTCAGGCGGCGCATACGCAGTGGCACAGCAATATTGTCGTAAACACTCAAATGCGGATAAAGCGCGTAAGACTGAAATACCATTGCAAGGTCTCGGTCTTTAGGCAGCAGACGCGTCACATCGTGCTGACCCACCACAATCGAGCCACGCTCAGCGACATCGAGACCTGCGATCAAACGGAGCAACGTTGATTTGCCACAGCCAGAGGGGCCGAGCAAAGACACGAACTCACCATCTTTGATCGTTAAAGAGATGTCTTGTAAGACAGACGTGGCGCTAAAAGACTTTGATATTTTTTGAATGATGATTGCGGACATGTTGCACACCTAAAATACAAAGTGTGCAGACTATAGCAAGCGCATATGACCAGCGGGTTACGCTGCAGCATCTTTGCTTAAAGCGCTGTCACAACGACGTCATGCAGAGCGCTAAGTCAAACCATATTCAAACGACGAATACGTTGCGCAACGACTGCGGCGACAAGCGCCTTGAGTACATCGCCCGGTAAAAAAACCACCAACGCCCAGCAGGCTTTGGTCAAGCCCATTTTTGTGACGAGTGCCAGCCATGGGATACCAATTGCGTATACCAACACGATTCCACCGACGATCGCTGCCAACGTATAACGCATGATCTCCCACTTCGGATTTGACTGAAGCGCCCGGTGCGAGCTTGAGTCTGTCTTTAAATTGCTATCACGATTCAACACAAGCGCCAGCCATCCTGTGACGACAGCCCCAGGAATCATGCCTAACAAAAACCCAGCCGTCGGGCCTGCCAACACAGCCAAGCCAGCTCGCCCACCTGGCAATACCGGCAGACCCAACAAAGCAATCATCACGTAGAGTAGCAACACAAGCCCTGCCCGCTTGGGGCCTAGGATTAAGCCTGCCAGCATCACACCAAAGGTTTGTAAAGTAATCGGCACTGGCACCAACGGCATGGGTATTGGTGGCACCAAGCCCAAAGCAATGATGAGCGCCGCGAACAAAGCAATCAACGCAATATCTTTTGTTTTCACATCAGCCTCTATTAAGTATCCGAGTATCTTTTTAAACCAATAACTATTTATGATTCGCACATCTGGTTTCAAACCAAACCGAATGAAGCAGCTGCGCATCGCTTTTTTCAAGCCAACAGCTGCTTGTTAGCCTCGCGCATCAATCGCCTCTGCAATTTCATCGGCACGTCTCAGGGTACGTAGCAGCATGGGCACACCCATTGTCAGTGGGCTAGGCGTTAAGCCCCTTGCGAGTTGAGCCTCGCGAATATCCTGCCACTGCACACCAAGTTCAGGAATCAAGCGCAGTGTCAGCCCAACGCCTAACGCGATTCGATCGGCACTTACCCAACCTAATCGTTGAAACGGCGACAGCAACCACGCGACGACTTGCATCATTTGCGTGAGCGGCGTAGTCATCGTGACGACCAACGCGGCCAGTACCAGCGTCAATAGCCGCAAGATCATCTCAACCGCTTGCAGCAAGCCCTGAGACCACACAGGCAAACCACCCAACACCAGCAACAGCAAAAAGAGCGGGCGCAGCTGCTGCCACACCTGCCGCAGCGACGCACCTGCCCCCCGTACCAAGAAACACACGAGGGCACACGCCACCAATAAAAACAGAGGCGAATGCACCCACATCAGTGCGCTACTGGTCAACGCCAACATCGCTAACTTTAGGCCAGCAGGCGTGCGGTGCAACCAGGTGTTGCCGGGTAAATAAAGTGATCCAAGCATTTTTCTATGTAAATGTTCAGTGTTTGGTGTTTGATATTTGATATTTGATATTTGATGTTTGATGTTTGGTATTTGAAGTCAAGTACTTAGCGCTAAGCTGTCTAAACATCAGGAGCAGTGCGCTTCATACCAGGCTAGTGCCTCAGTTGGCGCACCATCAAATGCCAAACGTCCTTGATCAATCACCAAGACACGGTTCATTTGCTGCATTAAGGTCAGATCGTGACTCACCACTAAGGCGGGTTGCGGCAAAACTGCTAAATGTTGTTCAAACCGATTACGCAGGCGCAAATCAAGCTGTGTGGTGGGTTCGTCAAAGACCAATATCTCTGGCTCGGTGGCGAGCACCGCAGCCAAGGCGACTAATTGACGCTCGCCGCCAGACAGCGTGTGCACGCTGCGTTCGGTTAAGTGACCCACGCAAAGGCGTTCTAAGGCGGCCTGCGCGCGCAAAGCACGCCTCTTGGGGTCAGGTTCTCGCTGCTTGAGCCCAAATTCAATATCTTCGTGCACCACCGGAAACACAATCTGGTTGTCAGGGTTCTGAAAGACAAACCCAACCTTTCGGCGAACCGCCCCGACCTCCCGAGCAGTATCGAGCCCATCCACCCAAACTTGACCGGTTTTGGGCAAAAGCAGGCCGTTGATCAACCTCGCCAACGAGCTTTTGCCCGAGCCATTGGGCCCGACCACCCCGATACGGCGCTCGGAAAGCTTCAAGCTCAGGTCGGTGAGCACCAATCGCCGTTCGCGCTCGACAGAAACGTTTTTAAACTCGATTAACATGGTGGTTGATTATGCACGATATCCCTCGGAAAACCCGCATTGCACCGTAACATACGCATGGCCTTTGGGCTGCAGCCAGAACAAAGGTCATTGGGTCACAAGCGTCACAAAAGCAGATTTTCCGGGTGATTCCAATGCTTTACCGTACTGGCTCGAACTTCTACTCATTTGCCTCGAACTTTTTTAAATATTTGCACTCGAAGACACAATATGAAAAAAATCATCAAAACCGACGCAGAATGGAAAGCCCAGCTTTCTTCAGAAGAATATTACGTGGCTCGCCAAAAGGGTACCGAGCGGCCGTTTACTGGCCGTTATTGGGATCACAACGAACCTGGCGTGTATCGCTGCGTAGGCTGTAGCACCGCACTGTTCGCCTCTGACACTAAATTTGACGCAGGCTGCGGCTGGCCAAGCTATTTTGTAGCCATTGACGGAGATAACGTGCGTGAAGAAACCGACAGCACGCATGGCATGCTGCGCACTGAAGTATTGTGCAATGTCTGCGACAGCCATCTGGGTCATGTGTTTCCGGATGGCCCCCCGCCAACGGGTTTGCGCTACTGCATTAACTCAGTTTCACTGACCTTTGAGCCACTCGCACCTTAAGCTTATCCACGCCTTGCGCGGCGTGGCTTTACAAAGCAACCCATGAAAAAATTTCTCTTCGATCTGTTTCCGCTGATTTTATTTTTTGCGGCCTACAAATTTGCCGACATCTATGTTGCCACTGGCGTTGCAATGGCCGCCGCGATCTTGCAAATTCTGTGGATCAAATTAACACGCAAACCCATTGAAGGCATGCACTGGATCAATCTTGGCGTGATCGTGGTGTTTGGTGGCGCCACCCTTTGGTTTAAAGACGACGCCTTTATTAAATGGAAGCCGACCATGTTGTACTGGCTGTTTGGCGGCGTATTGTTAATTAGCCAACTGTTTTTAGGCCGCAACCTAATGCAAAAGCTGCTCGGTGAAAAAATCTCGATGGCGACTGCGGCCTGGAATCGCCTCAACTTAAGCTGGGCGTTGTTCTTTATTGCCGCTGGCGCCATCAATCTCTTTGTTGCATTTTCAGGCTACTTCACCACCGATCAGTGGGTCAACTTTAAGGTGTTTGGGCTGATGGGCTTGCTGATTGCATTTGTGATCGGGCAATCGGTTTGGCTAGGCAAGCACATTGACACCAAAGAGGGCGAGCCCAAGCCATGACCTCTTCATCGCCCCGCGCTGACGCCAAGCCAGTCAATCCGCATTTGACACTGTTACAAGAGCGTCTGACCGCACTCAACGCCAGCGAACTCACGATTCAAGACGAATCTCATTTGCACGCTGGACACGCCGGCAATCCAGGCGGGGCCAGCCATTTTCGGGCCACCATTGTGGCCGAGTGTTTTTCTAACCGGCCGATGGTTGCGCAACATCGGCTGGTGTATGATCTTTTGTGCGATTTAATCCCAAACCCGATTCACGCACTTGCGCTCACGACTCGGGCGCCCTCCAAAGGAAATCCATGAAACGTATCATTATGCTCGCCGCCTCATTGGCGCTTGCAGCACCACTCTATGCACAGAATGTGGCAACCGTAAACGGCAAAGCCATTACGCAAGAAAGCGTCGATCAGTTTGTCAAACTGCTGATCAGTCAGGGCCAGGGCGCCTCTGACACCCCCCAGTTGCGCGAGCAAGTCAAAGAAGAGTTGATCAATCGTCAGGTGATGGTGCAAGCCGCTGAGCAAGCCGGCATCGCCAAAGACCCGACCGTTGCGATTCAACTTGAGTTAAGTCGCCAGGGGATTATGGTTCAAGCCTTGATGACTGACTACGTCAAAAAGAATCCCGTCACTGAGGCGACTGCAAAAGCCGAATACAACAAACTCAAAAAAGCCGAAGACGGTAAGTTTGAATACAACGTGCGTCACATTTTGGTAGA
>CANKOW010000262.1 GCA_947484295.1 Alcaligenaceae bacterium | reverse complement strand
AGCGAGTGCGTCACAAAGATGACGGTCTTGCGATATTGTTGCCAAATACGCATCAGTTCAAACGCCATGCGATCGCGTGTGATTTCATCGAGTGCGGCAAAGGGTTCGTCCATCAATAAAATCGATGGATCAAGCGCCAAGGCGCGTGCGAGCGCCGCCCGTTGTTGCATACCGCCTGATAACTGATGAGGGAGTTTCTTCTCAAAACCATTTAGTCCGACGACCTCAAGCAGTTGCTCAACGCTTTGTACGGTGTTTGAGTTTTGCGCCTTAGATAAGTCGTCTGCGCGTTTGCCTTTTGCCTGTACCAATTCTTTGAGTAGCTTGACGTTTTTTTCAATCGTCAGCCAAGGCATCAAATTTGCTTGTTGAAACACTAAGCCAATACGACCTGCTTGTCGCAAGGCGCTGGGCGGCAGACCGTTGATTAACACTTGCCCTTGTGTGGGTGGCATTAAATCAGCCAACACTTTTAGCAAGGTGCTCTTGCCGCAGCCAGAAGGGCCTACTAACGAAACGAAGGCGCCATCGGCGACTTCAAGGTCAACAGGTGCTAGGGCTTGAACGGCCTGCTCAGAGCCAAGCCCATAGGTAACTTCGATCCCGGCGATTGAAATGCCATGACTTAAAGGCATTGTTGTCTGCGGGACGTCGGTGACTAATGCACTCATTTTGCCGGTTGCTTCACAAGTTTGGCCAGGTCTTTTGCCTCATCAATACTATTGATGATCGCGTTGGTATACATGCTTTGCGCGGTTGGCTTTTTAGGTAAGTCGCCGCCGCTTGCCAAAATGTCGATTGAAGATTGCCATTTTGCATCGGTCATTAAACCAAAGCGTTCAGCATAGTCAGGCGTGTTGTACAGGTCGTAAATCATGCGTAGTTTGCGCGACTCAAGCTTCAGGTCGCGATCAGGTGACACTGCGACAATTTCTTTCATGGCTTGTTCGATGTTGTCGTGGGTCCAGATCAAGCTCTTGATGGTCGCGCGCACAAAACGCTTGACCAAATCTGGGTTGCTTTTCAGCAAAGCTTCATTGGTATAGATTAGCGTGCCATAAAACTGCACACCATAATCACGCACTGGCATCACGTTGACCGGAAACCCTCTTCCCTCAAGTGTTAACGCTTGTCCAAAAGAATACCCGAACAGACCATCGACTTGGCCTGCGGCCAGCATCTGTACCTCGGCGCCACGTGCGACCGTCACAAACTCAATATCTTTGCGCGTGAGACCGCCTTTGGCTAACACCGGCTCGATTAAGCCCATGACGTTAGCCTGAAACCAGGCAAGTTTCATGCCTTTCATTTTTTCAGGGGTCGTGATGCCGGCTTTGGCTGGCGTGATAACTGAAAAGGGATTGTCAGGTTGATCGGCCATCACAGCCACCACGGGCAGGCCACTACCTTTTGCTTTGACAAACGCATCGGCGTTGGTCAAACCAAATTGCTCACGACCTGTGGCAATCATGACTTCATTTTGTTGCCCAGCGGCTGGCGGACGAATTTCTAGATCAATACCCTCTGCCTTATAAAAACCTTGCGCACGACCGCCAAAATATTGCGCGTGCATACCCCAGGGTGTGAAGTTGATGCGCAGCACAACCTTGTCGAGTGCGAGGGCAGGGGCTGAAGAGAAGGCCAAGGTGCACAGTGCGAAAACGCTCATGGCGGCTTGTTTGATTATGCTCTTTACCATTCGTGGTGCTCCGATTTTGTTAATTAGGGGTTGCTTACCAAAAGGGCGTCGTCTTTCAAAAGGAGCTGAACCTTCTTTAAACAGGCTCAGGCCGACCAATAATTTATTTAACGTAATGGTTTTATCCCCTCGAAGTCGAGTCATTCAGACCAGTGCGCCATGACACCCGCGCCTCAATCCATGACATGAAATTAAAAAACACTGTACCGATTAGCGCTAAAGAAATGATCGCAGCAAACGAACGGGCCGTATTAAAGTTAAAGCTACCCGATAACACTAAGTATCCTAAGCCGTTAGACGCAGCCAGCCACTCGGCCACAATCGCACCAAGCACCGCCAACGTTGTTGCGATACGTAAGCCTGCAAAAATATACGGTATGGCATAAGGCAGCCTCAGCCTAAAGAGCAACTGTCGTTCGTTGGCGTCGACTGAGCGAAACACATCTGCTAAGCCTCGATCGACCTCCTTAAAGCCCGCCATGGTGTTGATCACGATCGGGAAAAAGGCAATCGACATCACCACGGCTATTTTTGATCCCATGCCTGCACCCACCCACACCAAAATCAAAGGTGCGATTGCAATCTTTGGCACGCTTTGTAAGCCCACAAAAATGGGCATGATTAAGCGTTCAAGCCAAGTAAAGCGAATCATCAGTGCTGAGACGATTAAGGCAAACAGCACTGCTGTGACATAGCCCGTAAAGATCGCCCAAATCGTGGCCAGCGAATGCATTTGAATCAAAGACCATTCGTCAACAAAGAGCTGGGCGATTTCGGTTGGTGCCGGAAGCAAAAAGTTGGGGACTTCAAAATAACGCACGCCCGTCTGCCACAGCAAGAGCAGTACGACGATTAAAATTCCTGAGCTCCAGCTTTCAAGCAGTCGGCCTAAGCGCGAGGCTTTTGCAGAGTGCTCGAGCGACGAGTCGTCAGTGCGACCAGACATCTAAGATCCCTTAGTGGTTTAACTCGCTAACATATCTGACAGAGCTTACTGTAGTCAACGTATACTAGCCTCTAAAGGATTCGCTATGCCACGCCATATCGTTTGTTTGACTTATGATTTTGATGTGCAATCGGGCTTTATCTCAAGGGGCATGACCTCCCCCACGCCGCTGTCGCGCGGCGAGTTCGGTGTGTTGGGGTCAAAACGCATTCTGGATTTAGTGAAAGCGCACAGCATCCCTACCACTTGGTTTGTACCGGGGTTCACCATCGAAACTTACCCATCAGCTTGCGAAGCCGTGGTGAAAGGCGGGCATGAAATCGGCCATCACAGTTGGGCCCACATTCCACCAGCTAGCCAAACGCTTGAAGAAGAAGAGGCTGATATGTTGCGCGCGACTGCAGCCATTAAGCAGCTAACGGGTGGCAGGGCAGTGGGCTACCGCTCGCCCTCATGGGATCTGAGCGATAACACCTTAAACCTGCTGCTCAAGTACGGCTTTGAGTACGACAGCAGCATGATGGGTGGCGATTATCATCCATATCCCGTACGGGCCGGCGATCAGGTCAAACTAGGCGAACCGGTCAAGTTTGGCAAAGAGACCACCCTGATCGAAATGCCGATTAGCTGGCACCTGGATGACCATCCTCATTTTGAATACTGGCGCTTGCCTACCACCGTCAATCCCGGTCTGCAAAGTGCCCGTACCGTGATGGAAAGCTGGCTAGACGAGTTCAGGTACTTTAAAAAGAGCACCGATTTCGGGATCCTGACCTACACCATGCACCCCTACGTTTTAGGGCGTGGCAACCGCATGCTGGTTTTTGAGGGCTTTGTCGAAAGCTTGATTAAAGAGGGTGCTGAGTTCATGACGATGCAGAAGGCGCTGGCGGCTGGGAGGGGATTGTTGTACTAGATTGAAATTAAAGATGTACTATTTTATATTAATTTATATCATTGATATTAATAATTATTATAGATAAATAAAATATATTAAAAATTATTCATTTCGTAGTTTCCGTGGTAGATAAATTGGCCTCATTTACATGAGGCCATTTCTTTTTTCACACACTCATGATTGTTCGATTGTGATGGCTCAGCCCAAACCTTCGTTTATTTATGATATCATTTTTAGATACCAATTATTGTGAATAAAAAAAATCGACGCACCCTGCAAAAACTGTTTGTGTAGCCAGTCTTTCATCGACCACATCCTTCGCTGGATACCGAAAAAGGTGCTGTCGCAGCAATTCGAAAATGGCTAGATCAAAATGGAGTTCGCCCATGAATGTAATGACGATTGATGGCTTTCAAGCCACGATTTTTTTTGTGCCAGACATGAAAATGTTTAGAGGCGAGTTTATAAACCTGAGTGGGGGTGCGGATTTTTACGCGACCGACGTTCAGGGCCTTGAGCGCGAAGGCAAAATTTCTTTAGATATTTATTTGGATGCTTGCAAGCGCAACGGAATTTCACCACGAAAAAATTTTTCAGGAAATTTTTCCCTGCGACTTGACCCTGAGGTGCATGAGGCGGCGACGATTGCCGCCGCATCAAAAGGTGTCAGCCTTAATCATTGGGCGGCACAGACTATTAAACACGCCGCCTTGGCCCCCTAAATATCTGGTCACTTGATGCTTGATTGTCAGCCAAACGTAACGTGATTCGCACCTTGTACGGAGGTAGTTCTCGTTTGGCTGACAGAGGTCAACTATGCTATAGTATTGGATATCGCTGAGTTTGCGCGGCATTTGTCTTTTTTATAAAAACACAATAACCGACTGATTTTCAACGACAATTCCCTGATAGCTCAGTCGGTAGAGCGACGGACTGTTAATCCGCAGGTCCCTGGTTCGAGTCCAGGTCGGGGAGCCAAATTTATTAACGACTTAGCCCAACTTTACGGTTGGGCTTTTTGT
>CANKOW010000261.1 GCA_947484295.1 Alcaligenaceae bacterium | reverse complement strand
GGCCTCAGACACCCCAAATTGCGAGCGCGCTTGCGCAACACGCACGGCAGCGCGCTGCAAGCTCAGGTTGTCGCTCGCAGCGCGTGCGAGCAATTGATTAAGCGTTGGATCTTTGAAGCTGGCCCACCACGCAACCGAATTGATGCGCTGCGCGTTGGTTGCCTCAAGCGCCTCGGTAAACTCGGTTTTTTTAGGTTGGCTGAATTGATCTTGCACCTTGGTGGCGGGCCGCACATAATCTGGCCCGACCACACACCCCGACAGAAAGACGAGGGAGGCAGACAGCCCGCAGTAAAACGCGAATCGATTCATGGTGGGAGCTACAAAAAAATATCAATGCAGAAAAGTATAAAGCACAATGATGACTAGAAATATTGCAGACCGCAGTCAATTGACTGCGTCACTCAGCGCAGTGCAACCTCGGCAGAAAATCAATTGACTAGGTCATCAAACGCATTGGCGCCGCAACATCACGTCAATTGCTTTGATCATTAAGCACAACTTGAAGTCTCGGCCGCTTGGTAATAGGATTAATCGACTTGCGCACCCGAAATGCGCACGATTTCAGCCCATTTGGCAATATCAGCCTTGTGAATCTTTGCAAACGCCGCTGGCCTAGGATCTTGCGCTGGAGTGATCCCTTGAGTTTCAGTCAGCCATTTTTTGAACTCGGGTGTTGAAATCACCTGAGCCACGGCGCCACTCATTTTGGCGGTAACTGCCGCGGGCAACTTTGCGGGTGCCAGCAAACCATACCAGGTGCTGCTCTCAAAGCCAGGCAAATTACACGCCTGCGCCATCGGCGGCACGCTCGGCAGAGCCTCTAAGGCTGCAGGTGTGGTCACGGCCAAACCAATATTTAAGCCACCTTTAATCGAGGCGATTGACGGTGCGCTTTGGTTGAAGAAAAGATCAACGTCGCCCGCCAGTAAGGCAGTCATTGCGGGGCCCTGTCCGCGATAAGGCACGTGCACGATATCGACTTTAGCTGCGCTAGCAAACTGCGCGGCCGACAGGTGGGTTGAAGCACCATTGCCCGTCGAGCCATAATTAAGTTTGCCTGGATTGGCGCGAATTAGCGTGAGCAACTCTGCGCAGGTTTTAATCGTGGGATGTTTTTTTGTATTGATCAACAGCACGTTTGGCACGTCACCCAAAATCGCGATGTGCGTAAAGTCTCGCTCGACATCAAAACTTAGCTTTTTATAAAGCGCTGCGTTAATAGCGTGCGTCCCGGCCGTGGCTAGTAAAAATGTGTAGCCATCAGGCTGCGCACGTGCCACAAAATCAGACGCCAAGTTACCCCCCGCCCCCGTCTTGCTGTCCGCCACAATCGGCACACCTAAAACGGCGGTCAGCGCCTCACCAAGCTTGCGGGCATAGAGATCGGTGCCCGCACCATTTGGAAATCCGTTGATGAACGTGATCGCCCGACTGGGCCACACCTCGGACTGGGCAAGGACTCCTGCACTCAGCATCAAACCAGCCAACAAACAAACCGCTTTTTTAGACCATTGAAACATTTTGTATCCCCTTGTGCTGTTGGTGAACGACTCTTTCGTGTCTGCCAAGCGCCTCAGACACGCGTGCGGGCTTTAAGGCATCTTCGTAACTTCAGGCTACCGTCCCTGTTTTGGAACAGAAGCCTGCCCGGGCTCTATGAATCAGCGCTGTTGACCCTGCCCAGAAATACGGCGGCAATGGTTCAGTGAGGCCTCGATCAAATTATCGCTCGCCTCGGGGGTGCGAAACGCTGAGTGCGCCGAAAGCGTAACATTTTCAATTTTGGTGAAAGCGTGATCGGCAGGCAAAGGTTCAATATCAAACACATCAAGGCCGGCGTGACCAATTTTTTTCGACTTAAGCCCTGCGATGAGTGCTTGCTCGTTCATCACGGCACCGCGCGCAGTATTCACCAAAATCACACCATCACGCATTTTGGCAATACGTTCGGCCGAAATAAACCCACGCGTGTCATCGTTGAGCAATAAATGCACAGACAACACATGGCTGCCTGCCAACACCGTATCTAAGTCTGCAAAGCGCACGCCAGCGTGCGTTTTCGGGCTACGGTTATAAGCAATTACGTTCATGCCGGCACCGAGCGCCAAGCGAGCCATTTCGGCGGCGATACCGCCAAAGCCGATTAAACCCAAGGTTTTGCCGGTTAATTCAATACCATCCGTACGCAACCACTGGCCGGCACGCATCCCGCGATCCATGCGGGCAAAGCCTTTGGCGCTGGCCCACATGAGGGCAAAGGCGCACTCGGCAACCGCCGTATCACCATAGCCCTTAATAATGTGCACTTCGATACCGATTTCGGCAAGCGCCTCGGGGTTCATGTACGAGCGCGCCCCTGTGCCTAAAAACACGATGTGCTTAAGGCCTTTGCATTGTTTGGCGATCTCGGCAGGCACCGAGGTGTGGTCGACAATCAGGATTTCAGCGTCACCCATGACGCCAGGGACCTGTTCGGGGGTAATGTCGGGTTGTTCGTTGACCAACAACGCGATATCGTCGGATTGGTGCAAGCGGCGCGCCACGTCGGCCAAACTGCCATTGGCATCGATAAATACAGCTTTCATCACGCAAAGTCCAAAAAGATACAATTTGCACATCATAACGGGGCTTTGACTCTTAAATGTACGTGAGGCCACACACAGAAGGATCTTCTTTGAGCAAAGCAGACCACGTTGTCATCATCGGCGCAGGGATCATTGGTGCGGCAAGCGCCTTTCATTGCCTAGACGCTGGCCTTCAGGTTACCTTGACTGAGCCCGAAACACCTGGCGCCTCGCAAGCCTCGAGCTACGGCAATGCGGGTTGGCTCTCTTCACACTCTGTTTTACCCCCCGCCTCACCGGGTATCTGGAGGCAAGTGCCGAGCTGGCTGGCAGACCCGCTGGGGCCCCTCTCGGTGCGTTGGCGGTATTTTCCGCGCGCTTTACCCTGGTTGGTGCGCTACCTGGCCGCAGCCTGGACCTATCCAAAAATCGAACGTACCGCGCACGCGCTGCGCAGCCTGCTGGCTGGCGCACCAGAATTACACCAACACATGGCGCAGCAAGCCGGTGTCGGTGAACTCATTGCGCGCAGCGGCTTGCTGCATGCTTTTTTATCGCGCGAGCACTTTCTGCTAGATGCCAAGGCTTGGGCGATTCGCCGCAAAGAAGGGATCACTTGGCAAGAGCTCGATGCCGTCGCCCTGGCGAAACTTGAGCCAGATCTTGACCCCAAGTACGCCTTTGGCGTATTTGTCGGCGAGACCGGCAGCTGTCGCAACCCCGGCGACTACACCGCAGCCTTGATTCGCCACGCACAGACCCGCGGCGCCACCTTATTGCACGCCCGCGCAACGGGCTTTCGCATCGAAAACGGCTCACTCAAAGCGGTATTGACCGAAAGTGGTGAAGTGTTGTGTGACAAAGCCGTGATTGCGGTAGGCGCGCGCTCGAAGGCCTTTGCTGCCATGGCGGGCGATCACGTGTCGCTAGAAACCGAGCGCGGCTACCACGCAGTCGTGACAGGCGTTGACGTCGGCCCACGCGTACCCACCATGTTTGCCGATTGTAAGGTGATCGTCACCCAAATGAATCAGGGGCTGCGGGTCGCCGGTCAAGTCGAAATTGCAGAGGCTGACGACACGCCCAACTGGCGCCGCGCCGAAATTTTGCGCGATCACTTGCTAGCCTTGTACCCCGCCCTGCCACGCGACTTAGCGCCCGAACAAATTCAAATTTGGATGGGACGTCGGCCCAGCACCCCAGACGGGCTGCCTTGCCTTGGCCTAGCCTCTGGCTGCACAGATGTGATTCATGCCTATGGCCATGGTCATATTGGACTGGTAAGCTCGGCCAGAACTGGGCGTATAGTGGCTCAACTGGCTGCGGGCCACACACCCGAAATCGATTTGAGCCCCTTTAGCCCAACGCGCTTTAGCTGAAGCCGTGCCAACCTCGAACACGCCAACACCGAGATCAGCCTGAACGTTTCAAGATCGTACGACGGCATTAAAAGCCCAAGATCTGCACGAGGCTTCGAAATTTGCACCACGACAGTAAAATGACGAGATGAATATGAACGTTTCAGACTTGCACGACGACAGTGAAGACGTCGAATATACGTCGGATGAACGTGCGAAAGCCGCCAAAAAAAGCACGTGGGTCAGCGTGGTCGTCAACGTCATTTTGTCTGTCACGCAGATTAGTGTGGGTATTTTTGCAAAATCGCAGGCCTTGATCGCCGACGGCGTGCACTCGCTTTCAGATCTGATTTCTGATTTTGTCGTTCTCTTTGCAAGCCATCATAGCCAAAAAGATGCCGACCAAGATCACCCCTATGGCCATCAGCGTTTTGAAACTGCGGCCTCAATGGTGCTGGGCGGCCTGCTACTGGCCGTCGCGTTCGGCATGCTGTGGTCGGCCTTTGAAAAACTAAAAGACCCGCACACCATTGACTCTGTACATGGCGTCGCCCTGTGGGTCGCCGCCTTAGCCCTCGTCGCAAAAGAAACGCTGTTTCGCTACATGCTGCGCATAGCCAAAGCGGTCAAGTCCAGCATGCTCGTCGCGAACGCCTGGCATGCGCGCTCAGATGCTGCCTCGTCATTAGTGGTGGCGGT
>CANKOW010000260.1 GCA_947484295.1 Alcaligenaceae bacterium | reverse complement strand
TGCAGTGTTTCGATGAGCACAGCCGTTTGAATCGTCATGTGCAGGCTGCCTGTAATACGGGCACCTTTTAACGGCTTGGTTTTGCTGAACTCAGCACGCGTGGCCATCAGGCCTGGCATTTCAGTTTCGGCGATCAGAATTTCGCGGCGGCCCCAGTCTGCTTGCGAAAGGTCAGCAACGTGGAAATCGGTAAATTTAGTGTGTGTAGCAACAGTCATGACAAGTAGGGCTCCGGTGAGCCTGCTCGGCAATGCGATGTTGGGGTGAACTTGAGCACCACCGCAATCGCTGGCTAGCAGGATTGGGTGAGCGCCGTTAAGGTTGGCAAAAGTACCAACGGTAACGTAAAAGCTTATGAGCCTGGCGGGTCGGCAAACTGCTGCGGACTCGTCGCAACGCTCCTCATAAGCTACCAAATTGTAGCGCGTTTATTTTGCACTTGCAGCAAAAAGTTGAGGCATAACCGCTTAAACGCTTAGGGTTTTTGCCGAGAATAAGCCTACAACCTCTTGCTCCCAAAGGATTTTTTACCTCAGCAAGCCCGCTTATTCAGACATACTTGTTGTGCGGCTGCTCTGGCACGCACGGCATACGCAGAGACACTGACCCCAGATTTAGCTGTTAGCCTGCCTGCTTGACTAGAGCTATTGCGCTGATTGGTTTAACTCAATTGGCGTATTTGGTCACGTACACAGCCGCTGCAAACAGGCTGGGCAACAATCCTGCCAGAAGCGCCATGATGCGCCACGTCAGCTTGCTCATTTCACTGTGTAACGTTGTTTCGACCCTGGCAATTGTGGCCGACATACGAATTTCGAGGCAAGCCAAATCCTCGCGCGTGGCGAGGGTTGGGATGAGGGCTTCTAAGCGAGTGAGTCGTGTTTCCATAGTTAAATTTTAAGGGATCTACGGGCTCGTTTGCAATACGTGTTTCTTATTTATTGTGTAACGAAATGTTAGCCCTTCGGCGGCAAGTGCAACGCTACGATGTCGTCGGCCGGGTCACCATGAAACGGGTAGCGTGCCCGCACGAGTGGATCGTGCCCGGGCACGATATGCTGGGGTGAATCCGCAGCGTCACGCAAAATACCGTAGCCGTCTAGCATTTCGCCCAGATGAAACACAATCGGAAACGGCGAGGGTTTTTCCATGTTTTCATAGTAATGGCTTGCGTCTGAAGCCAAGACCACCCAACCTCGCGCGGTGTGTACCCGCAAAGATTGCAGGCCCTTGGTGTGGCCGCCAATCTTCATCAACTCGATGCCAGGGCAAAGCGTTTCGCGACCGTCGTGAAACACGACCCGATCTGCGTACACCCGACGCACCAACTCTACAACATCCTCGATGTTGTAAGCGTACCGAAACAGGCCGTGACACATATGTCGTCCACAGGCGTAATCCATTTCGCCATCTTGAATATGAAACTTAGCATTAGGCAATAAGTCGATATTGCCTGCGTGGTCGTAATGCAAGTGTGTGATTACGACATCTTGGACATCTTCAGGAGCAATTCCTAGCAATGCCAAAGAACCCACGGGACAGCGCGTCAACGTGCGGCCTCGTTGTTTGGCCTGTTCGGCGTTAAAGCCGGTATCCACCATGATGGTTCTACCCTCGCCACGGATCAGCCACACGAAATAATCCATGGGCATGGGTTCATCATGTGGATCGTGGGTAATGAAGTTCTCGCGGCGCGTGCGCTTAGGCATGGTGGCGTAACGCAGCGCAAAAATTTCGTAATTAGGCAGTGTCATAATGTTTCCGGATGCCGTTGAGGTCGGCTTGTAGGTCATTCTGAGAGCTGCCCACGGTGCTTGTCAAGCCCGCTCTCGCACGCCTCACTTGACACGGGTAAAGCCAAACACAGACAATCAGGCTCGACGCTGAGGCGCAAACTTCTTTTGGGGCTAACACCCCTCTTTTTGGGCTTATACGCGTCGGCTAAAAATCAACTTTCACAATATCTTCGCGGACCGGCTCTTTTGGCTGCTTTCGCAAAGCTGTAACCACTTTTTAAAAAGGCACGTCAAAGATGAGCGCTCAACCCACCATTGGTTTTGTCGGCGTAGGCAGCATGGGCTGGCCCATGGCCGCGTTATTGCACAAAGCCGGCTACCCCCTTCAAATTGTTGACGCTTCCGCCGAACGCGCCCAGGCCTTTTGCAAAGAGATTGGTGGCACGGTTGCTGCGTCTAATTGCACGCTAGCTGCGGCGTCAGACATCATCATCACGATTCTGCCCACTAGCGCCATCGTTGAGGCCGTACTCAATGGCCCAGATGGCGTGTTGGCTGGCCTGCGCCCAAACGCCGTTGTCGTCGAAATGAGCTCTGGTGTGCCCACCATCACCCGCACACTGGCTGAACAGGTCGCAGCCGCCAAAGGTCATTTGGTTGACGCCCCAGTGTCTGGCGGCGTGCCGCGCGCAAAAACGGGCGAACTGGCCATTATGTTTGGTGGCAGCGCAGCGTTGCTTGAACGTGTGCGCCCAGTCTTATCCTGTATGGGCACCTCGATTACGCCTACCGGCGACGTTGGCTCGGCCCATGCCATGAAGGCGCTCAATAACTTGGTCTCAGCGGGCGGCTTTTTGATCGGCATCGAAGCACTTCTGATTGGCAAGCGTTTTGGTCTGGATCCGGCCGCGATGGTCGACGTGTTGAACTCATCAACAGGCATGAACAACTCTACGCAGAAAAAATTCAAACAATTTGTATTGTCGGGTCAGTACAACGCAGGTTTTGGCTTGGATTTGATGGTCAAAGACTTAAGCATTGCTCTGGGCATTGGCAAAGACACCAACACGCCAACGCCCTTTTCGGCGCTGTGCCGCGAGCTGTGGGCAGCGTCAGCAGCAATGCTCGGGCCTGGCCAGGATCACACTGCTGTGGCTAAGATGTCTGAGAAGCTGGCTGGCACTGTGTTGTCGGACAAGTAGATTGAGTTACTTGGGTCGGGCGCGCTTAATTCGCCCGATCTGACTTTGCCCTCTGTGCGGTGTCCCAAGATTTTTACGTCGTGCCGGGGCGCCTTGGGTAGCCTTCGGCACGGATTCGGACCCACACGGCTTGTTTTTCGGCGTCATCCATAAAGACCCAGTTTGAGACTTCCATGAGGGTGCGACCACATCCGCGACACACATCTTCAAACAAAGTTGAGCAGACGGCCACGCAGGGTGAGTCTGCAGCGCCAGGTTGACCCACTTCGGGGGCTACCTCGGGGCTTGGGCTATGGTAGGTTTTTTGAGTCGGTGTCATAGATATAGGTTAGCACCGGGATCCAACTCACGTAAAAATGCCCCTACACAGGTCTCTGTGCGGGGGCATTTTTTACTACGTTTGTGCTTTTACAACACTGAAGCAATCGTGGCCGCTAAGCCAACACAACTATTACTTACCAGCTGCTTTTTTAAGCATTGCGGCTTTGTCGGTGGCTTCCCAGGTGAACTCGGGCTCGTTACGGCCAAAGTGACCGTAGGCGGCTGTCTTGGTATAGATCGGGCGCAATAAATCAAGCATGTTGACGATGCCCTTTGGACGCAAGTCAAAGTGCTCACGCACCAACAAGGCCAACGCGTCATCAGAGATCACGCCAGTGCCTTCGGTGTAAACGGTGATGTTGATCGGCTCTGCTACGCCAATTGCGTAACTGACTTGCACCTGGCACTGCGTTGCCAAACCAGCGGCCACAATGTTTTTAGCAACATAGCGGGCTGCATAAGCGGCAGAGCGGTCGACCTTTGAGGGGTCTTTACCAGAGAACGCGCCGCCACCGTGGGGGCATGCGCCACCATAAGTGTCAACAATAATTTTGCGGCCAGTCAAACCACAATCGCCCTGGGGGCCGCCGATGACAAAACGACCCGTTGGGTTCACCAAGAACTTGGTCTTAGGTGTTAACAACTCAGCCGGAAAACTTGGGCGAATAATGTGTTCGATCACTGACGCTTTGATTTCGTCGAGCGTGATTTCAGGCGCATGCTGGGTCGACAGCACGACGGTATCGACCTCAACGGGCTTGCCATTGACATAACGAAACGTCACTTGCGATTTTGCGTCGGGGCGCAGCCAGGGCAAGCGGCCGTCTTTACGCAACTCGCTTTGACGTTGCACCAAACGGTGGGCGTACCAAATCGGGGCTGGCATTAAGTCAGGGGTCTCAGAGCAGGCATAACCAAACATCAAGCCTTGGTCACCGGCACCTTGATTCAAATAATCATCAGAAGCACGGTCAACGCCTTGGGCGATGTCAGGCGATTGCTTATCGTAGGCCACCAAGACCGCGCAACCTTTGTAATCAATACCGTAATCGGTGTTGTCGTAGCCGATGCGTTTGATGGTGTCGCGTGCAACCTGGATGTAATCCACGTTGGCAGTGGTCGTGATTTCACCGGCCAACACCACCAAGCCGGTGTTGCACAGCGTTTCGGCCGCGACACGTGCATAGGGGTCTTGGGCAAAAATGGCATCAAGAATCGAATCAGACACCTGATCGGCAACCTTGTCAGGATGACCTTCAGACACGGATTCAGAAGTAAAGAGAAAATCGTTTGATTTAGTAGACATGCTCACGTCCTTTACTGGCGAAGCCAGAGGTGGGTTAAGGAGGTGCGTTGCACCCCTGAACCTTCACCTGTTA
>CANKOW010000259.1 GCA_947484295.1 Alcaligenaceae bacterium | reverse complement strand
CAATCGCCCGCGATTTTGAACAGACGTTGGAATATTTTCCTGCCTTAAGAGAAAAGCTAAACGTGCGCGCAGCCAGCCTGAGCGGTGGGCAGCAGCAAATGGTCGCGGTTGCGCGAGCACTCATGGCGGGGCCAAAGTTGCTTCTGCTTGATGAGCCAACCATTGGTCTGGCGCCAGCGATTGTAGACACCATCGCCGAGATCATTCAATCGATTGCAAAGGCGGGAGTTGAGATTCTTTTAGTTGAACAAAACGCTGAGATTGCCCTAGAAATCTCGCACTACGCCTACATCCTCGAACGCGGTGAAGTTGCCATGCATGGATTAGCAACGGAACTTGCCAACAGCGCAGAGATTCAACGCGCCTACCTCGGTATTTAATTTTTTATTCGGGATTATTATGGGACGTTTAAGTGGCAAGGTCGCCCTCATTACGGGCGCAGGCGCAGGGATTGGCCGAGAGACTGCGTTACTTTTTGCGCAAGAAGGTGCACAGGTCGCCTTTATTGACAGAAACTCCAAAGGTGGTCTCGAAACCGAAAAACTGCTCAAAGCACAAGGGAGCGAAGGACTCTTTATCGAGGCCGATGTGACGCAATCCGAACAAGTGCAGGCCGCCGTCAAACGCTGCGTTGACACTTTTGGAAAATTAAATATTTTGCATAACAACGCCGGCGGCTCAACCGTGCAAGATGGTGCGGTCACTGAGGGGCCAACTGAAGAGTTTTGGCGAAAAATGCAACTTGATTTGTTTGGCACATGGTTGGGTTGCCAACATGGAATCCCCGCCATTATTGCCAGCGGTGGCGGGGCCGTGATTAACATGACCTCCGTCGTGGCCTTAATTGGCACGCACAGAAAAGACGCCTACACCGCAGCCAAGGGTGCGATTTCTGCACTCACGCGTTCGATGGCTGTCGAGTATGGCCCGAGCAAAGTTCGCGTCAACGCGATTGCACCGGGTGCGACCGGCACTGACCGGGTATTGACACTGCTAAAAGATGACGGGGTGACGTCTAAATTCTTATCCGGACAAATGTTTGGTGTTGTGCCGCCCAAAGACGTGGCGTACGCGGCACTCTATTTAGCCTCAGACGAATCACTGTCAACAACGGGGCACATACTGACCGTTGATGGTGGGCTCACGATCAACTAACGCAGCCAGACCGACATGACAACGAACCTACTGGCCGCCTGGCAGCCTCGTCCCGAAGATCTGACTGACTCAAATATTGCGCGCTTGATGCAACGCTTGGGCTTCAAAGATTACGAGGCTTTTTACCAGTTTTCAATTGAGCAGCCTGCGCAATATTGGAAAGTAGTCAATGCGTTCTGCGGGATCGTTTGGTCAAAAGAGTACACGCAATATATTGACATCTCTCGTGGCGCTGAATTTCCACGCTGGTTTACGGGTGGAGAACTCAATTGGGTGGATACGGTGCTGCGTTGGTCAGACGATCCTGCCACCGCCCAATTGCCAGCACTGATTGCCGAGCGCGAGCAAATCGCGCCGCAAACCGTGTCCTACGCAGAACTAAAAATCCGTGTGCAAGACTTTGCTGCAGGGATGATAAAACTTGGCGTCAGGCGTGGTGACCGTGTCGGTTTACTTTTAGAAAATGGTATTGAAGCGAACATCACACTGTTGGGCCTTTCGTACTTGGGCGCGATCGTCGTGCCGCTGTTTAGCGGCTTTGGCGTAGACGCCATTGTTGCGCGTTTGTCTTCGTGCACCGCCCGCTTGTTAGTGGCCTCAACAGGCTTTAGTCGTCGCGGACAGTTCATTGATGCGCGCGCAATCGTCGAGACAGCTTGTACACAATTGCCAACCATTGAGACGATCATCTGGAAGCATTCGCCTGAGGGCCCTGCGTTAAAGACCAACGATATCAGTTGGTCGCGTGTCGCCACAGGAACACCCGGTCAGCATCTCGTCTCTGCGCGCATGTCACCCGACGATCCTTTTATGGTCATTTACACTTCGGGTACAACAGGCAAGCCAAAAGGACCTGTTCATACGCACGGTGGCTTCCCTCTTAAAATGGCGCACGACTCGGCTGTTCATTTTGATGTGCGTCGTGGCGATGTCGTTTGCTGGCCTGCCGATATGGGTTGGATCGCCGGCCCGCTTGTCTCGACCATGGCGCTATTGAATGGCGCGACCTTAATCACCTATGACGGCGCACCTGATTACCCAGACTGGACCCGCATGGGAAATCTGATCGAGCGTTATGGCGTGACAGTCTACGGAGCATCGCCTACGCTCATTCGCGGCTATGCCAGTCACGCAGCGATTGCTTTGAAACCAAATTTATCTTCAATCCGCTTACTCATCACCGCAGGTGAACCAATCGACCCTGTGCATTTCAAATGGTTTGAAACGCATTTTGGTCGCGGCACCTGCCCCATCATTAATGTCACGGGCGGGACAGAGGCGAGCTGCGCGCTGCTTTCAAGCGTCGTGATTAAGCCAATTGCAGCCGCATCGTTTAACACCGCGAGCCCAGGCGTCAGGACGGATGTGGTCGATTCGGTCGGCGCCTCCGTACGAAACGAAATTGGAGAATTGTCGATCCGCGCGCCTTTTGTCGGAATGACACAATCCTTTTGGATGGATGACGAACGCTATCTTGACGCGTACTGGCGCACAATCGCTGGGCAATGGATTCATGGCGATTTGGCCCTGCACGACGACCATGGTCATTTCTATATTCTGGGCCGTTCGGATGATACGTTAAAGATCGCAGGTAAACGCTTGGGACCCGCAGAAGTTGAAGAGATCTTACTCGCCCTAAAAGAAGTCAGCGAAGCGGCCGCCATTGGCGTGGCTGATCCAAGCAAAGGGCAAAAGTTAATCGTCTTCGTCATCGCCTCTTCTGACTACAAGGGCGCAGAAGTCGAACTTGAAGAGTTGATTAAAAACCATGTCGCGAACAGGATGGGAAAGCCCTTTCGACCCAGCCGCGTTTACGTCATGAAAGACTTACCCAAAACTCGCAGCCAAAAGATCATGCGTCGTCTGATTCGCAACATCTTTATGGATGAGAAGCTCGGCGACCTGTCGGCCCTGAACAACCCAAGCGCGATGCAAGAGTTACAACAGCGACTGAAAGACTCACAACCTTGAAATGCACCCAACGGCCGCACAGCTAAGCACTTTCACTTGCCAGGAATAAAGATGGAACTTAACTTAACAGGCAAGAAGGTCCTGGTGACAGGCGCCTCGCAAGGTATCGGTCAGGCGCTCGCCGAATCCTTTGCACGCGAAGGCTGCGACTTAACCGTTGTTGCCCGCTCGGGCGAACGACTCCAGGCCCTCGCCAGCGACTTACTCAAACGCTATGGGGTTTCAACCCGAGTCATCACTTTGGACATGACCGAAGCGGGTGCCATCGAAACAATTGTTAAACAGGCCTCTGATATCGATATTTTGGTGAATAACGCAGGCACCATTCCCGGAGGTAATCTTTGGGACGTCAACGCAACACAATGGCGCGAGGGTTGGGAGCTTAAGGTCTTTGGCTACATCGACATGACGCGTGCGTTCTACCCGCTCTTTAAGGCCCGCGGCCAGGGCGTCATCATTAACAATATCGGTATTGGCGGTGAGAATTACGACTTTGATTACGTCGCTGGCACCACTGGGAATGCCGCATTAATGGCGTTTACCCGTGCGATTGGTGGACGCAGTTTGCGTGATGGCGTGAGAGTGGTTGGTGTCAACCCAGGCGCTGTCTCGACCCCTCGTATTCAGAAGGTGTTGCGTCGGCGAGCAGAGGCAGAGTTTGGTGACGCGGATCGTACGGAAGAATTGTTGGCTAAACTTCCCTTGGGCAGGGCTGCGACTGCGCAGGAAATCGCTGACCTCTGTGTTTATCTCGCTTCAGATAAATCAGCGTACACCTCGGGGGCTATCTTTACAGTAGACGGGGGCATCACCTCGGCGCGCTCGATCGTTTAAGGCACAAAAAGTGCAAGGTAGGCTAATATCTCGCGCATGCTGAACTCTTAAAAAATACGTTACTACAACTATGAACCGAATGAATTGTGTTTTAACTCTTGCCGTCAAGACCACATTATTTCTGCTGAGCTTGTCGCCCGGACTTCCGCTTCTAGCTCAGACACAAACGCCTGTGTTAAGTGCAACAGAGCCCACGACACAGGTGGCTCAAACCACAGAGCCTAGCGCTACACCTACAGCAGCAAAGCCGTCTGCAGCCCCGCCATTACAAGGCAAATATCAAGTAAGCGCTGCGATAACGTCTGCTGCGTTTCCCTTTTTAACTGCAGAAAACAAAAAACTCGCCGATGAGTCTTGGGCCATTTACCAAAATGATCATGGTCAGCCGATCAAAGAATGGGCTAAGAACGAAGTACGCTTTGAGCGTACAGGCACGGTTTTTTATCCTTTCTCTGGCCCAGACTTTGTTACGGCGAATCAACTTTATCCTGATGCGGATCGCTACGTCATGGTGGCGATGCAGGCAGCAGGCGAGCCAGCGCTACTTGCGCCGATGCCACCCGAACGAGCACAACATTTTCAGACAAAATTTTTACGCGAATGGAAGCGCTTTGCCTATAACGCTTTTTTTATCACGGCTGAGCTTGAGGCGGATCGCTTTGCAAAGAGCGCCCACATTGGCATCACAACGATTTTGACTACCTT
>CANKOW010000258.1 GCA_947484295.1 Alcaligenaceae bacterium | reverse complement strand
GATTGAATCAGGCCGCGCAGCCGATTTAGTCTTTATGGATCGCGCGCAACATACCGCCGGGCGTGACCTGCTCGATAGCGTCAAGCTTGGTGACATACCCGGCATTGGCATGGTGATGATTGATGGGCTGGTGCGTTGCGGGCGTAGTCGTAACACGCCTCCTGCAACGATGATTCCGAGCGTCGTGCATCACTGAGGTCGTCACCACAGTACAAACGGATCAGACTAGTTGTCGCTACGCACAGCGCCTATATCGCAAACGTTATCCGTGAATGACGCGAACTTCTACAATTTGGATAAATAGCATGACCGAAATTTGGGTAGTGAGACACGGCGAGACGCCCTGGAATGTCGTACGTCGAGTACAAGGCTGGGAAGATATCCCGTTAAACGAAAAGGGTATCGCGCAAGCTCAAGCACTGGGCAAGCATCTTGAAACGCTCAAAGCATCGGGCGACGGCGTTGATGCTATTTACACTAGCGACCTCAAGCGCGCGCACCATACCGCTAGCATTTTGGCTGACGCTCTTGGCCTGCCCCTCAATGTCGAACCCGGTGTACGCGAGCGCCACTTTGGCGTCTTGCAAGGCTTGATCTACGGCGAGATGGATCAACACGCGCCTGAAGCCGCAAAAGTCTGGCGCAGTCGCGACCCCGATGCTGAACTTCCTGGCGGTGAATCGTTAGGATTTTTTCATCAACGTGTCGTGCAAGCGATCGATGACATCGCAGCAAAACATCTTGGTCAACGCGTGATGGTAGTGAGTCACGGCGGTGCCATGGATATCATTTGGCGCCACGCGACTCAAGTCAGTTTGCGCGTACCGCGCGAAGCGCCTTTGCTGAACGCCAGCTTGAATCGTTTAAGCGTTTCAAAAGACGGTTGGAAACTCATCAACTGGGGCGACGTGCGTCACCTAGAGCACGGCGCGAGCAATGACATTACGTCCTCTTAACATTACCTAGTCTTGACATTACCTAGTCTTGACATTACCTAGTCTTGACATTGCTGCGCTCAACAAGCGTATTTGATTCACTCGACATGAGTGGCGTCCTTTAGCCGCAACTGTAAGAGAGAGACAATCTTGTCTCACATCCTTTGAATCGAAATTCTACGCATGATAAAAACCTTGGCTGAATGAAAATTTTGCTAAAGGTTTGTCATGACATTCGAGCACGCTGGGTGGCTAGTCATTAACATTTTGTTACCATTTTTCTTACCCTTACTGGGTCTCTTGTCGTTTAAAATCTTGCCACTTCCTGCTGCGATTGAGGTCAGATTTATTGCGTTAATAAAAGATGGGCAATGGTGCTGGACTGCCATTGCGTTGAGCGCATCAACGGTATTTGAATACTTGAATACGCATCGCCTTAGCCCTTCAGCATTTTCTCGCGATAGTTTATTTTTATTTTTACTTGGCTTGACAACGTTTTATCAGTCGGTTTGGCCGCTGGGGGTGCCGTGTTCAACACCCCCTATCTAGCGAAACCCTACTCGCTCAAACAGTGGCTCAGCCACTACAAAACTTTAGTCACTTCGATCGGTATCAGTTTCTTAACTGGGATATTTTCATCCGCCCTACATTTTTCTACTTAAATTTTTACTAGAAGGATTTCTATGCTGAATTACATCAGATACCGATTCATTGATGCAGAAAAAGCAAGAACAACAATGTGCGTCGTTTCGCTTACCTACTGCGCTTTCGCCTTTTTGGCCTTTATCATTATCATGATACTAATGTGACTCTCGTGGTAAGACGGCTGATGATACTCAGCCAGCTTGCCTGGGTTTACGCGTTGCATTGACCGCCAATCTGTCGTAAAGCCAATTGGGTAGTAAGCGCATCAGCTTACCCACCACCCCCATCTGCCATGGGATCACCACGTAAGATTTTTTTTGTTGGATCGCCGTGAGTGCTTTCTTTGCGAACACCTCTGCATCCATCAAAAAAGGCATCTGGTAAGGATTTTTTGCGGTCATCTCTGTACGAATATAACCAGGCGCAATCGTCACAACGCCAACGTTGTGCGGCTTGAGTTCTAAGCGCAAGCTTTCGCAGTAGGTCGTCACGGCCGACTTTGAGGCGCTATACGCACCAGCACCCGGCAATCCTCTTACACCTGCGACGCTCGCGATCCCCACAAGCGTGCCGCCTTGACGCTTGATCATTTGCGGTACAAAGGGCTCAAACGTTGACACCGTTGCCATGACATTGGTTTCAAAGATCGCTTTGAATACAGCGAAATCATCGGCTTCTTCGGTCAGCGTACCTGCACTGATACCCGCGCAGGCGATCACAACATCCACCTCGCCCACTTGTTCGATAAAGTTGTGTGCGGCTGCGTGAAGCTCATCGCGATCTTGAACATCGACCACATACAGGTAGTGGCGACCCGGCAAACTCGAAACGAGTCCGTGTAGCCGATCGCGTCGACGCGCCAGTAATCCAAGTGTGTGGCCTTGCGCGGCATACTGCTTGGCGAGTGCCGCGCCTAAGCCGCTGCTGGCACCGGTAATAAAAACCGCCACCTAATTGGCCTTTGCACCCAAGGCAAGCATAATGGTCTGCCCCGTAGCGATTGCAGTTTCGTCGTCTTTCGCGAAGTGAGCCGACATAGCAGTACTCCCGTAGCCTGGCATTAAGCTAGCGCCGGCGCCTGAGTCACGACACCCGCCTCTAGCAGTTGTTGAATCGACTCGGCACTGACACCCGCCTCAATCAGAGCTTGGATTGAGTTTTCACCAATACGCGGGGCGCTGGTCACTGGGCGATGCAACGGATGAGACGGCAAACCAATATAGGGCAGTTTGCCGATACCGGCCTGCTCGAGTTGTTGCGCCAAATTCAGATGCACGGCCTGAGGGTGCTCAAGGACTTCAGTGTAGTTACGCACCTGCGCGTGAAGCACATCATGCTTTTGCAGTAGGGCTACCCAATGTGCGGTCGTCTGCGTTTTGAGTAACGCGGCAATATCAGCCTGCAGTGCGACTCGGTTAGAAAAACGAATTTCGTTTTCGAGATAACGGGGGTCTGTGATCCAGACTTCACGGTCGAGAGCTTTACAAACGCGATGAAAATGGTCTGTGTTGACAGTCACCACAGACAGTTTGCCATCGAGGGTGTCAAACACCGCATTCGGTGCACTAACCGCCCCAAACGGACGCTTGCCGGCAATGGCTTGCTCGATAAAACAAGCACCTTGAAAGGCCGTACAGGCTTCAAACAGGCTGACTTGAACATGCGTCCCCAACTTGTGCGCTAAGCGCTGGTATAACGCCGTTGCAGCCCCCTGCGAAGCGTACAGCCCAGTCATGACATCAACCGCTAACAGACCCACGCGCCTGGGGGTACCTTGCTCGTCTTGATTAGAAAACATCAAGCCACTGTCAGCCTGCATAACTGAATCTGTCGCGGGCGCGTTGGCATAGGGTCCATCCTGACCATAACCACTGACTGACACATAGACTAGATCAGGCTTTATTTTTGAAAGCGTGGCGTAACCAACACCCAAACGATCGGCGACACCCGGTCGAAAATTTTGCACGATGACATCAGCTTGCAAGGCGAGATCGAACAATACTTTCTTGCCCGCTTCTGTACGCGCATCGAGTGCCAACGCCTGCTTACCCGCATTGAACTGAATCGCCAGTGCGCTCAAATCGCCCTTACCCACACCAACAAAGCGAATCCAATCACCAGCTGGGGGCTCGACCTTTAACACGTGGGCGCCCTGCTGCCAGAGTATGTGGGCGCAATAGGGGCCAGCAATGCCCTGGCTGATGTCGAGTACTCGCAGGCCGGCGTAAGGAAGTGGGGTCGGTGTCATGTTAGTTCACCAGCGATTGATGCAGTTCTTGTAGCGAATACACCTTAATCCCAAGCCCTTCGCGCAGATACTGCATGCCTTCAACGGCAGCGCGTGCACCTGCGATGGTGGTGTAGTAGGTGACCCTGGCAGCCAAAGCCTGTGTACGAATTGCACGCGAATCGGTGATTGCGTTGCGGCGTTCTTCAACCGAATTAATCACCAGCGCGACTTCGCCATTTTTAAGCATGTCGACAATATGCGGCCGCCCCTCGGCCACCTTGTTTACGATCGTGACAGGGATACCAGCGTCTTTGATCGCGGCGGCAGTACCACGCGTTGCCACCAATTTAAAACCCAGACCATGCAAACCGCGGGCGACTTCAACCGCTTTAGGCTTGTCTTGATTTTTAACGCTAACAAACACTGTGCCTGATTCAGGCAAGTTCACACTTGCGGCCATTTGCGACTTCACAAATGCTTCGCCAAAGGTCACGCCTACGCCCATGACCTCGCCCGTAGATTTCATCTCGGGACCAAGAATGGTGTCAACGCCAGGGAACTTAACAAATGGAAACACCGCTTCTTTAACCGAGAAGTAATGCGGCACCACTTCTTTGGTAATCCCTTGCGCTGCTAAGGTTTGACCAGCCATTACACGCGCAGCAATCTTTGCCAGTTGCAAACCCGTTGCTTTAGACACAAAAGGAACCGTACGCGAAGCACGCGGGTTCACTTCAAGCACGTAGACGTCACCTTTTTGCACGGCAAACTGTACGTTCATCAAACCCGACACATTCAGTGCGCGTGCCATCAAAGCGGTTTGACGTTTGATTTCAGTTGTCATTTCGTTTGACAACGAAAACGGGGGCAAG
>CANKOW010000257.1 GCA_947484295.1 Alcaligenaceae bacterium | reverse complement strand
CAAGTAATCAGTACTGAGTTCGGCTTTAACTTGCTCGCCAGGCCATCTGCACCAAACAGCATCTCTTCAGTTTGCTTGTCATTGACGACAAAACTAATCACCACATCGCAATGGTCTGCAATCGAATGCGCCGCGGTCGCCGCACGCCCGCCGATCGATTCAAGCCAGGTCAGCGCTTCGGAGTTTACGTCACGCCCGACCACCTTAAAACCTTTTTTAAGCAGGTTCGCGGCCACACCGCGGCCCATTACACCGAGCCCGACCAAACCGACTGACTGCACTGCCTGAACCGCTTGATTCATTTTTTTCTCCAAAGAAGGTTGCCGTTTTAGGGCAAGCTGTCAGAAGATCGATCGCTGTGTAATCGACCTCTTGCAATTGATAAACTTCTGACTCAAGCTAAGCTTGAAGTCTCGTTGTTGTCTGGTCTAGCCAGCGTTAAGCCTTGCCCTCTTTTTTAGCGAACAATCCTTCAATCTGCACAAAGAAGATAGGCACCAAGGCCACCGCCAGGCACGTCGAGGCGATCATGCCACTAAACACAGTGATACCGATCGATACCCGAGCGGCAGCACCTGCACCCGACGAGGTCAGCAAAGGCACGACACCCAAAATAAACGCAATCGACGTCATGACGATCGGTCGAAACCGCTCATGCGAAGCCTTGAGTGCGGCATCAACCAAGCTCAGGCCTTCGCGCTTAGCCTCAAGTGCAACCTCAACAATCAATATCGCGTTTTTCGAGGCCAACGCAATCATCAGCACTAAACCAATCTGCACATAGATATTGTTTGAAAGCCCCGTAAAGAACAAAGCAATGACGGTGCCCACCAAAGCCAACGGCACCGCTAGAATCACCGGAATCGGTGCGATCCACGACTCGTACTGCGCCGCCAACACCAAATACACCAACAAAATTGACAGTGCAAAAACTAGAACTACGGTGCTACCCACGAGCTTTTCTTGGTAGGACATCGCCGTCCATTCGAAGGTCACCGAATCAGGGAGATTCGTTTTTGCGAGTTTCTCGAGCGCGTCAATCACCTGTCCAGAACTCGTACCTGCACTACCAGCGCCCAGGACCGCAGCGGTTGGATACAGGTTGTATTGCGAAGCGATGGCGGGGCCCGTGCTTTCGACGATATCAATAAACGAGCCCAGTGGCACCATTTCGCGAGATTTGTTCTTGACGTACAAACGACTGATCTGATCAGCAGTCATTCGGCTTTTGCCATCGGCTTGCATGAACACTTGATACGTTTGACCGTATTTAAAAAACTGATTCACGTACGACGAGCCTAACGAATTTTGCAACACATCGTACGCATCGCCAATCGAAACACCCAAGGTCTCGGCACGCGCCGTATTAAAACTGAGTGTCAGTTGCGGCACGTTATTTCTGAAGGGCGTAAAAATCGCGGCAATTTCAGGAAGCTGTCGCGCAGCAGCCAAAAAGTTTTCGGTCGCATCTTCGAGCTTCTTGAAGTTGTTGCTGCCATCGGTCAGCATCAGTTGCATTTGAAAACCACCCGACAAACCTAAACCAGGGATAGCCGGAGGCAACAGCACTTGCGCCTTGACCTCTTGAATGTCACGCAGCGCCGTGCTCATGCCGGCATAAATCGCTTTTAAGTCCTGGCCTTTTTGTTTACCCCGTGCATCCCAAGGCTTCAGAATCACATACATGACCCCAACATTTGATTGTGACGCATTGTTATTTAGCGCATTTACACCGCCAATCGATACGATCCGATCTACACCTGGTACTTTTTCGATGGCACTCACCACCTGCTGCATGCCGAGCTGAGTGCGTTCAAGCGACGACGCATCAGGCAATGAGGTCGCGACCACCAGATAGCCTTGATCTTCGTTTGGAATAAAGCCCGTGGGCAGCTTAATCAGCCCAACGATCGCACCGATAATCAGTAAGCCCCCCACCACCGAGGCGGTTTTACGATTGTTCATGAGCCCTTGCAAAAGGTGCGCGTACCCGTTTGAAATCTTTTCAAAGTAGCGATCAAAGCCGGCAAAGAACCAGTTCTTTTTTTCGTTTGCCGATTTGACACGAATAAATTGTGCAGCCTGTGTGGGCTTAAGCGTGACCGCGTTGATACCGCTAATCAGCGCCGTCGCTGCAATCACCAACGCAAACTGCTTGTACATCTGACCCGTAATGCCCGCGATAAACGAGGCAGGCAAAAATACGGCCATCAGTACTAAGGTGATACCAATAATCGGGCCCATCAGCTCGGTCATAGCGTTGATTGCCCCCTCGCGTGGGGTTTGACCATGTTCAACTTTTTTTGCAACGCCTTCGACCACCACAATGGCATCGTCCACCACGATACCAATACACAACACAATCGCAAACAGGGTCAATAAATTAATCGAAAAGCCCATCGCCGCCATGCAGGCAAACGCGCCAATCAGCGTCACCGGCACGGTCGTTGCCGGCACAAGCGTTGCGCGCCAGTCTTGCAAAAACAGCATAATGACCAGCAACACCAAAATACCGGCCTCAAACAAGGTGTGATAAACCTCGGTGATTGAAGCCGTCACAAACATCGTCGTGTCAAAGGGGATTTCCCATTTAATTTCTTTTGGAAAATTCTTTGAGATTTTTTCCATCTCGGTACGCACGGCTTGCGCGACCGCAATGGCGTTTGCCGAAGGCAGCTGATAAATTGCGATGCCACCCGCGGGTCGATCGCCTAAGCGAAAAAATTGGCTGTAGTTCTGACTACCCATCTCAAGGCGAGCCACATCTCGAAGCCGAGTCATCTCGCCCTGCTCGTCGACTTTAACCAAGATCTGACCAAACTGCTCAGGCGTATCCATCGCACTGGTCACGTTCAGGGTCAACTGAAAATCTTGACCGGTAGGCACCGGTGGTGCGCCTAGCTGCCCTGCAGCCAGCATCAAATTTTGTCGACTAATCGCGGCGCTGACATCAGCAGGCGTCAGATTGCGCATGTTCAACTGCGCTGGATCGAGCCAGACTCGCATACTGTAATTGCCGACTCCAAACACGTTTGCCGCGGCCACGCCCGGAATGCGAGCCAGTCGGTTCTGCATTTGCAAATTGGCAAAGTTACTTAAAAACAGTGCGTCGTGTTCAGGGTTGCTTGAAGTCAAGGTCACAAACTGCAAAATGGCAGTGGACTGTACCTTAGTGGTCACCCCCTGACGCTGCACGGCCTGAGGCAGGGACGGCAAGGCAATCGCCACCCTATTTTGCACATTCACCTGAGCGATATTTGGATCGGTACCCACTTCAAACGTCACGGTCAGCGTGTAACGCCCATCGTTGGTCGAATCGGATTGCATGTACAGCATGTTTGCCACGCCGTTGACCTGATTCTCGACGTTGCTTGCCACTAACTGTTGCACCAGTGCTGCGCTGGCACCAGGCCAGTTGGTGGTCACCTGCACCGTGGGCGGCGTCATCGGTGGATATTGCGCAATCGGCAACCCAAAAATAGAAACCGCTCCAATTAGCATCGTGATTAACGCAATCACGTTACCCAACACTGGGCGTTCGATGAAGTATTTTGAAAGCATGGCGTGTCCGGTTGCCTGACTGTTTTAATTAACGTGCAGGTATAGGTGCGACCGTTGCCATCTCGGGGTTGACGGTCTGACCATTGCTGATATTGATAAAGCCAGTGAGCACAAACGTTTCGGAATCTTTCAGGCCCTGAGCAATTTCAACCAATGCGTCGAAACGCTGCCCAGTTTTAATAGCCCGACGTTCGACTTTCTTATTGTCATCCATCACAAAAACGTAGTCGCCCTGTTGATCGGTCTGAACGGTGCGCGCGGGGATCAAGACAGCCTTGCGCGACTCGCCATACTCGGCCAGCACCTTCCCATATAAGCCTGGGACAAGCTCATACTTAGCGTTAGGCAAGGTGGCACGCAACTGCAGCGACCCGGTACTGGTGCTGAGCAAGTTCGCAGAGTAGTCAAGCGTACCCTTGTGAGGAAAGCCGGTCTCACCTTGCAACTGCACGTAAACCGGTAACTCGTTGATCAATGATTTACGATTTTCTTCATTGACGTAGCGCTTTTGATACTTCAGCAGATCACGCTCGTTGATATAAAAGTACACATAGATCGGGTTAATTTGTTGAATCGTTGCCAGCTTGATCCCTGAAGCACTGCTACCCAAATAATTGCCCACGTCGATTAAATGGCGCCCCATCAACCCATCAAAAGGCGCGCGTATCTCGGTGTAGCTCAAGTTAAGCTGTGCAAGTTTTAAATTGGCTTCAGATTGCAAAAAAGACGAAAAGGCTTTGTCCACAGAGGCTTGTGAAGTGGCTTTGTCTTTTACCAGAGCCCTCTGGCGGGCCAACTCGATTTTTGCTTCGTTATAAATCGCCTCAGTCAGGTTGACCTGCTGAATATACTGATCTTGCTCGATCACAAACAGCAACTGATCTTTTTTAACAAACGCGCCATCTTGAAAGGCAATTTTGTTGAGATAGCCAGGTACTCTTGCCTCGAGATTCACGGTTAACAGCGGCGAAATCACGCCATCAAAGATCTCGTAGCTTCGCACGTCTTGCGTCACCGGCTTGGCAACCGTGACCTTAGTCAGCGGCGCTGCAACGACTGGCTTTTTTTCGCAGCCTGCAAGGGTCAAGCCCATCAATACAGCAATGGTCAGGGCAGCAGTGCGCATGAGCGGCTTACTCATAAAGGGGCTCATT
>CANKOW010000256.1 GCA_947484295.1 Alcaligenaceae bacterium | reverse complement strand
ACAGAATAACGGCACGGGCTTGAGCCTTTACAGAAGTCGCCGACCACCAAGTCATCGACCTGGCGGTCACCCATTTTGTTTAAATGGCAGGGTTTGAAAGAAAGAACGTCAATAGACAAGCTATAACGATAAAAGGACAAAAGATGGGCGGACCGTTGCAGGGATTTAAAGTCATCGAGCTTGCCGGACTAGGCCCCGGACCTTTCGCTGGGATGTTGCTAGCCGATCTTGGTGCTGAGGTGGTCTGCGTAGACCGCATTGCGCCGGCAGAGACAGACTTGCACTCGGTGCATAGCAAAGTGTTGCGACGCAACAAACAATCGATTTCGCTGAACTTGAAGCAACCCGCTGCGGTTGAAGCGGTCTTGCGGTTAATTGAATCGGCTGATGTGTTGATTGAAGGGTTTCGTCCGGGCGTCATGGAGAAACTCGGCTTGAGCCCAGAGGTGTGCCTCTCGCGCAACCCTAAACTAGTGTTTGGCCGGATGACCGGTTGGGGGCAAACAGGCCCCCTGGCGCAGGCTGCTGGCCACGATATCAATTACATCGCCTTATCCAGCGCCTTGCATGCGATAGGGACACCCGAACAACCTTTACCGCCTTTGAATTTGGTTGGGGATTTTGGCGGCGGCGGGATGTTGCTCGTGGCAGGGGTGTTAGCCGCAGCCCTGAATGCGCGGGTAACGGGTAAGGGCCAGGTTGTGGATGCTGCCATGACCGACGGTTCGGCCTTGTTGATGGGCCTGATGTACGGTCGAATGGCTGAGGGGCAATGGCGCGATGAGCGCGGTCAAAATATGTTGGATGGTGCCGCGCACTTTTATGGTACCTATCGGTGTGCAGATGGTAAATGGATTGCGTTAGGGTCAATCGAGCCCCAGTTCTACGCGTTGTTGATTGAAAAGTCTGGTTTAAGCGATGTTGACCAAACACAGCAACGTGATCCCGCCAGCTGGCCGTCGATGCGTCAAAAATTTGAGCGGATCTTTGCTACGCGAACTCGGCAAGAATGGTGTGACGTGATGGAAGGCACCGATGTTTGCTTTGCCCCAGTACTCAGCATGACTGAGGCGCCTTTACACCCCCACAATGTGGCGCGAGGCACTTTTTGCGAGGTTGAGGGGGTATTACAACCCTCGGTGGCGCCCAGGTTCAGTCAAACTCCAACGTCAGCGATTCGCGCGCCTGCTGCAACGGGTGCCGATACGGTCGACATCTTGCGCCAGCTTGGTTACAGTGCTCCTGAGATCGCGCTGCTGCAGCAACAGTAGGCGAAGGTCGAATATACCCCGGCGATAAAAGTGGCCCGACAAGCACGCAAAATGGTAACGTAGTTACAATTACGATAATAGTTTGAGAGGCAATTAATATGAACGACGTCACACTCCAAGAATCCGCAATCGAGGCCTTTCGCGACAGTGCGCGCGACCTCTTGTCGCGCGGCAACACGACGGCGCGCGTGCGTCAACTTCGAGGCTCAGACACTGGCTTTGATCGTTCTGCCTGGCAAGAAATCGCCAACGCGGGCTGGCTGGGTGTGCTTGTTTCTGAACAAGACGGCGGGCTGGGCTTAGGCCTGCGTGAGATGTCGGCGATTGCCGAAGAGATTGGGCAAAGACTGTTACCCGAGCCCTTAATTGCCGTGGGTGTTCAATTCGCAGCAGTGGTATCGGGTACGCCCCAAAGCGCCTTGCGTTCAGTGTTGCTCGAACAATTGGTGGGTGGTGCACTGGTGGCTGGCGTGGCCTGGCAAGAGACGCTCGGTCAACTGCAGGCCCAGCAAACGCTTGCGACCACAGCGCTGGCGCAAGACGACACGTTACGACTCAACGGCGTCAAAAGATTCGTCACACCCGCCCAGGGTGCCGATGGCTGGATCGTGTTGGCCAAGCTCGCAGAGCAAGCTGCGCTGGTCTGGGTCCCGGCTGACACTCAAGGCGTGTCGCACTCCGATCAGCGTGCTGTAGATGGCGCCATGCTGTGCACCTTGACGTTGCAAAATGTTCAAGTGCCCAAAACACATTTGTTGATGGTGGGTACAGAGGTGCTGGCGGTTGTCGATCGCGCCAACGATGCTGCCCGGTTGATTCAAGCCGCTGAAATGCTGGGTGTGATGCGCCGCGCACTGGCCGTTACCCTAAATTACCTAGGAACCCGCAAACAATTTGGCAAGCTGATTGGCAGCTTTCAGGCGCTGAAGCATCGCATTGTCGATGGCTATATCCAGGTTGAGTTGTCGTCTGCCTGCTTGGCAGATGTGCTGACGCAAATCGAGGCAGGTGGCACACTCAGCACGCTGGCGAGTCGCGCTAAAGCGCGTTGTTCTTCTGCGGCCTTGCTCATGACGCGTATGTCTATTCAAATGCACGGCGCGATGGGTTACACCGACGAGTGTGATGTTGGGCTGTACTTTAAACGCGCGTTAGCTCTAACCTCATGGTTGGGTAATGTCGACGCCCATCGCCAGCGTTATTTTGCGCAACGCTCACTCGCAGCCTCTACAGAGTCCGTCTTAGCCGAGCATACAAACAATGCGGTGCTAAAAGAGGGTGCGTTTGCCAAAGATGCAGATTGGGAAAACATGCCTGAACCCGAGTTTCGGCAAATGCTGCAAAATTTTTACGCAAAACATTATCCCGAAAATCTGCGTCACGTGCCGCACCGTTTGCGTTTCAACGAAATCAAAGACTGGACCAGAACGTTGTCAGAACAAGGCTGGATCGCGCCCTCGTGGCCGAAAAAATTTGGTGGAATGGGCTTGCCCCCTGGCAAGATGATCGCCTACGTTGAAGAGCAAGAGCAGTACGGTGTTGCGCGTGCGCCTGATATGGGCGTAGTGATGATCGGGCCACTTTTGATTCAGCGGGGTAGTCCTGAACAACAGCAAAAGTTTTTACCTAAAATCATCGCGAACGAGCACGTTTGGTGCCAGGGCTACTCTGAGCCCGGCGCGGGTTCGGATCTGGCTGCATTACGCACTGAAGCGGTTCTTGATGGTGACGTGTTTGTCGTGAATGGTCAAAAAATTTGGACTACGCTCGCGCAAGACGCCACGCATATGTTCGCGTTGGTGCGTACCGATAAAGACGCCAAAAAGCAATCGGGCATTAGTTTCTTGTTGATCGATTTAAGCATCCCGGGGATCACGATTCGACCCATTCAAAATATCAGCGGACAAAAAGAGTTCTGCGAGGTGTTTTTTGATAACGTCCGAGTTCCTGCAGAAAATCTGGTCGGACAAATCAATGAAGGCTGGACGATCGCCAAAGCACTTTTAGGCTTTGAGCGGATTTTTTTGGGTAGCCCTAAGCAGTCGCGTTATGCCTTAAGCCAACTGACCAGCCTGGCCGAGAGCCTGTATCTATTTGCAGATCCTGTTTTTGCGGCGCGCTACGGCGAGCTAATGCTGGATGTGGCCGATCAGGTTTCGGCCTACACGCACTATGCTGAAATGGTTAAGCGCGGCGAAACCTTGCCGCCGAGCGTGTCGTTACTAAAAATCTGGGGTACCGATACGTATCAACGGATTTGCACGCTGTTAGTCGAGTCGGCGCAAGAGCACGGCGCGACCGGTGAGACCACAGACTTTGGCGCCGAAGGGTTAGACGCGCCAGCGATTCTGTTTCATTCGATCCCCTCAACGATTTATGGTGGCAGCACCGAAATCCAAAAAGAGATCATCGCGAAGCACGTGCTTAAACTGCCTGATTAAGGAAGTGACAGTCCAAGAGAAGTGACAGTCCAAGAGAAGTGTATGGCAGGGCTGTGCTCGCACGACTCGACGTCAGGTTCTCCTAAATAATATGCATCCAAAATAGGTGCGAAGGCGAGCGTAGGTATATCCCTCGATTCGGCGGGGCTTTTGTTCAGCATCAATGTTTTTAGAATAATTTTATTAAGGTGTGCAAGTTGGAAACGATTGAATATGCAGTGAGTCAGGGCGTTGGCACGCTCACGTTAAATCGCCCTAAGCGCAAAAACGCGATCGATGCGGTCATGCGCAAAGAGCTGGGGGATTTAATTGCGACGATGCCGCAACAGCGTGACTTACGAGCCTTAGTGATTACGGGGGCCGGGGCAACCTTCTGCGCTGGGGGCGATATCAGCGCCATGGGCGAGGCGACCTTGAGCGCGCAAGAGGGGCGCGAGCGGATGCGTTTTGATTATCTGTCTTGGATAGAGACTTTGTTACGCCTCGAAGTGCCTGTTATTGCGGCTGTTGAAGGCGCGGCTTATGGAGCTGGTTTTAGCCTCGCGTTAACGGCAGATATTGTTCTGGCGGCGCCTGATAGCCGTTTTTGTCTGTCGTTTATGCGGCTAGGTTTGGTGCCTGATTGCGCTGTTTTATATACCTTGCCACGCATTGTGGGCGTGCAGCGTGCGAAAGAGCTCGCTTTTTCAGCGCGCGAGCTGAACGCGCAGCAGGCCCATGAACTCGGGATTGTGCTCGAAGTGACCCCTCAGGGCCGCACCCTCGAGCGTGCGCATCAAATGGCAGCTTGTCTGGCTCAGGCTGCTCCTGCGGCGCTTGCCATGACTAAGCGTGCGTTTAATGTCTCGTTAAATAGCAGCTTAGATTCGATGATGGATATTGAGTCTTCGGCCCAAGCCGTCGCACGTACGACGCAGTGGCATGCCGATGCTGTCCAACGATTTTTAACAAAACAACCTGCCGCATTTCAATGGCCCAAGGCGTTAGATTAAGCGTGTTCGAGACCTCGCGTCAGTT
>CANKOW010000255.1 GCA_947484295.1 Alcaligenaceae bacterium | reverse complement strand
CCCTAAAAGGCGAGGCCTTGCGGAGAAAAAATGAACGCGGTTTCAGAGCAAGCAATCGCAGCAGTGTCGGGCCCAGAGGCCGCGGTCGTCGTCAAGGCGCTCTTGCAGGTCTTGCCTGCGCACTGCGTGCTCAGCCGTAGCGAAGACACGCGCCCCTATGAGTGCGACGGTTTGTCGTTGTATCGCTCGGTACCGATGGCCGTTGTGTTGCCCGAAACCGAGGCTCAGGTTCAGGCTGTTCTTAAAACCTGTCACCGCTTAAATGTGCCCGTTGTCGCGCGCGGGGCTGGTACGGGGTTGTCGGGTGGTGCAATGCCGCATGCTCAGGGCGTATTGCTTGGCCTGGCAAAATTCAACCGAATCAAACAGATTGATCATCAGGCGGCTATTGCAGTGGTTGAACCCGGTGTGCGCAATCTGGCCGTATCTGAGGCCGTTAGCCCCTTCGGCTTGTATTACGCGCCTGACCCCTCAAGTCAAATCGCCTGTTCGATTGGCGGCAACGTCGCTGAAAACTCGGGCGGCGTGCATTGTTTAAAGTACGGCCTCACTGTTCACAACGTACTGAAAGTTCGCATGGTTAGCATGAGTGGAGAAATCATCGAGCTCGGCTCGTTGGCGCCTGACAGCGCGGGGCCCGAACTGTTATCCGTATTTGTAGGCTCTGAGGGCATGCTGGGCGTGGTCACAGAAGTGACCTTGCGCCTAACACCCAAGCCCGCGCTTGCCAGAGTCGTCATGGCAAGTTTCGACGATGTCGAAAAAGCCAGCCAAGCCGTGGCGCAAATCATTGCGGCCGGCATTATTCCGGCTGGTCTTGAGATGATGGATAAGCAAGCCACCCAGATGGTCGAGCCCTTTGTCAAAGCAGGCTACGACACCGAGGCTGAGGCAATCTTGTTATGCGAGTCAGATGGTACGGTGGATGAAGTCGCTGACGAAATCATCCGGATGCAGCAAGTGTTTGAAAAAGCTGGCGCCACGCGATTGCAAGTGTCACAAACCGAGGCAGAGCGCTTGAGCTTTTGGGCCGGACGTAAAAATGCGTTTCCGGCCGCCGGTCGGGTCTCGCCAGATTATTACTGTATGGATGGCACCATTCCACGTCGCCACTTGGGTCGCGTCTTAAACGCGATTAAAGACATGGAAAAACAATTCAATATGCGGTGCGCCAATGTCTTTCATGCCGGCGATGGCAATTTGCACCCCTTGATTTTGTTTGACTCAAATTTTCCAGACGAAGTACGTCGCGCCGAAGACTTTGGTGCTGCAATCCTCGAGCTATGTGTTGAAGTCGGTGGCACCATCACCGGCGAGCATGGCGTAGGCATGGAAAAAATCAACCAAATGTGCGTTCAGTTTTCGCGCGAAGAGCTCGATGCCTTTACCGCAGTCAAGCGTGCCTTTGATCCCGATGGGTTGCTGAACCCCGAGAAGGTCATCCCTTCACTCAGGCGCTGCGCCGAGTACGGCAAAATGCACGTGCATGGCGGCGCGCTCGCGTTTCCTGAGCTTCCACGGTTTTAGGCCATGATGGATCATGTGATCGCTCAGCTGCGCGAGCAAGTACTAGACGCCGCGCAGCAAAAACACACCATCCTGATCGAAGGTGGTGGCACCAAAAAATTTTATGGCAATCATGCGCTAAACACCATTGACAGTGGTGTTCCACACATGCAGAGCAATAGCGTCGCTCTGAAGCTTAATTCGCTGCGCGGCATCATTAACTATCAACCGACAGAGCTCGTCGTAACCGCCTGGGCGGGTACACCTCTACAAGAGGTAATTGATACGCTTGCAGCCTCAGAGCAAATGCTTGCCTTCGATCCGCCCGCGTTTGGTGCGCAGGCCACGTTAGGTGGGTGCGTTGCTGCGGGCCTTGCCGGGCCCGGTCGCTACAGCGGTGGCCCAGTCAAAGATTACGTGTTGGGCACGCACCTGCTAACTGCAAGTGGAAGCATCTTGAAGTTTGGTGGCGAGGTCATGAAAAACGTAGCGGGCTACGACGTCTCGCGATTATTAGTAGGATCTCTGGGGATGTTCGGCCCACTGACTCAAGTGTCGGTCAAGGTCGCACCGATGCCTCAAGAAGTTTGTACGCTTGAGTTCGCGCTTGATGAAGCCAGCGCGTTAGCAATCTGCCACAGCTGGCGCGCGCAGCCTTTACCCATTTCGGCTACCGCCTGGCAATCGACAGAGGATACTTTAGGGTGCCTGAGAGTTCGCCTGGCCGGTGCCGGTGCAGCGCTTAAAACAGCGCGACTAAAAATGGGCGGGCAAGTCTTACCCAATGCTCAAGCCCTCGAATATTGGACTGTGTTGCGCGAACAGAAACTTTCATTTTTTACGACACCCACCGTATGGCGCTTGGCGGTTGCGCCTGCTACCCCCGTGTTGAACTTAGGGCCGACGCTCATAGAGTGGGGTGGGGGGCAGCGGTGGGTCGCGTCAGCGCTTGACGCCACGACAGTCAGGCGCGTGGCAGAGCAAGCCGGCGGACATGCCACCTTGTTTCGCAGCCCAGGTGATCAAACCATGCCCGACCAAGGCGTATTTCATCCTTTGGCAGCTGGCGTGTTAGAAGTGGTCGCACGACTCAAACAAGAATTTGATCCGAAGGGGCTCTTTAACCCCGGTCGCTTAGTGCACGGACTCTGACGAGATACTTATGCAAACAAATCTAGCTGATTGGGCGCTTGTTTCTGAGCTTGGCCAAGAGGCCGACGATATTTTGCGCCGGTGTGTGCACTGTGGCTTTTGTCAGGCCACCTGCCCAACCTATCAAGTGCTGGGCGATGAGCTCGATAGCCCGCGCGGGCGCATCTACCTGATTAAAGAACTACTCGAAGGGCAAGAGCCTACGCAAGCCACTCAGATGCATCTTGACCGATGCCTGACCTGCCGCAATTGCGAAACCACTTGCCCGTCTGGTGTTGAGTACGGTCATTTGATTGACATCGGTCGCAAGATCGTTGAAGAGAAAGTGCCACGTCCCCTGTCACAGCGTCTGCAGCGTGCCCTGTTACGCAAGGGGCTCAACTCACCACTGTTCGCACCCGCCTATAAAGTTGGCCAAGCCGTACGCGGTTTGTTGCCCGCCAGTCTTCAGAAAAAAATCGTAGAAGCACGACCCACCGGGGTGCGCCCAGACACGCGTCAGCACGTGAAGCAGGTGCTGTTGTTAACAGGTTGCGTGCAGCCCACGATGATGCCGACGATTGACGCCGCCACCATTCGCGTGCTGGATCGCTTAGGCATCGGTACCCAAGTGGCGCCGGGGGCGGGTTGCTGCGGCGCGTTGAATTTTCACTTGGATGATCAAGAAGCTGCGCGCGTGCAAATGCGCTTAAACATTGATGCTTGGTTGCCGCTGATCGAAGCAGGCAAGGTCGAGGCGATTGTGATGAATGCCTCGGGCTGTGGTGCGATGGTGGTTGAATACGCCCATCATTTGCGACATGATCCTGCTTACCTTGCCAAAGCCCAAAAAGTTGTGGCGCTCGTGCGCGACATCGCCGAAGTGGTGGCGCCTTACGCCGAGGCACTGGCCACCCAACTTGATACAGCGCGTTTACCTCAACGGCCTGCGTTTCACCCACCATGTACCTTGCAACACTGGCAAGGTTTGCGACCGCTCAGTGAAACTCTCTTTGCCAAACTCGGCTTAGCCTTGCAGCCCTTCACAGAAACGCACCTTTGCTGTGGTTCAGCAGGTGCATATTCGGTCTTGCAGCCCGAAATTTCAACGTCACTGCGCGATCGTAAGTTAACTCACTTGAGCCAAGCCAAGCCCGATGTAGTGCTCTCTTCAAATATCGGTTGTATTGGGCATTTGCAAAGCGGTACTGAAATCGCAGTGCGACATTGGATTGAAGTGGTGGACGCTGCACTTTTGTGATGCCAAGAACTGCAAAGCACATGTCGATAGAGCACTTCTTTGCGTAAATAGTCTCAGCTGAAGTGATCGTTGGTATCCTGATGCCAACCTCTGAATCCCGACGTTGAGTGCTATGTCAGCGAGTTTAAATGTGTTACCAGTAAGCCCAGCCCCCGTTGAGTCCGGGGGCCTTGACGAGCGCTCTGCACACGCGACGCGCCCAAGCGCTTTAACGGTCAACACACCGCCACCCGAGGTGATCGATGACGGTCCTTTTGAGGTAGATGATCATGGCGTACGCTCGGCATATTACGTGAGACTTTTGGCACGCCGTTTACGTGATACGGGTTACTACACTGAGGTGCTGACCGACGAGTGGATCAACACACTGTGCCAGGCCACGCCTTTACACGACATTGGTAAAGTTGCTATTCCGGATCACATCCTGTTGCAAGACGGCAAGCTGTCCCACGAGGACTGGTGCGTGGTGCAAACGCATGCGCAATTGGGTGAAGCTATTTTGAGTACGACCGCAGCGCAGCTTGAATATCCCTCAGAGGTTCTCAAGTTGGCGATTGCTGTGGCCGGCGCGCATCACGAAAAATGGGATGGTACAGGCTACCCACGGGGCCTAAAGGGCGAAGATATTCCGCTTGCCGCGCGCTTGGTTTCGCTGGTCGACATGTACGATGCCCTTGTATCTTTCAGGGTCTACAAGCGTAACTGGTCGCACAGCGAGGCGATCGAAGAAATCGTGCGCCACCAAAATACCTCGTTTGAAACTGTTTTAGTCGATGCTTTCTTGGCAGTATCCGAGGCCGTTGAGCAATTTACTAAGGTTCAGGATGTTAAGTCGTTACTCGGTAGT
>CANKOW010000254.1 GCA_947484295.1 Alcaligenaceae bacterium | reverse complement strand
TAAGTTTTGAGCCACCACGTAGGTGATGGCAATACTCATTGGCCACAATAAAAAAAGTGGTGCAAGAAGCCAATCGAGAATCTCACCTAACAGTGAGCGGCGACTGGGAGCATCAAGCGCCTCTGTGCCTTCTGTCAGTTGAGCCGTGTCAGCTTCACTGATTGGCAGCGTGCGTGCAGGGATAGCGCTTGAGTTTTGCATAACGGCCGCCGAGGTCTGAAGGCGTTTGTCCCTCAGCGTTGAGTGACTGGTGCCGAAGGTTCACGTTCAAGGCAATACCCGAGCCCGCGAACGGTTGCAATCTTGACGCCGCTGTCCTCTAGCTTCTTACGTAGGCGATGTACATACACTTCGATCGCGTTTGAACTGACCTCTTCACCCCATTCGCACAGGTGGTCAACGATTTGAGTTTTACTGACCATCCGACCGCTGCGTGTCAACAAAATTTCAAGCAAACTGATTTCGCGAGCGGACAGCTCAAGCGGTTGATCATTGACCGAGGCGACCCGGCCGGTTTGATCGAATTCAAGTTTGCCATGGCGCAAAAGCGTACCGCCGCCGCCGGCACCACGCCGGGCAAGGGCCCGCACGCGCGCCTCAAGCTCTGACAACGAGAAAGGTTTTGCCATGTAGTCATCGGCCCCGTGATCTAACCCATTGACCCGTTGCTCGATGCTGTCGGCTGCGGTCAAAATCAACACAGGTAGGCGGGATTGTCGTGCCCGTAATCGGCTTAGCACGTTGAGGCCCGAGAGTCGGGGCAAGCCTAAATCAAGAATGAGCAGGTCGAACTCTTGTGCCATCAGTGCCGCGTCTGCTGCGATACCATCACTGACTGTGTCTACGGCGTAGCCGTGCTGCCGCAGCGAGCGCGTCAGGCCATCAGTCAAAATGCTATCGTCTTCTGCGATGAGAATACGCATGGTTTAAAAGAGCCTGATGACACCAAAGAGCATCCATTTTGTCATAGCATCTCGGATCTGCCTACAATGTTGCCGATTAACTGGGGAAAACCCTGTGTTGCGATGGTGTTGTATAAAAACCTTGCAATACTGTTTATTTGTACAGTACAATTATTTTAATGATTTTTACCTAAAGGATAGTCATGGACGAAAAAGCCCTCAAAGCCGGCTCCCCCGAAAAAGCAAAGGCGCTGCTTGCAGCACTTGCTCAAATCGAAAAGCAGTTTGGCAAAGGATCCGTGATGCGCTACGGCGATAACGAGGTCGAGCATGACATCCAAGTCGTTTCGACTGGCTCTTTGGGCTTGGATATTGCGTTGGGTGTAGGGGGCCTGCCGCGCGGGCGAGTGATCGAAATCTATGGTCCTGAGTCATCGGGTAAAACGACACTTACCTTGCAAGTGATTGCCGAAATGCAAAAGGTGGGTGGTACTTGCGCATTTATTGATGCTGAGCATGCTCTTGATGTGCAGTACGCCTCAAAATTGGGCGTAAATCTCACTGATCTGCTGATTTCACAGCCTGATACGGGTGAGCAAGCCCTTGAAATTACAGATGCACTGGTACGTTCGGGTTCGGTCGATTTAATCGTAATCGACTCGGTCGCAGCGCTGACCCCTAAAGCTGAAATTGAAGGTGAAATGGGCGATTCACTGCCCGGTTTGCAGGCGCGTTTGATGAGCCAGGCCTTACGCAAGCTCACTGCTAGCATCAAGCGTACCAATTGCATGGTGATTTTCATTAATCAGATTCGTATGAAAATCGGCGTGATGTTCGGCAACCCCGAAACAACCACGGGCGGCAACGCGCTTAAGTTTTACGCCTCAGTACGTCTGGATATTCGCCGTATCGGCGGTATCAAAAAAGGTGACGAGGTCGTCGGTAATGAAACCCGCGTGAAGGTCGTGAAAAACAAAATCGCCCCACCTTTCAAGCAGGCTGAATTCGACATTATGTACGGGGCTGGTATCTCGCGCGAAGGCGAAATCATCGATCTGGGTGTCGTTGCGGGCATCGTCGACAAGGCGGGCGCTTGGTTTAGTTACAACGGCGATCGCATCGGTCAGGGTAAAGATAACGTGCGCGAATATTTGCGCGAGCATCCCGCCATGGCCGTCGAGATTGAAAACCGAGTCCGTGAAAAGCTTGGCGTCGTTGCACGCACTCCCTCGGTAGCCGAAGCCGCAGCCAGTGCTAGTGCGACGACTCCTAAGGCTGCCTCAAGCAAAGCTTCAAAAGCGGTCGCTGCAGAACCCGAGTCTGAAGATGATCTTTAACTCTTTGATTGAGTGATGCATTGATTCAAAGAATCTTTGATTCGATGATTCGATGACTCTTTGATTCATTCAGTCTTTGGGTCAGTGATTTGCTGGTTCATCCATTCTTTGCATGTTTGATTAGCTTATGCCGCAATTCTTGGGCTATTTCACCTGATGAGCGACGAATTCGAGACGGTGCGAGCAGCAACCGATCATGTCAAACCGCGGTCCGGCCTGTCCCTCAGGGCTCGGGCCGTTGGTTTGTTGTCGCGGCGCGAGCATAGTCGTGTTGAACTGAGCCGTAAGCTATCAGCGCACGCCCAAAGCCCAGAAGAACTTAGCGCATTGCTTGATGCGTTGGCCAAAGAGGGCTGGCAGTCAGACCAGCGCTTCGTCCAAGGGTTTGTGCATCGCAAAGCAGGCCAGCAAGGTTTAGCCAAAATTGCCCAAGAACTCACTCAACAGGGCATTGACGCTGCGCAGGTCGCTCAAGTGCGGCTTGAACTCAAAGATTCTGAGCTTGCACGTGCCCAAAGCGTTTGGCAAAAGAAGTTTAGCCGCGGTGGTTCCCCGACAAACACGTCTGAATATGCGCGCCAAGGGCGGTTTTTAGCCTCTCGTGGCTTTTCACACGAGGTGATTCACCGCGTGCTCAAAGATCCGCCCGAGTTTGAGTGTTGACACGCTGCACGGGTGTACTGTGCCGATGCATTGTTCTGATGCACTGCGCTAAGCCAGATCGTCTGTATCTTTGCCTAGAGCCGGCAAGCGATCCGCATGCTGGCTTTCGCTTGTCTAGGTGATTTCCCTTTGATGCGCTATACTTTTATGCTCTGTTGCACTGTGTCATTTGACAAGCCCATCCCGTATGCCTCTGCCGTTATCCGCTCATCCTCGCAAGCCCATGCACAACCGCTCAATTCAGGTTCACTCCTTTGAGCGTGAAGACGGTCTGTGGGATGTCGAGGCTGAATTAATCGACTCCAAGGCCTTTAGTTATACCAAACGCGATGGCAGCGAGCAAAAAGTTGGGCAGGCGTTTCATCACATGCACCTGCGTATTACCATTGACAGCAGTTTCAACATTTTGGATGCGATGGCAGCGTATGATGCCGCGCCTTTTGGTGAGACTTGCTCCTCAATCGCGACTGAATACCGTGATTTGATTGGTATGAATCTTCTTAAAAGCTTCAGACAGCAGGTTAAAGAACGTTTTAGCCGTACCGCTGGCTGTACCCACATGACAGAGTTAGCGGCAGTATTACCCACTGCAGCAGTGCAAACGATGTCAGGGCAACGCCGTAATGCGGCCGATCCCACTAAACGACCCTATCAGTTAGGCGGTTGTACGGCCTGGCGCCTTGACGGTCCGATTACGAAAGAGCTCTATCCTCAGTGGTACATCGCGCCCGAGGTGATTGGCGCTGAAGTTTCTGAGAAATAGTCTGTTCAAATCGTCTAAATCATTTAAATCGTTTGAGCAAGTTAATTTTTACGTGTTTTATTTTTTCTAACGTTCAGGATTCCTATGAAAATCCACGAGTATCAGGGCAAAGAGTTGCTGCGTCAGTTCGGTGTAGTCGTGCCACGTGGCATCCCAGTGTTTAGTGTTGATGAAGCGGTAGCTGCCGCCGAAAAACTTGGGGGCCCAGTCTGGGTCGTGAAAGCGCAGATTCATGCGGGCGGTCGCGGTAAAGGCGGCGGCGTCAAGCTCGCACGCTCTATCGAAGAGGTTCGCAAGATTTCTAGCGAAATCCTTGGTATGCAGCTCATTACGCATCAAACAAGCCCACAGGGCCAAAAAGTGCGCCGCTTGCTGATCGAAGAGGGCGCCGATATCAAAAAAGAGTACTACGTAGGCATTGTGACCGACCGTGGCACGCAACGCGTGTGCGTGATGGCCTCAAGCGAAGGCGGGATGGACGTCGAAGAGGTGGCTGAACACCACCCCGAAAAAATCCTCAAGGTTTTTGTGGACCCAGGTGTTGGTTTGACCGATGTTGAAGCCCAGACTTTGGCGCGCGGCATTGGCGTACCTGAGGCCTTGGTGAGTAAGGCTGCGGCCGAGTTTCAAAAGCTCTATAAAGCCTATTGGGATACAGACGCTTCACTGGCTGAAATTAATCCGATGATTTTGACCGGTAAAGGCGACATCATTTCGCTGGATGCAAAATTTAATTTCGATCCCAATGCGTTGTTTCGTCATCCTGAAATCGTTGCGTATCGCGACCTTGACGAAGAAGACCCAGCCGAAATCGAAGCCAGCAAGCACGAACTGGCCTACATTCAGCTTGACGGCAACATTGGCTGCCTAGTCAATGGTGCTGGCTTGGCAATGGCAACCATGGATGCGATCAAGTTGTTTGGTGGCGAGCCTGCCAACTTTCTGGATGTCGGTGGAAGTGCGACAGCCGAGCGCGTCACTGAAGCCTTCAAGATCATGCTCAGCAATAAAGGTACCAAGGCCATTTTGGTCAATATTTTTGGCGGCATCATGCGTTGTGATGTGATTGCACAAGGTGTGATCACGGCGTGCAAAGCCGTCAACTTAAGCGTGCCGTTGGTGG